>DASPWW010000016.1:0-5153 GCA_035637595.1 Solirubrobacterales bacterium | reverse complement strand
GATCGAGCAGTTGAGCGTGTTGTGCTCGGGGCCCTCGGGGTCGGCGTAGACCCAGCCGACGAAGTTGCGCTGCTCCGCGGAGACCCTGCCGCGCACGGTGATCCCCTTTCCGGTCAGCCTGAACTCGCAGCTCGTCGGCTCCTCGTTCAGCTCCGTGCTGCGAACCCGATCGAGGCCGCCGAGGCGGTGCGGCTCGCCGTCGATGAACAGCATTCCGTTGGCGATCCAGGGAGTCGTCCACCTGCCGACCTTGATCCGCCCCGCCGCGATGTCGAGGTAGCTGTCCTCGGGATGGCCGGGGAAGCAGCCACCCTGGATCCAGACCCAACGCTCGGCGTGCTCGGCGCCCCAGTTGTGCCCGATCACCCCCGGCCAGCGATCGAGCTCGATGTCGCGCCCCGCGACCGTCACCCGGCCGCTGAAGCGGGCGCTCGGGTGGGGGCTGAGCAGCTTGGTGCGCGGCAGCGGCGCGCGGTACATCCACCCGTAGGGGAGGTGGCGGAACGCTTCCCCGGAGTCCGTGAAGGAGAGGTCCCAGCTGGCGTTGAGCACCAGGCTGTGGAGCTCCCCGACCGCCCGACCGGGTTCGAGCGTTGCGCCGTCGACGCGCACGTAGCCGGCTTGGGGGGCGGCGAGCTCGGCGGCCGGGAACGTCGCCTTGGTGGCCGCCGGCGAGGCCGCCTCGCCGTCGAAGAGCACGAACCAGATCGAGGCGGTCGGCTCGGCACCGGGCCGCTTGTGGATGGTGTGGCGGATCCACACCCCGAGGCCGCCCTCGGGACGGGTGGCCTTGATGTAGAAGCTCTCGTAGTGGCCGGCCTCGCGATCGAGTGCCGGAAATCGAGCCTGGGTGCGCACCGCGGCAACGTAACACGGCGCTGCGCGGCCCCCTGTCAAGCTGCGCCGCATGACGACGCAGGGCGTCACCGATGCTCCGGCGGGACCATGGGCGAGGCTGGCCGCCCTTGGTGCGGCGGTCGTGCTCGTCGCGGCGCTGGTGGCGGGCCTGATCGCGCGCGGCGATGCGGCCGTCGCCCCCGTAAGCCTGGAGGGGGCGCCGCTCGAGGGTGACCCGTTCGCCTACGAGCCCGACCGCCGGGGCGAGTTCGAGGCCCGGGCGGCGGCGGGCCTGGCCCACGTGCTTTACGCCAACAGCCCGGGGGGCGCGTTCCACACCGCCCGGCTCGTCGCGCGCTACCGCGACGAGATCGAGCGCGCGATCGGGTCGACCGAAGTCGACCCCGACGCGCTGGAGGCGATGGTGTTCCTGGAGAGCGCGGGGCGCTCGCAGGTGATCGCCGGCGACGACCCCGAGGCCGCCGCCGGGCTCGCGCAGATCGTCGCCTCGACGGCCCAGGACCTGCTCGGGATGCGGGTCGACCTCGAGCGCAGCCGCAAGCTCACCAGGCAGATCAATCGCGCCTACGAGTTCGGCAAGCTCGAGCGGGCGCGGCGGCTGACCGCCGAGCGGGCGCGGATCGACGAGCGCTTCGATCCCGACGCCGCCCTGGCGGGAGCCGTCCGCTACCTGGAGATCGCCCAGCGGCGATTCGGCGCCGACGACCTTGCCGTTGTCTCGTACCACATGGGGATCGGCAACCTCGAGCAGGTGATCGAGACCTACCTCTCCGAGGAGCCCGATCCTGGCGGCGACCCGGTCCCCTACGCGGAGCTGTACTTCAACTCCTCGCCTCACAGCCATCCCCAGACCTGGGACCTGCTCGCCTCGTTCGGTGACGAGTCGTCGGAGTACTACTGGAAGGTCCTCGCGGCGGAGGGAATCATGCGCCTGTACCGAGACGATCCCGCCGAGCTGCGCGAGCTCGAGCGCCTCCAGGACGGCGGGCCGACCGGCGAGCAGGTCTTCCATCCGACCGACTCGACCGAGACCTTCGCGGACCCGGGGCAGCTCGAGGCCGCGTGGAGCGCCGGCGCGATCGTCCCGATCCCCGAGTCGCCCGAGCTCGGCTACGCGCTCGACGCCGGAATCGGCGAGCTCTCCGCCGAGGCGGGCTCGGCCCCGGCGCTTTACCGCGGGCTGCGGCCCGAGGCCGTTGCGACGCTGATCTACCTCGCGGCGCGGGTGCGGGAGATCTACGGCGGCGGCACGCTCACCGTGACGAGCGCGGTGCGCGACCGCGCCTACGAGGACCTGCTGCGCGATCGGGACCCGCGGGCGATCGACGACTATCCGCTGCACGCCGCCGGGTGGTCATTCGACATCGCACGCGACTACGAGTCCGACACCCAGGCCGGCGCCTTCCAGTTCGTCCTCGACCGGCTCCAAGCCCTGGCCCTGATCGACTACGCGGTCGAGCCCGACGTGATCCACGTCACCGCCTCGGACCAGGTGGGACCGCTGCTCAGTGGCGGATCGTGACCACGTCGCCGTCGGCGACGACGTAGTCGCGACCCTCGGTTCGGAGTACGCCGCGCTCGCGGGCGGCGGCGTAGCCGCCGGCCTCGATCAGCTCGCGCCACCCGATCACCTCGGCGCGCACGAAGCCGGCCTGGATGTCAGAGTGGACCTTGCCCGCCGCGTCCCAGGCCGTGGCGCCGCGCGGCAGGCTGCGGGCTCGAGCCTCGACGCCCTCGTGGGCTGTGAAGAACGTGATCAGGCCGAGCAGGTCGTAGGCGGCGGCGACGAGGCGCTCGAGCCCCGACTCGGTGAGATCGAGCTCGGCGCGCATCTCAGCGGCCTCGGCGTCGTCCAGCTCGGCGAGCTCGGACTCGATGCGGGCGCTGACCGCCACCGCGGCCGCGCCGGCCTCGGCGGCGCGCGCCGCGATCGCGTCGGGCACCTCGGCCTCGCCCTCGTCGACGTTGGCGACGTAGAGGACCGGCTTGGAGGTCAGGGCCTGGAGCCGAGCCGGAGCTTGGGCGGCGGCCTCCGGCGCGTCGATCGAGCGCGTCGCCTCGGCGCCGCCGAGCGCCGCGACCACCTCTTCCAGCCAGTCGCGCTCGGCGATTGCCTCCTTGTCGCCCGAGTGCGCCTGCTTCGTAACCCGCTCGAGCCGCCGCCGGGCGGTCTCGAGGTCGGCCTGGCGCAGCTCCGCCTCGACTATCTCGATGTCGCGCGCCGGCTCCACGTCGCCCTCGGGATGGGGTACCCCCTGGTCGGAGTGCGCGCGCACCACGTGGCAGATCGCGTCGGTCTCGCGGATCGCGGCGAGGAAGCGGTTGCCGAGCCCCTCTCCCTCGGAGGCGCCGCGCACGAGTCCCGCGATGTCGTGGAACTCGATGGTCTCGAACACGACCGGGGCCGCCTGAGCGGCGGTCGCTACCGGCTCGAGCCGGTCGTCCGGGACCTCGACGACGGCGACGTTTTCGTCGACCGTCGTAAAAGGGTAGACCGCGGTCTCGGCGGCGGACCGGGTGAGCGCGTTGAACAGGGTCGTCTTGCCGGCGTTGGGAAGCCCGACGATTCCGACCTTCACGGCGCGGCGCTGTGTGGTTCGGCGCTTCCGCCGGTGGGAGGGCCGCCGTCGAGGCCCGGGACGAGACGACCCAGCGCTATGCCGAGGGCAGCGCCGGCGACCACGTCGGATGGATAGTGCATGCCCAGGTAGGGGCGGCTCAGGCAGATCGCCGCCGCGAGCCCGTAGAGCACCGGGCGGCCGCCCGGTGCGATGCGTCCCATCGCCGTCGCGGCGGCGAGGGACGACGTTGCGTGCGCTGAGGGGAAGGACAGCTTGGTCGGCGCCCGCGCGAGCGGAGGGTGCTCCTCGAGCACCGGCCGCTTGCGGCCCACCGCGACCTTGACCGCGAAGTTGACGCCGATCGCCGCCGGGCCGACTGCGCCGGCGATCATCCAGCGCCGCCTGCGTCCCCCGTCGACCGCCGCGGCGGTTGCCGCGGTCGCGGCCCACACGGCCCCCCACTCGCCCGCCATCCCCAGCGTCTTCATCACGGCATCGGGGACGCGCCCGTGGGCACGAGTGCGCAGCGCCCGAAGCGCCGCCTGGTCGAGGTCGGCGAGCACGGCCAGAAGCGGATGACGGCGGCGCGCGACGGGGTCGCGTCCACGCAGGCGCGGAAGGCGACGCTGAGCCATCGCGCGATTATCGCCACCTGGGTGGGGCGCCGTCCGCCCCCGTCGCTGAAATCCGTTCGTGGCCCCGCGTCGCAGCGACGATCTCGCCGGATACGAGCAGCGCTTCCGGCGTGCTGGGCTTCCGCTGTTCATCGAGGGCTTCAGGGCCTCGACCGACGTCTTCAACCGCGCAGTGCCGGTGCTCGCCCTCGTCTTTTGCGGCGAGATGCTGGGCGCGATCCAGCTCGACTGGTCGCCGGCCGCGAACGTGGCCGCGGCGCTTGGCGGGCTTGCGATCCTGCTCGTCGCGATCGGGATCGTCAATCGGGCGCGGGGGCGGCCCTTCTGGTCGGTGCCGCGGACGGTCGGGAAAGTCGAGCTGGCGACCTTCGTCCTGCTGCCCGCGCTGCTGCCGCTTATCTTCGGAGGCCAGATCGGAAGCGCTGCCGCGACGGTGGCGGCGAACCTGGCTGTCCTGGGGCTGATCTACGCGGCGATCGGCTACGGGCTGGTGGCGATCCTGCGCTGGGTCCTCGCGCGCCTGATCGGCCAGCTCACCTCGGCGCTGGGATTGCTCGCCAAGGCCGTGCCGCTGCTGATGATCTTCGCCCTGCTCTCGTTCACGAACCAGGAGATGTGGCAGATCTTCTCGGCGATCTCAACGGGTCAGTTCTGGGCGATCCTCGCGCTGTTCGTGGTGCTCGGGTCGGTGTTCCTGCTCGTGCGGATCCCGCTCGAGGCCCGCGGGATCGAGCGCGAGGCCGGCGAGGCGCAGAAGCCCCTCGACCGCCGCCAGCGCCTCAACGTCGGGCTGGTGATGTTCGTCAGCCAGGCCACCCAGGTCCTGATCGTCAGCCTCGCGGTCGGCCTGTTCTTCGTCGCCTTCGGCTTGCTGTCGATCAACGAGGCGGTCAGGCAGGAGTGGATCGGGTCGGGCGGTACCGAGCTGGTCGGCTTCGACCTGCTCGGCGACCGCGTCGAGCTGACCTCGGAGCTGCTGCGCGTCGCCGCCGGCCTCGCCGCCTTCTCGGGTTTCTATTTCGCGATCGCGATGCTCACCGACTCGACCTACCGCGAGGAGTTTCTCGACGAGCTGACCTCGGAGATGCGCGCGACGTTC
>DASPWW010000015.1:0-45613 GCA_035637595.1 Solirubrobacterales bacterium | reverse complement strand
CTGCCGCCGCCGCTCTGACTTGCCTTCGGATGGCCGCAGTCGGCATTCGAGATCGTCGCGGCCGGCGATCGCGCGGTGGCGCGCGGCGCGAGACTGAGAGTTACTGCGGTTTGGCGAGCGAGATGAAGCGCGCGAATTCAGCCGGCGACGGCTCCTTGCCCCCTGCGTAGACGGTCACGTAGTAGAGCGTGGGGCCGATGACCTTCGTCAGGGTGCGTCGGCCGGCCTGTTCGAACGGCGCGGCCGCAGTGTTGGCGTCGGCGGGCGACGCGAACTGCACGGCGTAGTACTCCTCCTTGCCCCGCCCAGCGTGGATCCGCGCCTGAGCCGCTACCCCGTTGTAGTCGTTCGACAGCTCGTCACCGGTCGTTGGTACGGCGAAGCCGGCGTTCCGGAGAGCGTCGACATCGTCCGCGAAGACGCCGAAGTTCAGGGAAGTGGTGGAAGTAGTGGTCCCGGCCGACCCTGTCGCGCTGCTGCCCGAGTCGTCTCCCGACCCTCCGCAACCAGAGAGTAGGAGAGCCCCACAGCAGGTAAGAAGGATCACCCGAATTCGCTTCCCCCGCATCGCGTCGCAATCCTACCCGAGAATTCGACGCCTCCTCCTAATCGGCCAGCGGCCGTGGCTGATCGCCACCGCTCGTTTTGACGGCGTGTCAAACGCCTGAATAGATGACACGCGGTCGTGTCGATGGACGCGATCGCCTGGTACCCCATCCGGATTCGGCAGAGAGCAGCGGTCGCGAAACCGCGCGATCCGCTTGCCAGAGCGGTTGCGCGAAACGGGAGCGACGGGACTCGAACCCGCGGCTCGGGACCGAGGCCGCGGGGCGAGGATCGGAGCGACCTGTTCAGGGCGTCTCAGGGCGAGGAGATCGGTGGACGCAGGGAGGCCGGCGAAGGGAGTGCACCGGAATCGTGCATGACCGAGCCGGCCGACCGAGGACTCCGATATCCGAAGCCATGAGGCGTCCTGAACGGGAGCGACGGGACTCGAACCCGCGGCCTCCGGCGTGACAGGCCGGCGCTCTAAACCGACTGAGCTACGCCCCCGGGCGCAACGTACGGGCCGGTGAGGCCCGCACTCCGATAATCGTACCGACGTGCGAATCGTCAGTTACGAGGCCGAAGGGGTTGTCCGCGCCGGGATCGTCGAGGACGGGACGGTGGTCGACGCGGGGGCGTCCGTTCGCGCCCTGCTCGAGGCCGGCGAGCTCGACACGCTCGCCGCGCGGATCGACCCCGGCGTGGGGCGCCCGCTCGACGAGATCGAGCTGCTGCCGCCGGTGCCCGACCCCGACAAGATCGTCTGCATCGGGCTCAACTACCGCGCCCACGCCGCCGAGGCCGGGATCGACCCGCCCGAGAGCCCGACCTTCTTCGGCAAGTTTCGCAACGCGCTCGCCGCGCCCGGGGCCGCCGTGCCGATGCCCGCGGCGAGCGACAAGCTGGACTTCGAGGCCGAGGTCGCGTTCGTGATCGGCAGCCGCGCCAGCGTGGTCTCCGAGGACGAGGCGCTCGATCACGTCGCCGGATACATGCTCTTCAACGACCTCTCGGCGCGCGACCTGCAGTTCGCCACCCCGCAGTGGATGCCGGGCAAGATCTTCGACGGCTCGGCTCCGTGCGGGCCGGCCCTGGTCACGCCGGACGACGCCGGGCCCCACGACGCGATCGAGTTCTCGCTCACCCTCAACGGGGAGGAGATGCAGGCCGCGTCGACAGACGACCTCATCTTCCCCGTCCCCTCGCTTGTCGCGCGGCTCTCGGCGCTGATGACCCTCGAGCCGGGCGACATCGTCGCGACCGGGACCCCGTCGGGGGTCGGCAGCACGCGCGACCCCCGCGTCTGGCTCGCGCCGGGTGACGAGATCGTGATCGACTCGCCCACGCTCGGGCGCCTCGAGACCCGGATCGGCTGAGCCACCGTGGCGGCGGGCCGGCACCCGGCGGAGGTGCTGACGATCGGCCACTCCACTCATTCGGAGAGCGGCTTCCTCGCCTTGCTCGATCGCCACGCGATCGAGACGGTCGCCGACGTGCGCCGCCATCCCTCCTCGCGGCGCCTGCCGCACTTCAACGCTGCGGCGCTCGAGGCCGCATTGGAGATGCAGGGAATCGAATACGTGGCGCTCGGGGACGAGCTGGGCGGCCGGCGGCGGCCGGTTCCCGACTCGCCGAATACGGGTTGGCGAGTCGACGGCTTTCGCGGCTATGCCGACCACATGACGACGCCCGAGTTCGGGCGCGGGATCGAGGCGCTCGAGGCGCTGGCGGCCGAGCGCCGCACCGCCGTCATGTGCGCCGAGGGCCCGTGGTGGCGCTGCCACCGCCAGCTCATCGCCGACGCGCTGCTCGTCCGCGGCTGGGCGGTGATCCATGTGATGCCCGACGGACGCACCGAGCCGCACAGGCTGACCCCGTTCGCCGTCGCCGAGGGCGAGCGCCTGACCTATCCGCCCGAGCAGGGGACGCTAAGCGAGTAAGGCGGCGGGCAGCAACGCCCAAGCGTCCTGCATGGACAGCGCATAGCGATGCCAGGAAGGACACTTCGCGGGCGGGCCGCTGCCGGAGCGCCCGCTCGACTAAGGGCCTAAGCCGGCTGCACGCGAAAGCGCTGCTCGGCGAGGCGCTCGACGCTCGTTCCAAGCTCACGGCAGGCGGCGTCGAGGCGGCGCGCGATCCATTCGGCGTCCTCGCCGCTCGCGAGCTCGGTGCGGCAGAAGTCGAGCAGCAAGCCGACCAGCTCGACCTCCCGGTCCGCGGCGCCGGGGCGCCACAGCGCCATCATCCCGAGGTCGTTGCGAAGCGCGGGATCGACGGCGTAGTCGTCGAGCCCGTCGCCGAGGTCGTAGAGCAGCGGGCCGCGATCACTCCACCCGGCGCCGTGGAAGACATGCGCCGAATGCCCGGCGACGAGATCCGCGCCGGCGTCTACGAGCTGCTGGGCCGCGCGCCGCTGCCAGCCGGCTGGAGCCGTGGTCATGTTCGGGCCCCAGTGCGGGAAGGCGACGACGAGGTCGGCGGCCGAGCGAAGCCGTGCCAGCTCGTCGCCCAGCCAGCCGGGGACGCCGCGCGACAGGTCGGCGTGGGCTATCCCGGGGGCGTCCTCGCGCGCCGCGAACTCGAGCGGATGATCGCTCACGGCGAGCAGGCCCAGCGTCGCGCCTCCGGCGTCGACGAGCGCGCCGCGTCGCGCCTCTGTCACGTCGGCGCCCGCTCCCGCTACCGCGATGCCCGCCTGGGCGAGCAGCTCGAGCGTGTCGGCGAGCGCCGGCTCCTCGTAGTCGAGGGCGTGGTTGTTGGCGAGCCCCACGGCCCCGACCCCGATCGCGCGCAGCGACTCCACGGCGGCCGGCGGAGCGCGGAAGAAGAACGGCTTGCCCGGGATGCGAGCGGTGCGCTCACCGCGCTGAGAGACGCAGCACTCGAGATTGCAGATCACGAGGTCGCAGCGCCGCGCGATCGCCTGGACCTCGGGGGACCACACCTGCTCGGGATCGCCGCGGCGCAGCGCGTCGGCGACGCCGCGGCCGAGCATCACGTCCCCGAGCACGCCGATGGTGGGCGGCGAGCTCAGCGGATCTCAGCAGGTGAGGTGCAGAGCCGCGGCGGTCGCCGCGGGGTTTGAGGCCCGCAGCTCCTCGTAGCGTCGCACGGCCTGGTCGGTCGGGAGCGCTTCCATCTCGATCCCGCGCTCCGCCAGTGCATCGGCAACCGAGGGACTGGGGCGCAGCCGGCCATCGTGGCCGCAGCCGACGACGAGGTGCTCGGGGAGCTCGTTCAGGACTTCGTCGAGGTCCTCGATCACAAGCGAGTGCCCGTCGCGCCGCCACCAGTTGCCGACGACCCGCTCGGGAAGCACGATCACGTCACGCGAGTGCTCCTCGCCATCGACGACCACGTGACCGAAGCGGTAGTCCTCGATCCTCGCCATCGCCACCTCCAGACTATTGGACTTTGGACTGACCTCGCCACGCACGAACCCGCGCCGTGCGCGCACGAAAAAGCGACGGACCCAGGGGACGACCTCCGGGCCCGCCGCGGGTACAGGGGGGAGCGGGGTTTGCTCCTCTCACCTGTTACCCCCGCCCCGCGCCGCTCTAAACACGCAAACTGGCGGCAATCCGGAGGCGCGTTTCAATTCGCGCCGCGAAAGGTATTCTGGCTCCATGGGACCGGGGGAGATCGCGATCGACCACGCGGATGGAGGCGTGGCGGTGATCACCTTCAGCGGCGAACACGACCTCAACACGGCGCCCGAGCTGCGCCAGCGGCTCGAGCATGCGATCGGGGTCGGGAAGCCGATCGTCGTCGACCTCTCGGGGGCAGCGTTCATCGACTCGTCGATCATCGGCGCCGTGCTCGACGGCCGGCGCGAGGCTCATCAGCGCGGCATCGGCTTCGCCGTCGCGCTTTCCGGCGGAGCGCAGCCCGTCGAGCGTGTCCTCGAGGTGACCAACCTGACCGCCACGCTGCCGGTACATCCGAGCCGCGAGGCGGCCGTCGGCGAGGCCCGGTCAGGCGCCCCGGGGCGATGACCGCCGAGGGCCTGCAGCTGACGGTCGCGGCCCTGCCGGAGAACCTCGCGGTCGTTCGCCAGGCGCTCGCCGGCTTCGCCGAGACCATCGGATTCGACGACAACGGGATCGCGAACGTCAAGACGATCGTCACGGAGGCGTGCACGAACGCGGTCGTCCACGCCTACCCCGAGGGCAAGCCGGGACCGATCGAGGTCATTGCGAAGCCACGCGCCGCGGACATGGAGATCACGGTGCGCGACCGCGGCGAGGGCTTTCAGCCGCGTCCCGCCGATCCCGATGAGGACAGCCTGAGACTCGGCCTGCCGCTGATCGCGGCGCTGTCGGACAGCTTCGAGATCACGGGCGGGGCCGGCCACGGGACCGAGGTCAGGATGCGACTCAGCTACGAGCGCCACGCCAACGGAGACGGACCGGCCGGCGTGCCGGACGCCCCCGAGACCGTAGGGACGCGGATGTCGATCGCACCCGGCGAGACGGCGCGCATGGTGCTCTCGCGCGTGATCGGGGCGCTGGCGACGCGTGCGGACTTCTCGATCGACCGCCTCTCCGACACCGTGCTGATCGGGGATGCGGTCTCGGCGCACGCGGCCGCCGACTTCAGCGGCGGGACGGTTGGACTCGAGATCCTCGACGGCGACGGCCGGCTCGACGTTCGAATCGGCCCGCTCGTCCCGGGGGGCTCGGAGCGAATTCTCGAGGGCCTCGAGCTGCCGGGTGGCACCTCGTTGCGCAAGCTTGCGACCGACGTCGAGGTCACCAGGGCCGACGACGAGCAGGAGTTCCTGCGCGTCGTGATCGACAGTTAGCGCCGGGCCGCATTCGCCAAGCTCGGGCCCGGCTGCGTCCAGGCGTCTCAGGCCTGCCGGGCCGCCTCCTCGCGCAGCCGCTCGAGCGCCCCGCGGAGGATCCGCGAGACGTGCATCTGGGAGACACCGACCTGCTCGGCGATCTGGGTCTGCGTCAGGTCCTCGATGAACCGCAGGTGAAGCACCATGCGGTCGCGCTCCGACAGCGATTGCAGCGCGTCCTCGATCGCGACTCCGTACTCGACGGTGTCGAAGCCGGGATCGTCCGAGCCGACGCGCTCGGAGAGCGGGATGCCCTCTCCGTCCTCGGTCTGCTGCTGGGCGTCGAGCGACATCGCGTGGTGCGCCTGCCCGGCCTGCATCGCCTCGAGCACCTCCTCGGGGTCGAGCTCGAGCTGCTTGGCGATCTCGTTGACGGTCGGCACCCGGCCGAGCTTGGCGGGCAGGCGGGCCGCGGCGCGCTCGACCTTGGCGATTCGCTCCTGGAGGTCGCGCGGGACGCGCACCGACCAGCCCCGATCGCGGAAGTGGCGCTTGAGCTCGCCGAGGATCGTCGGCACGGCGTAGCTCGAGAACGCGACACCGCGCTCGGGATCGAAGCGGTCGAGCGCCTTGACCAGCCCGAGGCTCGCCACCTGGACGAGATCCTCGAGCGGCTCACGGTCACCCCGATAGCGCGCCGCCAGGCGACGCGCCAGCGGCATGAAGCGCTGCACCAGCTCCTCCCGCACGACCGGATCGCGATCAGCCGCATAGCGCCGCAGCAGCTTGCGCTCGTCGGCGAGCTGCTCGGCGGGGCCCGGTGCGTGCTGCTCGGCTGTCGAGTCCGTCTCGGCCATGCGGGGGCTCGGGGAGGCGAGTGCCTTCCCCGGCAATCCCTGAACCCGCACCCAGCCTAGATGATTGGTTGCGCGCCCGGGAGCGGCGGGGTCCGAGCAGCCGCCCCAGCGATGCGCGAGCGACCGGCGGCCGCCGGGTCGCTCCGCTGCCTCGTCTCAGGCCGCGTCTAGACGACCGTCCTGCTGCGCCAGCCCGAGAAGGCCAAAAAGAGCGCCAGGATGCCGAGGACGAACAGAATCGGGTGGATGATCGCGCCACCTGCGATCGCGACCACCAGTAGGACGATTCCGACGATCAGCCACAGCACGGGGTCTCTCCTTTCGTAGCCGGCGGCCTCATGCCGCCGCCCCACGAGGTACCCGGTACGGGCGCCGGATAATCCGCCCATGGGCGGCACTCGACGCCTATTCGAGGCTAAGCGCGCGGCGCGGAGCGGCTCAGCTCGTCGAGCAGCGCCGCGTCAGAATCGCTCATCCCCGCGATGGGCTCACCGTCCCAGGAGATGTCCCCGGCCATGGCGACGAACAGAGCCTTGCGCTCGCGCCACCCGAGCTTGGCGTGGTGAGCGAAGGCGAGGAAGGAGTACAGCGTCGGCATGTGGTCGTGCCATCGCGAGTCGGCGTCGCGCACCCGCGCCAGGTCGTGGATGCTGCGCGGGATCTCGCGCGGATTCTCGTCGAAGATCTGCCCGAACACCGCGAGATCGAGCTGGATCTCATCCCCCGGCGCGACCATCGTCAGCTCGCGGCGCTCCTCGAGGATCCCCTCGGCGAGATCGCGATCGTCCACCAGCAGGACGCCGTCGGTCGCACGCGGGTTGCACTCGATCAGGTACAGCTCCCCGTCGGAGTCGACGAAGTCGAGCGACATCTGGCCCGTGTACTCGAGCTCCGACGCAATCGCCTCAGCGACCTTCAGCGTCTCGGTGCCGTCCACCGACAGGAACTGGATCCCGGTGCTGTGCTCCCACTGACGCGGCGCGCGATAGGTGCAGTGCGCGGTCGCGCTCCCCGCGTGCATCGTCGTGTAGGTGCACAGCATCGGGCCATCGACGAACTCCTGGACGAGCCACGGCGACTCGGGCGTCGGGTGGCAGTCGTCGATCGAGACGTGCCCTGCCAGCGGCCCGGTGTTGGTGAGCAGCCCCACCCCTCCGCGCGAGAACGCGGCGCGCGCGAAGTAGCGGGGAAAGCGCTCGATCTGGGAGCGAAGCTCGTCGTCGCTGCGCGCCACCAGCGTCTCGGGCGTGCGCAGCCCGAGCCGGGTAACGAGCGCCTGGAAGACCGCCTTGTCGTGCAGCCGGGCGAGCGTCGCGAACGGCGCCGCGTAGAGGCGCGCCGCCTGCGACATGCGCTCATGCTGGGTCGCGAGGTAGAACGCCTCCTCGAAGGCGGGGACGATCACGTCGATCTCGTTCTCCGTCGCGATGCGCTCGACGTCGGCGACGAACTGCTTCGTATCGCCGCGCGGCGAGGCGGTGATGAAGTGCCCCGCCAGGTAGCGGGAGTGGCTTCCGGGGGCGAGGTTGTAGGCGTCCGAGGCGTAGACGTCGTGTCCCGCGTCGGCGAGCTTGCGGATCATCCCGACCGCGAACGGCATCCGCGAGCTGGTGACCAGGACCCTCATCGCGCCGCGACCCTAGCGGCTCGCCCCGAGGCGAGCGTGTCGAGGATCTCGCCGATCCGCTCCTCGATCAGCAGGTGGCCCTCGCCCGGACAGCGGACGAGCCGGGCGCCGGGGACGGTGTGCGCCCACCAGTCGCCCCAGGACTCGCGAATCGATGAGTCCTCGTCACCCTGCCAGACGAACAGCGGTACTCCGATCTCGGCCGGGTCGAAGCCCCACGGCCGCATCACCACGCGCATGTCCTCGACGAGACCGAGCGCACCCTGGCGCGTCGCCTCGCGCGCCGAGGCGAGCGCTCGCTCCAGGACGTCGGGGCGCGACGAGATCGCCTTCTCGGCGGGCGTGCTCTTCGCGCCGAATACCCACCTCGCGATGTTGGGCGCTATGCGGGCCATCAGGAACAGGAACCGGATCGAGACGCGCAGGACGCGGGGCCGGTCGCGCGCCAGAAGCCACTGCCCCGGCTTGCCGAGCTCGTCGAAGGCCTGCGGCGAGTCGAGCGGGATGATCGGGCTGACGAGCGCGATGGCGCTGACGCGCTCCGGCAGGTCGTGGGCGCAGGCGGCCGCGTATGCGGCGCCGACCGAATGTCCCATCACCGCGAAGCCTTCGAGTCCGAGCACGTCGGTGAGCTGGATGACGTCCGAGGGCCAGTCCCGGACGCTGCGGTGGGGTTGGGGGTCCGAAAGCCCGATCCCCGGGCGATCGACGGAGATCAGGCGAACGCCGCTGGAGCGGATCAGCTCGTCGGAGCCCCAGAACGAGAGTCGGCTGCCGGGATTCCCGTGGAAGTCGAGGACCGCAAACCCGTCCGGCGTTCCGCGCTCCGCATAGCCGAGTCGCCGGCCATCCCGGAGCCTCACCACCTCTGCCGGAGCACCCTGCGCGCGCACCGGGGCGAGCTTAGAGATTGGCGGCGGAGCCCTCCGGCCCGACGCCGATGTGGACGCGTGAGATTTACTATGCGCCGCTCTGGGAAGTAGTGGAACTCCGGTGCGAGCGATCCCCATCGCAGCGACTCTCCTTGCCGCCGCCTCGCTCGCGGTCGGATGCGGCAGCGACGAGAGGGACCAGGCGCCCGGAGCGGGCGACTCGGCGCCGGGCGGAGTGCCGCGGACGTTCTGGGGGGTCGTCTCGGGCACCGAGCTCAGCCCGGAGGAGCTCGACATGATGGGCGATGCCGATGTGGGGACGCTGCGCCAGCTGGTCCTGTGGCCGCAGATCGAGCCCAGCGACGACGAATACGACTGGACCACGCTCGACCCGATCGTTGCCGAGGCCGCCGAGAACGGCATCGAGATGCTGCCGTTCGTCTACGGCACGCCGTCGTGGGCGGTCGGCGACTGCCTCGGGCTCGAGCCGCTGGTGTGCCAGCGCATTCCGCCGCTGTCCAGCGAGGACGCGAAGCACGCGTGGCAGGACTTCCT
The DNA here is from genome assembly GCA_035637595.1 of Solirubrobacterales bacterium. GTDB lineage: Bacteria > Actinomycetota > Thermoleophilia > Solirubrobacterales > 70-9 > DASPWW01. Next base: position 36,370 of record DASPWW010000015.1, on the reverse strand, counting down.
GCATGACCTCGTCTCGCGCTACGGGCCCGACGGGAGCTTCTGGTCCGACGACTCCGACGTATTCGACCCGCCGAAGCTGCCGATCACCCGGTGGCAGATCTGGAACGAGCCCAGCTCGCCGAGCTTCTATCAGCCCAAGCCCTCGCCGCAAGGGTATGGCGAGCTGGTGAAGCTCTCGCACGATGCCATCACCGAGGTCGATCCGGATGCCGAGATCGTCCTGGCGGGGCTCTTCCGCACGCCGCAGAAAGGCCAGGCCGAGGAGGGCGGCCCGTCCGAATTCCTCCGGGAGCTCTACGCGGTGGAGGGCATCGAGGACGACTTCGACGCGATCGCACTGCACCCGTACGCGACGAACCTCAACCAGATCACGACCCTGTTCGATCAGGTTCTCCCCACTATGCGCGAGGCCGGCGACGCGGACAAGCCGATCTGGATCACGGAGCTGGGCTGGTCCTCGGCCCCGCCGGAGCCCAACAAGCCGCTGCTCAAGGGAGTCGAGGGCCAGGCAAAACTGCTGACCGACTCCTTCGAGCTGCTGCGCTCGAAGCGCGAGCAATGGAACCTCGAGGGCGTTGTCTGGTACCAGTGGAAGGACCTCGCGGAGCCCGTCGAGGGCTGCACGTTCTGCCAGCTCTCCGGGCTGCTCGACGGCGACGGCGAGCCGAAGCCCGCGTGGGACGCCTTCAACGAGTTCACGGGCGGGGATTCGGGCTAGGCGGCCACAATCGGCCGATGGGCGGTGCCGGATTCGAACCAGCGACCTCCTGCTTGTAAGGCAGGCGCTCTCCCATCTGAGCTAACCGCCCGCGCGATCAAGTTTGCCAAGCGCGCGGCCGCGTGCTCGCGCCGGCCCGCTACGGTGCCCCCGTGGACCTCGGGATCGACGGCCGCGTCGCGCTGGTGATGGGCGCCAGCCGCGGGATCGGGCGCGGGATCGCCGCGGCGCTGGCGCGTGAGGGTGCCAAGGTCGGGCTAGCGTCGCGCTCGCGGCAGGCGCTCGAGGAGGCCATGCTCGAGGTGGGGTTCGGCTCCGTCGCGTTCGAGGCCGACACCGAGGACCTCGACCAGGTCGGCGCGCTGCCCGCCGAGGTCGAGTCCGAGCTGGGCTCGATCGACATCCTGATCACGAACACGGGCGGGCCTCCCCCCGGCGGCGCGCTCGACAACTCGGTCGAGGAGTGGGAGGCCTCCTATCGCTCGCTGGTGCTCGCGCCGCGCGTACTGATCGGGGCCGTCGTGCCCGGGATGCGCGAGCGCGGCTGGGGGCGGATCGTCAACGTCGGGTCGGTCTCGACGCGCGAGCCGATTCCCTACCTCGCGCTGTCGAACGCCCACCGCATGGCGACGGTGGGGTTCTTCAAGACGCTGGCCTCCGAGCTCGCCGGCGACGGGATCACCGTCAACACGGTTGCGACGGGGCGCTTCGCGACGGCGCGGCTGGCCGACGAGTCGGGCTCGCTCGAGCCCGCCGAGGAGGCGGCGCGGCGCGACGTGCCCGCCGCGCGGCTCGGCACGCCGGAGGAGTACGGCGACCTCGTCGCGTTCCTGTGCTCGGAGCGCGCCGCCTACCTCACAGGGACCGTCATCCCGCTAGACGGCGGCGCGCTGCGCTCGATCTGAGCGCAGAAAAGGGATTTGGGGGCTTTGGCGTTTCGACCCTTGGCGAGCGGGTAGGCGATACGCGGAGAGACTTGCCGGGGGGGTGTCGCCGGCGGTAGAGATGGCGCGCCAGGGAGGAAGGAGGAGCCCTTGAGGGGGTTCTTCTTTGCGCCTACGTGCCCGCGGCCGCGCGCTCCAGTCGACCACGGCTCGCCGCGATCCCCAGCCAGGTCGCGCCGGCGGCGATCATCGCGATGCTCAGGAGCTGAGCCGTGGTCAACCCCATGACGACCTCGTCGTTGCGGCGGATGAACTCGACCAGGAGACGCTCGAAGCCGGCGAACAGCAGGTAGAGCGCGAACAGCACGCCGGGGCGGAAACGGTCGCGCAACCGCCACAGCACGAGCGCGACGGTGCCCATCGCCAGGGTCTCGTAGATCGGGGTCGGGTGGACCGTGGCGTCGGTGGGGACGGTGCCGTCGGGATACGCCATCGCCCAGGGTCCGTCCCAGTTCTGACCGTAGTCGCCGTCGCCGGAGAGCTGGCAGCCGATGCGGCCGACCGCGTAGCCGAGCGCCAGCGGGGCCGCGCAGACGTCGAGCAGACCGACGTTGAAAATCCCGCGCCACCAGGCCCACAGGCTGACCGCAAGCGCGCCGCCGAGCGCGCCGCCATACCAGACGAGGCCGGCGCCCGAGAAGACGTTTCCCAGCAGGTCGTCGGAGACCTCGTCGTAGTTCTCGACGACGTAGTAGAGCCGGGCGCCGATGACTCCGCCGAGCAGCGCGTAGAAGACGATCTCGTAGGCCCAGTCGGGCGGCTTGTTCAGCTCGCCAAAGCGCTTCGCGATCACGGCGCCGGCGGCGATGAACGCGAGCGCGAAGCAGATCCCGAAGGTCTGGAGGGTGAGCGGTCCGATGTGGATCTCGGGCTGCATGGGCGATTCGTGGGGTTGGGTCCGGCGAGTAACCCGCTGCGCCGGGTGGGTTGATCCTTGCATGAGCGACTCCGCCGCTGCCGCCGCCGCCGCGGTCGAGGCCGAGCGCGAGCCGAACTTCCTGCTCGCCCGCCCCGAACGGCGGCTGCTGCGCTGGATCGCCGCCCGGCTTCCGGCGCGAGTGCTGCCCGACGACCTAACGGCGCTGGGCGTCGCGGCGGCGCTGGGCGTATGCGCCGCCTACCAGCTATCCAACGACGGGCGCGGCTGGCTGTGGCTCGCCAGCGGGCTGCTCGTCGTGCAGTGGCTGGGCGACAGCCTCGACGGGACCCTGGCCCGCGTGCGCGGCATCCAGCGGCCGAGGTACGGCTTCTACCTCGACCACATCGTGGACGCGGTGGCGACCGCGGCGATCGGTATCGGTCTAGGGCTGTCGCCGTTCATGCTGCTGTCGATCGGGACGCTGATCGTCGTCGCCTACCTGATCCTGTCGATCAACGTCTATCTCGAGAGCTTCGCGTTCGGCCGCTTCGGGATCGGCTACGGGCTGATCGGCCCGACCGAGGTCCGGGTGATCCTGATCGCGCTCAACACCGCGCTGGCGCTCGGCCTCGGGCTCGACTTCCGCCTCGTTGACCTCGACCTCACCGTGTTCGACGCGATCGGCCTCGGGATCGCGGGCGTGATGGTCGCCCTGCTGATCGGCCGCGCCGCGACGAACCTGCGCGAGCTGGCGAAGCAGGAGCCGGCGGCGCGGCGGTAGGGCGCGGCAAGTCATGGCCCCGGCGGGAATCGAACCCGCGTCGCACGCGCTGAAAACGCGGCATCATCACCACTAGACCACGGGGCCCGGCGGGGACCAAGTCTAGGCGGCATCCCGTCCGCCGCGGGTGCGAACGTGTGTTCGGTGAGCTGCAGTGGGCAAGCATCCGAAACCCGCCGAGCGAGCCGAGGCACGCCGCCTCCGGCGCGAGTACGGGACCCCGGTAAAGCAGATCGCTACGCGACTTGGTGTGTCACCCGGCAGCGTAAGCCTGTGGACCCGCGATATTGAACTGACCCCTGAACAGCGCGCCCGCAACATGGGGCGCGGCCGTCCCGGCCAGCCGAGCTGGCTCCTAACGCAGGGTCGCATCCGGAAGGCCCGAGCCGCGCGAGCGGAATACCAGCGCGAGGGTCGCTTCCGCGCCCGGCACAGCGATCGGCTTCAGATGACGGGCTGCATGCTCTATTGGGCCGAGGGCTCGAAGGCTCGAAACACTGTGACGTTCGCCAACTCCGAGGTGCCGATGGTCAAGCTCTTCTTGCGGTTTCTACGCGAGTGCTTCGCCACCCCGAACGAGCGGATCACCCTTCGCCTCAACGTCTACACCGGCAACGGCCTGAGGGTGCGTGACATCGAGGAGCATTGGCTTCAGGAACTCGAGCTTCCGCGAAGCTCGCTGCGCGGCCATACGCTGAACCACACCCCCACTTCCAGCAGCGGCAAGAAGAAGAACCCTTCCCTACGGCGTGGCACAGATGCGGGTCCTGAAGAGCACTCGCCTCGTGCAGCACATCCTCGGTGCGATCCAGGAGTACGGCGGGTTCGACGAGCCGCGGTGGCTCGATGGGCCGCCGGTGAAGCGCAGACCGCGCAAGGCCGGGGCTCAGCCGCAGGACGCCGGGAACGGCTCGGTCGGGGGAAACGACGGCGGGGCGTCGGCGGGGTTGGCGCCCCAGGCCTGGTCGGGCGCTGCGGCAAGCGAGAAGTGCAGCCGGCGGCCGGCGAGGTCGGAGAAGCGCGCCCACGGGCGGCCGTAGGGAACGCCGTTGAGGGTCAGGTCCTGAACGTATGGCCTGTGGCGGCCGGCGCTCGGCGCCTCGATCGTCAGGTCTCCGGTCGCCAGGTGGAGGACGGCCTTCTGGAACAGCGGGCTTCCGAAGACGAGCACGTCCGTCCCGGGGATCGCGGGATAGAACCCGAGCGCCGCGAACACGTACCAGGACGACATCGTCCCGAAGTCGTCGTTTCCCGGAAACCCCCCGGGCGAGTCCTTGTAGAGGCGCAGCACCGCCTCCCGGACGATCTCCTGGGTGCGGTACGGCTGCCCCAGCCACGGGTAGAGCCACGGGGTGCCCAGCGTCGGCTCGTTGCCCAGGTAGGCGTGCTCGTTCCTCGGCCCGGCGTTGAGCTGCGCGTGGAACTCGTCGAGGCGCCCTCGCGCAGCGTCGACGCCGCCCAGCGCCACGATCAGCCGGGCCACGTCCTGGGGCACGAACCACGTGTACTGGGCACTGTTGCCCTCGGCGAACCCCTCGACGTTCGTCGGCCCGGTGGCGGCAAACGTCCCGTTCGAGAATCGCGGCTGGACGAGCCCGGCCCCGAAATCGAACACGTTGCGCCAGTTGCCCGAGCGCTGGGCGAACGCGGCGTAGGTCGCCGAGTCACAGCGCGCGGCCGCGAACCGTGCGATCGCGAAGTCGGCGAGCGCGTACTCCAGCGTGCTCGCCGCCGACCCGTAGGCGAGCCGGTAGCCCGAGGCCACGCTCTCGTGGCTCGACGCCGCGTTCAACTCATGGGGCACGTAGCCGAGCTTGAGGTACTCGGGCAGCGCCGGCCGCTCCACGAAGCCGCCGTTGGGGCTCGCGCCGTACTGCGTCGCGCCGTGGACCATCGCTTCGAGCGCGGCCGCCTGGTCGAAGTTACGGGCCCCGAGCGCGTACGCGCCCGCGATCGCCAGATCGGCGGGGTCGCCGGGGCCGACGCCGGTGTGCCCGTTGGCGACCGAGGCCCTCGGAAGCCAGCCGCTCTCCCGCCAGTCCGCGATCAGCGATTGCACGAAGTCGGAGGCCCGATCCGGGAACAGGATGGCCAGCAGCGGAATCTGGCTGCGGTAGACGTCCCACCCCGAGAAGTCCGCGTACTTGACGAACCGCTCGGCGGTGTGCACCTCACCGTCCATCCCCGGGTACTCACCGTTCACGTCGCTGAACGTGCTCGGGTGGATGAAGCAGTGGTAGAGCGCCGTGTAGAAGCGGCGCAGGTCCGATCGCTTCCCGCCGCTCACGCTGACGCGTCCGAGCGCCGCGTTCCAGGCGGCCTGAGCAGCACCTCGAACATCCGAGAACGAGCGCTCCCCCACCTCCGCCTCGAGGTTCTCGCGGGCGTTCTCGACGCTCACGAACGAGATCCCGACGCGGATCTCGACCGCACGACCGCCGCCGAAGCCGGCGTAGGCGCCCGCCTGCGCCGTGGGGCCCTTGCGCCCCTTCCTGCGCTCCCCGGTCAACGCCGTCTCCGAGTCGAGCGAATCGGAGCTCGACTGTGATCTCCGGCTCAGCTTGCCGCGACGCCACGTCCCGAACGACTTGAAGCCGCGACCGAACTGCGCCACGAAGTACAGCGTGTAGGCGTTGGGGTTACCGCAGAACCCGCCGCTTGTCGCCGAGCCCGTGATCTCGTGCTGGATCGGGTCGATCTGCACCGCGGCCTCGCTGTTTCCGCTGGCGCTGGCGCCCGCGTTGATCAGCAGGGTGGAGCTCCCCCCGCGCGGGAAGCGGATGCGCGCGATGCCCGCCCGTGGAGCGGCCGTGACGGCGACCTGCGTGCTCTCGCTCTCCCCGGGATCGAGCTGCACCCGGTAATAGCCGGGCCTGGCGACCTCCCGCTTGTGAGAGAAGCGCGCGACATAGCGGTCCTCGATATCGCTGTCGCCGGGCTTCACCGGCGAGCCACGCAGGCGCTCGCTCGTCGGCATGAACGAGACGTCCTGATAGATCGCGCACCCCGCCCCGCTGGCGTGCTTGAGGCTGAAGCCGCGCATCCGCTCGTCGTCGTAGCTGTAGCCGCCCGGCGTGTTGCGCTGGGCGGGCATCGTGTCGGGGCTCCAGCCCAGCATCCCGAACGGCATCGTGGCGCCCGGAAACGTGTTTCCCCCGCCGCCGCCCGTCGCGTAGTTGGGAGCGCCGTCGTCCGTCCCGATCAACGGATCGACGAGCCCGGCCGGCCCCGAGGCGCCGTGCGCGACCGGCGGGGCGGCGAGCAAGAGGAACCCGACGCACACCGACGCCAGTCCCGCACTCAGACCCAGCTGAACGGCGCCAGGAATCCGCCGCACGAAGCTTCCACCCTGACGACCCGCCATCGCGGATGAAGCCTAGATGCTCACCGAGCAGCGAGGAGCAGTTCCAGCAGCGCCTTCTGCGCGTGAAGCCGGTTCTCGGCCTGGTCCCAGACCGCCGAGCGGTCGCCGTACAGGACGTCGTCGGTGATCTCCTCACCGGGGTGCGCCGGCAGGCAGTGCAGGGCGACCGCCTGGTCCGAGGCGGCGCCGAGCAGCTCGGCGTTGAGCTGGTAGGGCGCGAGCGCCTCGCGGCGCGCCTCGGCCTCGGGCTCGTCGCCCATGCTGACCCAGACGTCCGTGTAGACGGCATCGGCGCCGGCGACCGCCTCGTGCGGGTCGGCGGTGTCGAGCGCCGCGAGGCCGGACTCGATCCCGTAGCCCTCCGGCGACGCGATCGCGACCTCGACCCCCGCCGTCCGGCCCAGGGTCGCCAGCGAGCGCGCGACGTTGTTGCCGTCCCCGACGTAGGCGAGTCGCAGCCCGTCCAGATCCCCGAAGCGCTCGCGCAGCGTCACCAGGTCGGCGATCGCCTGGCAGGGGTGGTGCAGCGGTGTCAGCGCGTTGATCACCGGCACCGAGGCCGCGTCGGCCAGCTCGATCACCGACTCGTCCGAGCGCGAGCGGATCGCGATCGCGTGCACGTAGCGCGACAGCACCCGTCCCGTGTCGGCGATCGACTCGCCCCGCGTGAGCTGCATCTCGTCCCCTCGCAGCACGACCGGCGTGCCGCCGAGCTCCGCGACGCCGACCTCGAACGAGATCCGCGTCCGCGTCGAGGGCTTCTCGAACACGAGGGCCACCGTCCGTCCCGCGAGCACCTCGCCGCCCTCCCCCGCCTCGCGACCGCGCTTCAGCTCGAGCGCTCGATCGAGCAGCCCGCCGAGCCGGTCAGCCGACAGCTCCTCGCCTGTCAGGAAGCGGTCCATCGAAGCGGCCGATACTACGCCCGTGCAGATCAGGGCCATCACCTGGAATGTCTTCCATGGGCGCGACCGGCCGCCCGATCCGGCGCTGCGCACCTGGCGCTCGCTGCTGTTGCGAATCACGGAGCGAAACGCGACCCACGTCGGCGTCAACCGTGACCTCTATCCGCAGTTCGAGGCTGTCATCGCCGGCGCCGCCTGGGACGTCCTGCTGCTCCAGGAGTTCCCGCCGCGCTGGGAGCATCCGCTCGCCGCCGCGTGCCGCGCCGATCCCCACATCGTGCTCACCTCGCGCAACTACCTGCCGCGCCTCAGCGCCGCGATCGCCCGCTTCAACCCGGACCTGATCGGCTCCTGGGAGGGCGGCTCCAACCTGACGTTGGTCCGCGGCGAGGCGATCGCCGAGCGCCGCGAGCTCGTGATCCGTGAGCGCCGGCCCGAGCGCCGCGCGATGGCGTTCACCCGTCTCGCCTCGGGCGCCTGCGTCGCGAACCTCCACACCACCACGAGGAACCCGCCGCTCGCCACCGAAGAGGTCCTGCTCGCCGCCGCCAGGGCGACCGAGTGGGCGGGCGACGCGCCGCTGATCTTCGGCGGCGACCTCAACCTGCGCCCCGGCGACGGCTCCGTCTTCGACGAGCTGGCGGAGCGCCACGGCCTCCGCTACCCCACCGCTCCCGACGCGATCGACCATCTCCTCGCCCGCGGCCTCGAGGCGGTCGAGCGCCCCCACCGCTGGCCGCCCGAGGCGCGCGAGCTTCCGTGGGACGGGTTGCGGGTGCGGCTCTCCGACCACACCCCGATCGAGGCGCTGTTCCGGACCGTCTAGCTCGACGCGCGTCTGTCGATCGAGACCGAGTAGGCGCGCGAGCGCGCATGCAGGACCGGGTCGTCCGACAGCCCGATCCCGTCGATCACCCGCGTCGGGTCGAAGACGACCACGTCGCCGCCCGTCTCGGGATCGTCGACCACCTCGGTGATCTCGAGCCGGCCGCCCGCGACGAGCTCGCGCTCGTCCGGCCACAGGACCGTGGGGTTTTCGAGCGAGTCGTCCCCCTCGGCGACCTGGAGCAGCAGCTCGAAGCCGACCGGCCCGTCGCCCAGTCGCTCGGTCAGCTCGCTGCGCAGGAAGTCCCGGCCCCGGGCCTTCGCCTCCTCGTCCTCCAGCCGCTCCTCGCCGGCCTCGGGCCGCCACCGGTACTTGACCCAGGTCTCGTTCCCGTCCGCGTCGACGAGCTTGAAGGCGTGCGGCGAGTAGTACGTGGCCGTCGCGTAGCTGGCCGGAGGGCCGACGCCGAGGATGCTCTGGATCGCTGTCTGCGCCTCGGGGTGCTCACCGAGCCAAGCGCCCAGCTTCGCCATGTCCGGTTGTCCTGTCTCGGGGTCCGGGCGGCGCAGCTCGAGCAGCTCGAGGAAGTCCTCCGGCGTGCGGTTCGAGAACGCGATCGAAGTGGTGGCGAGGATGTCCGTCTCCTCGCCGTCGGGGCGCAGCTTGACGGCCAGCCCGCGCGCCTCGCGCGCGCCGTCGTTGGCTTCCGGATTGCCGCCGCCGATCGAGAACCGCACCAGCGCGGGCACCGCCCCACCCTTGAAGTGGGCGGCGCGACTCAACCTGCCGGCCTCGTCGGAGGCCGTGAACGTCCCCTCGCACCACAACCCCTTGGCGTGCAGGGCGCGGGTATGCGAATGCGACCCGTAGATCGCGTTCGCCGCGTCGACAATCCGCTCGTAGAGGTCGCCGCCGGACTCCATGGCGCTCACCGTATCCGAGCCGCCGGCCCGGCGCGACCTACTTCTTCTTCTTCTTGACCTTCCAGCTCTGCTCGGCCGGCGTCGGATCGACGTTTCCGGCCGCGTCCTTCGCTCTGACCTCGAGCGTGTGCTTGCCCAAGGCGACCATCACGTCCTGCGGCGATGTGCACGGCGAGAAGCCGAGGTTGTGGTCGAGCCTGCACTCGAACGTCGAGCCGGCCTCGGTCGAGCTGAACTCGAACGTCGCTTTCTTCTTCTTGGTCTTCGACTTTGGCCCGTCGGTGATGCTGGTGTCAGGGGGAGTCGTATCGGAGCTGCCTCCGCCCTCCGGCGGCGATGGCGTCGGCTCAGGTGACGGCGCCGGCGGCAACTCGCGGCTGAACTGCCCGACCGCATCGTCCATGGTGCCGGTGACGTAGAGCGAGGTTCCATCCGCGCTCAGCGCTGTCCGCCGGGCGCCTTCGAGGCCGGGGGCGTTCGGACAGCTCGCCCCCTCGGAGTTCGAGTCCTCGTCCTCGATGCAGTTCTGGAAGCCGAGAGCCCCCGTGCTCGTGTTGCGATTGAACTGGACGATCGCACTGCCGGCTTGGGAGGCGACATACGTCGACAGCCCGTCGCCGCTTACCGTCGCCGCGAATGCACCCTCCAGGCCGGGAGCGTTCGCGCAGCTTGGCCCTTCACCTCCCGTGTCCTCGTCCTGTACGCATTGCTGGAACGTCAGCGCACCAGTGCTCGTGTCGCGGCTGAAGTTCGTTATCGCGGCATCGCCTGAGGCGGTGACGTACACCGACTTGCCGTCGCCGCTTACCGCGGGGTTCGAGGCGGGGCTGAGGCCAGGGGCGTTCGAGCAGCTTGCTCCCTCGAAGTCGTTGTCCTCGTCCTCGATGCACTCCTCGAAGCTGAGCGCGCCGGTGCTTGGGGTGCGCGTGAAGTGGACCAACGCGCGATTCGATCCCGCCGCGACGTAGGCCGATTTCCCGTCACTGCTGAGCGCGATTCCGTTGGCGCCCTCAAGCCCGGGCTTGTTCGAGCAGCTTGTGCCTTCGTTGTTCGTGTCCTCGTCCTCGATGCAGTCCTGGAAGGTGAGCGACCCGGTGCTCGTGTTCCGGCCGAAGCCGACGACCGCGTTATCGCTGCTGGAAGTGGCGTAAACCGAGGTGCCATCCGCGCTGACCGCCACCCCATCGGCAAAGTTGAGCCCAGGCGCATCAGCGCAGCTCGCGCCCTCGAGGTCGTTGTCCTCGTCCTCAATGCAGTCCTGAAATGTCAAATCGCCTGTGTTCGTGTTGCGGCTGAGGTGGACGACGGCGTGGTCGAAGAGCGAAGCTGCATATACCGACGTCCCGTCCGCGCTGATCGTGATTGCCGTGACGCTGTTCAGACCCGGCGCGTGCGCGCAGCTCGCTCCCTCGGAGTTGATGTCCTCATCCTCGATGCAGTCCTCGAACGTGAGGGCGCCCGTGCTCGTGTTGCGACTGAAGTGCGTGATTGCGCCTCCGGTCGCGCCTGGATACTGGGAGGCTACGTAGACGGAACTGCCATCGCCGCTCACAGCGACTCCGGAGGCACCATCGAGCCCCGGCGCGTCGGCGCAGCTAGCTCCTTCGGTACCCGAGTCTTCGTCCTCGACGCAGGCCTGGAACGAGAGGTCGCCCGTCGCCGCCAGGGCCACTCCCGCGATCACAAACGACGCCGCGACGACCGCGAGCGTGAGCCTTGCTGTCTTGATCCCTCTCAACGCCCCCTGCCCATCACTTCTTCTTCTTGACCTTCCAGCTCTGGCTCGCCGGCGTCGGGTCAACGTTTCCGGCGGCGTCCTTCGCCCGCACCTCGAACGTGTGCTTGCCCTTCTTGACCTTCACGTCCTTCGGCGAGGTACATGGCTCGAAGTTGCCATCGTCGAGCTTGCACTCGAACGTCGACCCGGCCTCGGTCGAGGTGAAGCTGAACGTCGCGGTCTTCTTCTTGGTCTTGGACTTCGGGCCGTCGGTGATCGTTGTGTCTGGCGGGGTCGTGTCGCCCGCGGCCGGAGGCTCGGGCGGTGCGGTGCTGACCGTGAAGGTACGGCTGGCCGGCGAGGCATCCGTGTTGTTGGCAACGTCCGTGGCGCGCACCTCGAACGTGTGCTGCCCGTCGGCCAGTGGCCCGGCGGTGTGGCTGTTGCCGGGCCCGCTGCAGGGTCCGAAGGCGCCTCCGTCGATGCGGCACTCGAAGCTCGAGCCCGCCTCACTCGAAGAGAACGTGAAGCTGGCAGTCGAGCTGTTGATGATGCTCCCGTCGGCGGGACCGGAGTCGATCGTCGTTTCAGGGGGCAGCGCGTCGACGGTGAAGGTCCGCTGCGCCGGAGTCGCGTCCGGGTTGCTGCCCCGGTCGGTCGCCTTGACCTCGAACGTGTACTGCCCGTCGGTCAGGCTCGACGAGGTGAAGCTGCCCTGGGTGTCAGGGAGCGTGTCGCCGCATGCCGAGAAGCTCCCGCTCGGGGTGACCCCCGGGTAGATCCGGCACTCGAAGGTCGCGTCCTCGTTGGCCGAGAACCCGAAGGTGGGCGTGGAGTCGTTGGTGGGCCCGCTTGGCCCTGAGTCGATCGTCGTCTCTGGGGGCGTCGTGTCCGTGTCGCAGACCTCGTTCGATAGCTCGGAGGTGTCGCCGATGTCGTCCGTCTGCGTGACCTGGACGCATTCGCCGTCGGCCAGCGCCGAGGAGAAGGTGATGCTCCAACTACCGCCGTCGGTGTCGGTGAATTGCCCGGCCAGACGCTTCACGGTGCCCTGGGGCTTGTTGACGACGAACGCCTGGAGCGTGGCGTTGACGGCCGCGCCCGTCCCCGTTGCGGTGGTCTGGTTGACGGTCGAGAGCGTCGCGGCCTGGATGCCGTTGTTTGGACCGGTGGCAGCGTTGTTGCCAGCCCCGTTGGGCGGGTCGAGATCGATGAACAGATCGCTGGCGCTGTCGCCGTTGTTGCGGCCGCGATTCGAGCCGACGAGGTTCCGATCGCTGCCGTCGAACATGACGACGATCGCGTCGTCGCCGCTGTTCGACACGACGTTTCCGGACGCCGCCGTCACGCCGCCCACGGTGTTGACGTCTCCGTTCGCAACGGATATGCCTGCTCCGACGTTGGGGTGCTGTTGGGTCTCGGCCTGGTTGGTGCCGACGAAGTTGGCGACGATGGCGTTGTTGCTCCCCGAGACCAGTATTCCGCCTCCGCCCGAGTTCCCGACCACGTTCGGGTCTCCGGGCGATGTGCCGCCGATCGTCGCGTTGTCCCCGGCTACGAAGATGCCGGCGTTCGCGCCGCCGCCCACGTTCTGGCCACCGGTTCCGATGCCGACGACGTTGCCGCGAATGTCGGCGCCGTTCGCGGTAGCGGAGATCGGCGTCCCGACGACGTCCGCGATCCGGTTGTCGCGGATCACCGGGGCGGTCAAGGCGGGCGCCCCGAGGGTTATCGCGCCACCGGAGCCCAGCCGCGAGGCGCCGTCAGCCGAAAGGCCGACGAAGTCGTTTCTGATCACGAGCCCGGCCGCCCCCGATCCCGCGCTGATCGCGCTCGTGCTGGGACCGCCGCCGATGTAATTGCGGTCCGCGGCGGTGGCGCCGCCGATCGTGATGTTGTCGGCATCCCCGATCCGGATCCCGTCGACGACATTGCTGAGCTCTAGGGTCCCGGTGCGGTCGAGCCCGATGAAGTTGCCGGAGATCTGGGTCTGGCCGGCGTCGAGCTCGTTGCCGATGCCGCCCGCGCTCAAGAGGATGCCGACCGCCGAGGAGTTCGAGATCACGTTGCAGGCCCCATCGCAGGTCGTCGGCGTACCCGCGTCGGCGCCGCCGATCACCGTTCCGGTCGGGACCGCGGCCGGAGGAGTGGTGCCCACGACCTTGATCGCGCGGCCGTTGCCGACTCCGGTGGTGGTCTGGCCGTCGGGCATCGTCCCGAAGTAGTTGCCCCGGATCGTCCCGTTGTCGCCGCCCCTGATCTCGAGGCCGAAGAAGTCGTTGGCGGCAAATACGTTGCGCTGCGCGGCGGTGATGCCGCCGACATCGACCTGATCGGCCTCCGCCCGTACCCCTTCCTCGTTCGGCTCGGGTGTGCCGTCGAGGCGGATGCCGAACCACGAGCCGCGAACGGCGAGGTTTGCGCTCTGCGGAGTCCCGTCGATTGCTCGGTCCACGAGCGCGTTGCTGCCGTCGAGCGCGTCGGTGATCGCGAGCCCGCTGAACGTCGTGTTCGCGGCTTGGACGATGAAGCCGAAGTTGCCGTTTGCGTCCAATCCCACGCACGGCCTGGGGTCCGAGGACGTGCCGCAGTTGGCGCCGTCGATCGTCACCGGCTGGGTCACGGAGGGAAGGTCAGTGGCGACGCTGATCGTGCTCGTCGCGACGTTGCCGGTGAAGGCGGCGGAGAAGTTGATGGTGTCCGTCACGACGCCGGCCACGCACTCTCCGGCAGCAGCGCCCGACGCGGTATCGGTATTCGCAGCCACGATCGCCTCGCGGAGGGTGCAGCTGCCGTCATTCGCGGTCGTGTCGGCAGTCGTGTTGACGGTGATCGTGGCCGCTGATGCGGCGGCGGGGATCAGGAGTGCGGCAGCGCCCGCCGCGAGCCCAGTCGTGATCGCGCGCCGAAGCCGAAGCCTCAAGCCGATTCCCCTATTCACCCTATTCACTCTGCTTCCCCGTTTCGTCGTGAGCCCACAATCCCGGGCGCCCGCGGTCGAGCCGCTTGCACCGTTCCCGATCGAGATCCCCCCAGGTACTGGTCCCCTGCCGAGGCATCGAAGGGTACACGGAACGAATTGGCGACACCGCTCAGCGCCTGGTTGTGGAGCAGCCCAATAGTCATCTAGCGCGAGGCTGGCATGGAAATCGGCCTCGCGGTATAGGTGAAATCACGTAATTGCCCGTCGAGCGAGCGGGAGGGCGTGACGAATTGCGGGGCCTCGCTTACGCGGCGGCGCGCGGCGTGAAATAGTGCGACCGACTGCCACGCTCGAGACGAGGAGGACGGATATGCCCCAACCAAGAAGGTCAAGCGGAGCCAGGAGGTCGAGCAGGAGCACGGCCCGAAGCTCGGCGCGCCGCAGCTCGACGGCCAGGCGCAAGGCGACCTCGAGCCGCACCAGGAGCAGCGCGAGAAGGAGCACGTCGCGAGCGGGCGCGAGTCCAGCCGACAAGAGCGTGCAGCAGTTCCGCGACGCGCTCGAGCGCAGCGTCACCCTGTCGCGCGACCGCATCCAGGAGGTCGCCGACGACGCAGTCAAGCGCGGGCGGATGACCCGCGGCGACGCCAACAAGCTGGTAAGCGACCTCGTCTCGCGTGGCCGCAAGCAGCGCGACCGGATGCTGCGCGATCTCGAGCGGGTGCTCACGCAGGCTCGCCGCGAGGCCGAGCGCCGCGCCAAGCCGGCCCGCCGCCGCGCCGAGGGGGCCGCCGGACGCGCCGCTCGTGTGGCGCGGGACGCCGCCGACCAGCCCCTGGCGCAGGCGGATCGCCTGCGGCGGCGCGCCGGGGTCGGGCCGAACTTCCCGATCACCGCCTACGACCAGCTGACCGCGCCGCAGATCAAGTCCCGGCTCAGCGATCTCAAGAAGGGCGAGCTGCGGCGGGTCCGCGACTACGAGCGCCGCAACAAGAACCGCAAGGGGATCGTCTCGGCGGTCGACACCAAGCTCAAGTAGCGCACACGCTCAACCGGCCGGCCCGAACTCGGCCGCAAGCGCGGTGAAGTCCAGCTCCTCGCCGAGCGCCTCGGCGAGGAGCTCGTCGGCCCGCAACCGCTGGCCGCGGGCCCACAATGCGCGAAGCCACTCCCCGGCGGCGGCCTGCTCGAACCACCGCTCCCCGAAGCGCTCGCCGAGCGCGCGCCGCCACAGCGCCTCGAGCGCCCACGCCCGCAGGTAGCAGGCGGCGTAGAACGCCGAATCGACGTCGGACAGCCAGCTTGCCTGCGGCCAGTCGACCCGCGTGGCCGCTCCGAGCAGCTCCGCGTAGCGGCCCGGCATCGCGGCCAGATCCCGGCGCGCGCCGTGCAGCTCGAGCTCGTAGTCGAGCTTCGCCGCGTAGCGCCGCAACATCACCAGTCTCGCGACCCGGACGTGATCGGCCACCGGCGCGGCGTCCTCGACTCCGAGCCGGGCCTCGAGCCATTCCGGGCGTGAGGTCAGCCCCTCGAGCAGGAACGCGAACGACTCGGTCACCGAGTTGTCGCCCAGGTGGCGGTACTCGAACGCGAGGTCGGGGTCGGCGTTCGCGTAGTGCTCGGCATGACCGCCCTCGTGAAACAGCGTCGCGTAGTCGTCGCGACCCCCGACCGGCGCGATCACGAGATAAACCTCGGTGGGTATCCGCGGGGTCGCGCAGAACGCCCGCGCGCTCTTGGTCGGGCGCGACTCCACGTCGAAGTGGACATTGGACTGCGCCGCCAGATCGATCCCGAGGCCCGAGAGGGTCGCCGCGAACGAGTCGACGACCCGGTCGTCGGGAAACAGCTCGTCGAGCGCCGGGGCGCGAAACAGCCGCGGCAGGTCGGAGCGCCGCAGCTCGCCCAGCGGCGGCAGGCCCGCCCGCTCGAGCTCGGGCTCGATCAGCCGCGGGTAGGGCGACTCGGTCGCACGCACGAACTCGCGCGTCTGGGCGGCGAGCGCCTCGAGGTCGATGCCGCGCAGCTCGGCGCACATCTCGCGGTAGCTCTTCCAACCCAGCGAGCGGGCGAGCTCGTGCGCGCTCTCCAGCACTTCGAGGTGCAGCGGATTGAGCCGCTCGACGAGCATCACGTCGCGCGCCTGGGAGATCGCCGCTCGCCGCGCCGCGTCGGGCTGGTTCGCCTGCTCGACGGGCGCGGCGCGGTAGGGGATCCGCTCCCCGTCGAGCTCCAGCTCCAGCTCGGCCTCCAGCTCCGCGAGGCGCGCCTGCTCGGCCACCGTCGCGAGGCCGATGTGGCCGTGGACCGCGAACTCGAGCAGGTAGGCGAGCCGGCGGCCCGCGTCGCCGGCCCGCCCTACCAGCTCGCGCAGGCGCTCGATCGCGTCGCCCGCGAACAGCTCGCCGTGACGCGCGTAGATCGCCTCGATCTCCAGCTCGCGCTTGTGGCCTGCCGCCTGGAGGTAGTGCTCGCGCGCAAGCTCCTCGCAGAAGCGCTCGGCCCGTCTGCGGTAGCTGTCCAGAGCGTCGTCGTCCATCGATCCGGTGGGGCGGAATGCCCAGGCGCTGCAACGATAGGAGCCGTGAGCGATCCCGGTACCGCAGCGAGGCCGCACCCCCGCGCGCCCATGGAAATCGAGCTCGACGTCGAGACCCTTGCCTACGGGGGGCGCGGTGTGGCTCGTGCCGACGGCTATGTGGTCTTCGTCGAGGGCGCGCTTCCGGGGGACCGGGTCCGCGCGCGGCTGACCAGGACGCGGCGCGGCTACGGCGAGGCCCGCGCCGTCGAGCTGCTGCGCCCCAGCTCCGACCGGGTGGCGCGGCGCTGCGAGCACGAGGGCGAGCCGTGCCCCGGCGCACCGTGGCAGGAGCTCCCCTACGAGCTTCAGCTCGTCCACAAGCGCGACCAGGTCGCCGACGCCCTGTCGCGGATCGGGGGGCTGGAGGGCTTCGAGCTCGAGCCGGCCGAGCCGGCCGTCGAGCGATGGCGCTACCGCAACAAGCTCGAGTACTCGTTCGGCGAGCGCGTCAGCGAGCCGGTCCTGGGCTTCCACGCCCGTGGCCGCTGGGACCGCATCCTCGACGTCGATGACTGCCAGCTCGCGTCGGAGGCCAACAACGCGGCCCGCAACGAGGTCCGCGCCTGGGCGCGGACCGAGGGGCTGCCGGCATATGACCGGCGCGAGCAGGCCGGGGTGCTGCGCAACCTCGTCGTCCGCGAGGGGCGGCGCACCGGGCAGCTCCAGACCCGTCTGGTGACCTCGGCGGCGGCGATTCCCCGGCCCCCGGTCGACCTCCACACTGTGATCGAGGGCCCGTCGGGCGGAACCGAGGGGGAGACCGGAGCGCTGGGACGCGAGTACGTCGAGGAAGAGCTCTGCGGCCTGCGGCTGCGGATCTCCCCGGCCGCCTTCTTTCAGACCAACACCGAGATGGCGGAGCGCCTCTACGCGGTGGCGGCGGAGTATGCGGCGCTTGGCGGTCGCGAGCGGCTCTTCGACCTCTACTGCGGGATCGGCACGATCGGGCTGACGATGGCCGCCAGCGCCGGCGAGGTGTGGGGCATCGAGGCGGCCCCGGAGGCGATCACCGACGCCGAGGAGAACGCGCGTCGCAACGGGATCGCCAACGCCCGCTTCCTCGCCGGCGACGCGCGAGTCTCCATCGGTCCGCTGATCGAGCGCGCCGGCCGGCCCGACGTCGTGGTCGTCGACCCGCCGCGAGCCGGGCTTTCGAAGAAGGTCGTGCGGCGCGTGATCGAGTGCGGTGCGCCGCGGATCGTCTACGTGTCCTGCAACCCCACGACGCTGGCGCCCAACGCGGCGCAGCTCACCGAGGCCGGCTATAGGCTCCGCCGCGTGCGTCCGGTCGACATGTTCCCCCAGACCCCGCACATCGAGTGCGTGGCGCTGCTGGAGCGCGAGTGAGCCTGTGAGCGAGCGGGGCTTCGGGGTCGCGGCGGGACTCGAGCCCCCGGTGGCCGAGCCGCTGGCGGCACGCTGCGCGATGCTCGGCTACGGCTCGATGTGGTCGAACGACCATCCCGCCGCGAGTGGGCTCGAAACGATCGCGGCGTTCGCGGCGGCGGTCCCCGGAATCGAGCTGGGCGTCGCGGTGCTTCCGCTCGACCGCCACTCGCCCGAGTCGATCGCCGCCAAGGTCCTCGACCTGGGCCTGCAGCCGGAGCGGCTGTGGATCGGAGTCGGGGCCGGCTTTTCCGAGAAGCCGCTTACGAAGATGCGGGAGACCCTTCCGGAGCTGCGCGAGGCGCTGCCCGGCGTGCGGCTCGTCCTCGCGGCGATGGGGCCGAAGATGTGCGCCCTGGCCGGATCGTCGTTCGACGGGGCGTTCCTCAACTGGGTGACGCCCGACTTCATCTCGGGGGCGCGCCAGCAGGTCCACGCCGGCGCCGCTGAGACCGGGCGCCAGCCGCCGCCGATATTCGGCTACGTGCGCGTCGCGGTCGGATCCGACGCGAAGGAGCGACTCGCGAAGGAGGAGGGGTTCTATCGCGAGCTGCACGACGGATACCGCAACCACTTCGAGCGCCTCGGCGAGCCGGAGGGGACCGTCGGCGTAGCCGGCGAGAGCCCGTACGCAGCCCAGGCGGAGCTGGCCCGCTACTCCGCCCTCGACGTCCTCGTCGCGCGCGGCCTCGCCAGCGCCAGCTTCGAGGCGATGAGCGCGCTCGCCGAGGCGGTGTCCCCGGGCGGGACCGAGTCGCGCCAGCCGCGCTGAGCCGCGCTAGGCTCGCCTCCCATGCTGGGAGGAGCGGTAGGCCGCGGCCACTTCGCGCGCACCGTGGTGAGCCTGATCTCGCTTGCCCTCGTCGCCGCCGTCGCGTTTCTGGCGTTCGCGCCGGCCGGGGCGGCCAGGCACCGCAAGCCCAAGCCGCGCCATCCCGGCCCGACCGCCCCGCTGTCGCACGACGGGCGCTGGATCACGGACGCGAGGGGCCGCGTCGTGATCACGCACGGCATCAACATGGTCTACAAGCGGCCGCCGTATGACCCCGGCGCCGTGGGCTTCGACGCCCCCGATGCCCAGTTCCTCGCCCAGCACGGCTTCAACAGCGTCCGCCTGGGGACGATCTACGAAGCGGTCGAGCCGCAGCCGGGCGTCTACGACGACGCCTACCTCGATCGCATTGGCGCCGTCCAGCGCACGCTCGCGCGCCAGAGGATCTTCAGCCTGATCGACTTCCACCAGGACCTCTACAGCGAGCGCTTCTCGGGCGAGGGCTTCCCCGACTGGGCCGTGATCGACGACGGGTTGCCCGCCGAGCCGCTGACGGGCTTTCCCGGGACCTACCTCTCGAGCCCCGGCGAGAATCAAGCCTGGAACAACTTCTGGGCGGATCGCGCCGGCCCTGACGGCACGGGGCTGCAAGAGCACTACGCCGCGGCGTGGCGCCATGTCGCGCAGCGCTTTCGCAGTGAGCCCTACGTGATGGGCTACGACCTGATCAACGAGCCGTGGCCCGGAACCGAGTGGCCGACGTGCGCCAACCTCGACGGCTGTCCCGCCTTCGAGCAGGATGCCCTCGCGCCGATGCAGCAGAAGTCGATCAACGCGATCCGGCAGGTCGACGACCACCATCTCGTCTGGTACGAGCCCGTGGTGATCAGCCAGTTCGGGACCGAGTACCACCACCCCGACACCGGCGATCCCGAGGCCGGCATGAGCTTTCACACCTACTGCATCGCGGACGTTCTCGGCTCCCTCCCGGTGACGATTCCCGAGATCGCCGACCTGAGCTGCGAGGAGCTCGAGGAGATGTCGATCTCGAACGCCGAGGAGCGCATCGAGGCCAACGACGACACCTGGCTGCTCTCGGAGTTCGGCGCCACCGACGACCCGGACACGGTCGAGCGCATGGTCAACCGCGCGGACCGCCACATGCTCTCGTGGCAGTGGTGGCACTACTGCGGCTGCGACGACCCGACCACGAGCGGGCCCGGGGACAAGCAGGCGATCGTCAAGGACCCGTCCCAGCCCCCGACCGGCGACAACGTGTTGACCGACAAGCTGGCGCTGATCGAGCGGCCCTATCCCCAGGTCGTCGCCGGCACCCCGCTCGGGTGGTCATTCGACAGCGAGGCGAAGGAATTCGAGCTCAGCTACTCGACGACGACTCCCGGGGGCGAGCGGCTGCGCCGCAAGATAAAGACCGTGATCTACGTCCCCCGCATCCACTTTCCCGACGGCTACCGCGTCGCCGTGTCGGGCGGGCGCGTGACCTCCAAGAAGGACGCCGACCTGCTCGTCGTGCGGCGCTCGAAGAACGCCGACGAGGTCAACGTCAAGGTCTCGCCGGGCTGACCGCCCGGCCCCGCGCTCAGTAGGCCGCGTCCGGGTCCTCGGCTTCGTCCTCGGCGACCGGCACCTGCTCGGCGGCGCAGGTCGTGCACAGCACGGGCGTCCCGCCGCGCTCCAGCGCGATCTGCTTCTCGGCGTCTGTCAGGGTCGCGCCGCAGTTCTGGCAGCGGTCCGGCAGGTGCTCGATCGAGCGCTCCTCGAGGTCCATGCAGTCAGACTAGTACTAGTACGGCGGAAGCTCGGCGTACCAGTCGCCGAGGACGCGGAAGGCGCGCCAGAACTCGCGCTTCGCCTCGTCGGAGTCGAGCGAGGCGTCGATCTCCGGGACGAAGATCGCGTCAACCGTGGGCGTGAGGCTCTGAACCTCGCCGAGTCGCGGCTCGAGCGGGCGCGAAAGCGGAAGGTCCAGCCCGTTGAGGGTCTCGAGCGCGGGCTCGCCCATCACCACGACGACGCGCGGCTGGACGATCGCGATCTCCTCGACCAGCCGCGCGACGCACTCGTCGGCGGCCAGCCCCGGATCGGCCACGGGGCACTTCACGCACAGCGTCCCGTAGACGACCAGCGGGTCGATGCCGAGCCGCTTGAAGCTCTTCATCAGCGCGTTGCCGGAGCGGCCGTAGAAAGCCACCCCCTCCTCGATCTCCGCCGGGAGGGGGGCGTGCTTGAGCAGCAGCACGTCGGCCTGCGGATGGCCGGAGCCGAGAACCGGCATAAGCCGGCCGCGGGGGCAGAGCTCGCAGGCCTGAAGCTCGCGAGTGAGCTGGTTGAGCTCCCGGATCGCGCGCTCGAGGTACTTCTCCTGGATCTCGTCGTCGGTGGTCGGCACGGCGCGCGATTTCTTTGACGGGGCTGAGCTCGGTCCTCCGCCTTGCATCACTTGACCCCCGCCTGCATCACTTCTTGCTCGACCGCGCCCGCGTCCGCGAGCGTCGCTGCCCGCCGCGAACGGCCCGCGCCGGCTTCGCGGCGCGGGCTCGCCGGGCCGCCTTGGGGCGACCGGCGGTCTGGAGGAACTTCAGGGCCTGGACGTAGATCAGGTTCTTGTGCTTGTGGACGATGTCCGCGTCGCGCATCGACTCGAGGAACTCCTCGGGCCCGTCGAAGTCGTGCAGCCTGATGGCGACGCTTCCAAGCCCCTGAGCCACGTGGCTGTCCGAGCCCGCCCCCGGGACGATGCGGTACTTGGCCGCGAAGCGCTCAGCCTCCTCGTTGAAAGCCGAGAACGCGATCCGGGGGTTGAACACCTCGAGGATGTCGATGTCCTCGACGATCTTGAGCAGGTACTCGTAGTCCGGGACCGAGTGCAGACGATCGAAGGGATGCGGTACGTAGACCAGCCCGTTCTGGCGGCGGATCTCGCCGATCGTCTCCGCCATCGTCAGCCCGCGGGGGATCTTCTCCTCGATGAACAGGCCGATCACCTCGCCCTCCTCCGCGGTCTTGACCTCCTCGGCGACGATCACCTTGATCCCGTCCATCGACTCGGCCACCTCGCGGGCCTCGAGCGCGCCCGAGATCTCGTTGTGATCGGTGATCGCGATCGCTCCCAGGCCGCGGTCGCGCGCCGTCTCGAGCAGGACTTCGACCGGCGTCGCGCAGTCGGGCGAGTGGTCGGTGTGCATGTGCAGGTCGCAGTGGATCGGGGCCCGCGAGGCGAGGCGGCGGCGGATCGCAGGATGTCCGGTCGGGTCGTGCCGGCGGGCGGAGATCCGCTCGTAGATGTCCTCGAGCTCGTCGGCGGTCTCGCTCCAGTCTCGGCCCGCTCGGGCCAATCCGCGGCTCAGTCGCCGGCGGAGGTCGGGCTCGTCGATCAGCCGCCCGAGCTGTCCGGCGAGGGTGATCGGATCGCCCGGGGGAAACAAGAGACCGAGCTTGCCGTCGTCGGTCAGCTCGTCGTAGACCGGGAGGTGCGACGCGACCGGGACGACTCCGGCCGCGATCGCGGCGCGCACGAGGCCGGGGGCGGGCCTCGGGCCTCCGGAGGCGACGCACAGAACGTCGGCCGCGCCGAGCAGCTCCTCGGGCGAGCCGTCGGCTGGCCGCGCCGTCCGGACGCGCTCGCGGAGCTTTTTGTTGAGGCGCAGCAGCGGCTCGGGCTGGGCGTCGGTCCACACGACGGCCTCCCAGTCGGCGTCGAGCGACAGGCGGCGCAGGGCGCGAAGGAACAGGCGCAGCGCGCCGCGCTCCTCGCGCAGGCAGAACAGGATCCGGACCGGCCGCGCGCCGCCGCTTGCCGCGGCGGTGCGGCTCGCACCGGGCCACACCCCGGCGTCGCGCCCGACCGCGTCCGCGCCGGGGCGAACGAGCTCGTAGGTGCCCGGAAAGTAGCGCTCCATCAACTCCGCCGTGCCCCTGCCGCTGACGGTCCGGGCGTCGAGTCGGCCGAAGAAGATCTCGACCAGCGGTCGGGCGACCTGTGTCGAGAGCAGGCGCTCGGTCGGCTCGTGGAAGCTGCCCACGTTGAGCGAGTGCGAGTGGCGCAGGGCCGCACCCGACGCGCTCGGCGCGAACGGATCGTGGACGTGGACGATGTCGAGCGGCACGCCGCCGAGCAGCCGTTCCAGGGTGCGGCTGACGTCGAGCGGCACCGGGGCGGCCCGGGGGCGCGAGCCCGCGGGTAGCGGTATGCCCTGACCGACCGCGAGCACAGGAGGATCGGGATCGCGGGGGGAGCCGTCGGCGTAGGCGACGGCGAGGGGGGCGGAGCCTCCCGTGTCGAGCAGCGTTGCCGGGTCGTCGAGCCCGTCCCGGATCGCGGCGCGAGAGGCCCGGATCGCCGTCCGCGAGTCAGACGGTGCGGCGATCAGGACGCGGTGGCCGCGCTCACGCAGCTGCGCCGAGACCCTCTCGACGAACTCGTTGACCTCGTGGTACGGACCCCAAGGATGCGGGGTCACGTGCGCTATGGAGAGCGGCTGCCGGGC
This sequence comes from Solirubrobacterales bacterium, assembly GCA_035637595.1. Lineage (GTDB taxonomy): Bacteria > Actinomycetota > Thermoleophilia > Solirubrobacterales > 70-9 > DASPWW01. Next base: position 13,163 of record DASPWW010000015.1, on the reverse strand, counting down.
GCCCACCCGCCCCAGGATAGATGCGGTCGCCCGAGTGGAGGGACGGCGGCCGTGTCCGGCGCGCCGCTAGGCCCCTAGCTTGGCTTCGCCCTCGGCGGAGAGTTCCTTGGCGCGCTCCCTAGCCGGCTGGCGCGCGTACTTGGCGATGAACTCCTCGGTCAGCTCGCGCGCCTCGTTGTCGGGCCGCTGGTTGTGCGGCGACTTCATCAGGTAGCTGGACGGGCCGTCGAGCTGCCCCGACAGGCCGTTGTCGAGCGCCAGCTTGATGATCCGGACGGCGTCGATCACGATCCCGGCGGAGTTGGGGGAGTCCCACACCTCCAGCTTCATCTCGATCGTGAGCGGCACGTCCCCGAACGAACGCCCCTCGAGCCGGATGTGCGCCCACTTGCGATCGGTCAGCCAGGCGACGTAGTCCGAGGGGCCGATGTAGACGTCGCCCTCGGGCAGGTCGTGGCCCATGATCGAGGTCACGGCGTTGGTCTTCGACTCCTTCTTGGAGGCCAGCCGCTCGCGCTCGAGCATGTTGTAGAAGTCCATGTTTCCGCCGACGTTGAGCTGGCTCGTGCGCTCGAGGCGGACACCGCGCTCTTCGAACAGGCGCGCCAGCTGGCGGTGGACGATCGTCGCCCCGACCTGCGACTTGATGTCATCGCCGATGATCGGCAGGCCCGCCTCCTTGAAGCGCTTGTTCCAGTAGTCCTCGCGGGCGATGAAGACGGGCAGGCAGTTGACGAACCCGACCCCGGCCTTCAGCGCCTGCTCGACGTACCACTTGACCGCCTGCTCGGAGCCGACCGGCAGGTAGCAGACGAGGACGTCGGTCTTCGTCTCGTTGAGGATCCCGACGATGTCGTCGGTCTCGCCCGGGGCCTTGGTGATCTTCTCCTTGAGGTACTTGCCGAGTCCGTCGTGGGTCATCCCGCGATGCACGGGGATCCCCATGTGGGGGACGTCGGCGAACTTGATCGTGTCGTTCTGATTGGCCCAGATCGCTTCCGAGAGGTCCTTTCCGACCTTCTCGGAGTCGATGTCGAACGCCGCCGTGAACTCGATGTCGCGGACGTGGTAGCCGCCGAGGTCGACGTGCATGAGGCCCGGGACCTGCTCGGCCGGATTGGCGTCGCGGTAGTAGTGGACGCCCTGGATGAAGCTGTTGGCGCAGTTGCCGACGCCGACGATCGCGACGCGAACCTTCTCGTCGTCGCGCCTGGCGCCGTTGGTGCGCGCGCCGTTGCCGCTTGCCTTGGCCGATTCGGTCGTGGTCATGGGTGGGCTCCTCCGGGAGGGGTAAGGGAATGACACCCTACGGGGTGCGGGGTTACATCTCCTCGGCAGGGCCTACTACTACCCAGGCGTGCCCTCGGTCAAGCGCTCTCGAGCGCCCGTAGCTCGCCGCGCACGTGCCACACCCGCTGCCCGACCGTGAACGCGGTCAGGACCGCCATCGCGTAGATCGCCGGCGCGAGCAGCTCGAAGTCGCCCAGCCCCGCTCCCTTCGCGAACACGAGCCCGATCGACAGCAGGACGACGCGGACCGGTCGCGTCGCCAGGCCCACCTTGCACTCGACCCCGAGCGCCTCGGCGCGGGCCCGGGTGTAGGAGACCATCAGCGAACCCAGGACGACGAGCACGCACGCGGCGGCGGCGATCTCGTCACCGCGCTCGGCGAAGTACCACGCGACCGCGGTGAGCACGATCCCCTCCTCGATCCGATCCAGGGTCGAGTCGAGGAATGCCCCGAACAGCGAGCCCTTGCCGGACATCCGCGAGTAGCGCCCGTCGAGGGTGTCCATCACCGAGCCGACGATGAACGCGGCCCCGCCGAGGAAGAACAGCCGCTGCGTCACCAGCCCGGCGGCGGCCAGGTTGAGCACCAGGCCGGTCATCGAGATCGTGTTCGGCGTCAGCCGCGACTCGATCAGGCTGTCGCGGGCGAGCGAGCGCAGCTCCTGGGCGTTGCGGGGCCGCGGGCGGTCGCGCAAGCGCGTGCGCGGACGCTCTGCGTCGACCGGCATCAGCCGGCGGCGGGGCCCGGGCTCATGTGGCAGCGCCGGTCGCGGGGCGCCACGACCACGTACCGGGTCTGACGCGGGCCAGGACGTGGGCCGCGACGAGCGCGGACAGCGCCGCCACCAGCGCGCCGGCGGCGGCATCGAGCCAGAAGTGGTTGGCGGTGACGACGACGACGAACAGGACGAGCAACGGATACAGGGCCCAGAACAGCCTCGTGACCGCGTGCCGCGCGATGCGGATCGCCGGCAGGGAGATCATCAGCGCGAACGCGATGTGCATGCTCGGGACCGCGGCGTAGGGGTTCACGAACAGCTTGATCAGCGCCGAGTCGTGGTTGACCTGCGCGAAGTCGGTGATCGTGTCGACGAACCCCTCCTCGGGGAGCAGCCGCGGCGGCGCCGTCGGGAACAGCGTGTAGCCGACCAGCGCCAGCCCCATCGCGACCATGAACATGTTGCGGACGAAGTAGAAGGAGTCGTTGCGGAACAGGTAGAGCCAGACGAGGAACGACGTCGTGATCACGAAGTGCGTGTTCATGTACATCCAGTTGGCGGCGTCGATCAGCCAGTGCTGCGAGATCAGCGCCCCCTGGAGGTCGGGCTCGAAGAAGGTTCCCGTCGCTTTCTCGACGTCGACCAGACGGTCGGCGTTCGCAAACGCCACGGCCGTCTTGCCCTCGGCGACGCCGCGCACGGTCTCGTAGCAGACGTCCGCGAGCACGAACAAGCCGACCTGGCGCAGCGCATCGCCCCAGCCCTTCGGAAGCCACTGTCCGATAACTCGTACCAGCCGCACGGGGCCCTGATTGTATTCAGGCCGTGAACGTCGCCAGCGGCTCCCCGGGCGGCGGGGGCGTGCTCTGCCTCGGCGAGGCGATCATCGACCTCGTCTGCGAGCGCGAGGTCGACTCAGTGGCCGACGCCGACCAGTTCAGGCCCCACCTGGGCGGCGCGCTGGCCAACGTCGCGGTGGCCTGCCGCCGCGCCGGGGCCCCGGCGGCGCTGATCGGTGGCGCGGGCGACGACCCCTGGGGACGCTGGATCAACGATGCGCTCGAGCGCGAGGGCGTCGGGTTGTCGTGGTTCGAGCTCGTCGAGGGAGCCCCGACAGCGATCGCCCTGGTGACCTTCGACCGCCGGGGCGAGCCCGGCTTCCAGGTCTACGGCGAGGGGATCGCACGGGCCATGAAGGCGGCCGAACCCCACCTCGAAGACGCGCTTGCGCACGGCGAGGCACTCGTCTTCGGCTCCAACACCCTCGTCTCCGAGGGCGAGCGCTCGCTGACGCTGCGGGCCCGCGAGCTGGCGCTTGAGGCGGATCGGCCCGTGCTCTTCGACCCCAACCTGCGCCCGACACGGTGGGCCGACCTCGGCGAGGCGCTCGAATCCTGCCGCGACCTCGCGGAAGGCGCCTTCTGCATCAGGGCGAACCGCGAGGAGGCAAGGCTGCTGACCGGCGAGGACGGCCCGGCGGCCGCGGCGGAGGCGCTGTGCGGGTTCGGGGCGCGGCTCGCCATCGTCACCCTCGGTCCGGACGGGGCGCTGATGCGCGGGGCCGCGGTGGCAGACGCGCCGGGGGTGGAGGTCGAGGTCACTTCGACGCTTGGCGCCGGAGATGCCTTCATGGGGACGCTCGCCGCCGGCCTGGCAGAGGCTGGGTGGGACGCCGGGCGGGCGGGGGAGGCGCTTCAGCCGGCGGTAGCGGCGAGCGCCGAGGCGTGCAAGATCTGGGGCGCGTGGAGCTAACAGGGGCTGGCTGAAGGAGCCCCGCGCCGGCTCATTCGCCCTCGATTGGGAAGTTTGGGGGGGCTATACCCCCCACAACTCCGCAATCCCGTCGTTCAGGCCGGTGTTTCCTCGTCGAGGAAGTCGACGACTTGGTCGATCACCTCGGGGCGGTCGAGCCAGGGCCAGTGGGCGGCGTCGGGAAGCGCCACCAGCTCCGCGTTCGGGAGTCGCTCCGCATAGAGGCGCCCGAAGCGAGGCTGGATGTTGGGGTCGCGATCGCCCCAGACGACGAGCGCGGGGCAGCGCAGCTCTCCGAGCCGCGCGCCCGCCGCTTCGAGCGCCGCCGGGTCGGCGGAGCGGTAGAGGGTGAGCATCGCGCGGCTCATCGACCGGTCCCAATTGCTCCAGATCAGGTCCAGGTAATCGTCGGAAAGCGGGCTGCGGTCCGCCGTGCCCTGCCGCGAGAGCTGCTTGATCGCCGGCCGGTTGGCGGCGGCGTTGAACAGCTCACCGAGGCCGCGCCGACGCCAGAACCAGCGCGCCATCCAGTGCCAGCGATAGCCCGGCAGCAGCGGAACGGAGTTGAAGACGACGAGCCGCGCCACCCGGTCCGGGTGGCGCTGGGCGGCGATCAGCGCGAGCGATCCCCAGTCCTGGACCACGAGCCTGTACGCCTCGATCGCGATCGCGGCCAGGAAGCGATCGACCTGCGCGGCGAGCCCTTGCATCGAGTAGTCGAGGCCAGGAGGCCTCGCGGAGCGGCCCCACCCGGGTAGGTCAAGCGCCACCGCGGGACCTGGCATCCGCTCCAGGAACGGGACCCAGATCTCCGAGCTGGTCGGATTGCCGTGCACGAACACGGCCGGGGCGCCGTCGCCCGCAACCTCGCGGAAGAAGATCTCGACGCCGTCCACCTCGACGGTCCGCTCCTCGATCCGGCCCACCGGCGCACCATATCCTCGCTCCATGAGCTGGAGGCGGCCCCGCCGTGCGCGAGTGCGCGCGATTCGCGACCGGCTGCGCGAGATGTACGGACGCCCCGTCGAGCGCCCGCACGGGCGACCGATCGAGGAGCTCGTACGGACCGTGCTGTCCCAGAACACCAACGACCGCAACCGCGACGTCGCCTACGACCGGCTGCGAGAGCGGTTTCCGACCTGGGAGCAAGTCCGAGACGCGCCGCTCGACGAGGTCGAAGAAGCGATCCGACCGGGAGGGCTCGCCTACACGAAGGCGCCGCGAATCCAGGACATCCTGCGGGGCCTCGGGAGCGAACCCGACCTCGGGTGGCTGCGCGACGCGTCCCGCGACGAGGCGATCTCCTATCTCGTCGCGCTGCCGGGAGTGGGGCGAAAGACCGCCGCATGCGTGCTGATCTTCTCCTTCGGGCGGCCGGAGATCCCGGTGGACACCCACGTCTACCGGGTCGGCAAGCGGCTCGGGTTGCTCTCGGCGCGCGCCTCGTTCGACCGTGCCCACGACGAGCTGCGCGCCGTGACCGACCCGGAAGACGCCTACGAGCTGCACATCAACCTGATCCGTCACGGACGTGCCATCTGCCGGCCTCAGCCGCGCTGCCCCGAGTGCGGCCTGCGACGCATGTGCCCTTACTGGCGGGCGCGACGAGACGCTCCCGGGGGGGCGCGCTAAAGCCGGGCGCCCCGCCTGCCGATGACCTTGGTGGGCCTTTTGTCATCGCCTTCAGTGGGGAGCTCCAAAAGGCACACTTGCGGTCCCCAGATCGATCGGGCGCTCTGGGGGCCGCAAGTCGCCTGCCCGGAAGTCGCCCGCCGCGGCTAGTATCCGCGCCGCGCCGGGCGGTCCGCCCCGCCGATCGCGATGAGCAAGCGCACCTTCGTCATCTTCGGGATCTTCGCTGTGTTGTTCGGCGTGCTGCTGCCCGTGTGGGCGACCTCCAAGGAAGGCGGGGAGAGCGCGTCGCCGGAGCGCGTCGCGTCGAGCGACCAGGACGCCAAGGTCCTGTTTCAGGAGAACTGCGGCAACTGCCACACGCTGGCGCGCGCCGGGACCGACGGCGTCGTCGGGCCCAACCTCGACGAGCTGCTCGGCCAGGGGACCCCGGACGCCAACCGCACCCGCGTCGAGAACGCGATCGAGAACGGCTTCGACACCGACGACTTCAAGGGCTACATGCCCGCCGGCATCGTCCAGGCCCAGGACGCCGACGACATCGCCGACTTCGTCTCCCGCGTAGCGGGCCAGTAACCCGGGCGCGGGAGGCCGCGGGTCGCCGGGCGCTCGTCCGGCGAGCGCGAGCGGCGCGCGAAACCGCGCGCAGTGATTACATGCCGTCTCACACAGCGGTGGAAGAGGGTCCACCGCAGCACCGAGAGGAGTCTCATTTCCATGGCATCCCACGTTCTCGCAGGCAGGGCGGCGCGTCGGCACGGCCTGCTGGCCGCGGCGATCCTGGCGCTGTGCGGGGCGTTGCTGCTCGGCCTGGCCGCCGGCGACGTCGACGCCACGAAGAAGAAGCCGAAGGCGCCGAAGCTCAACGTGATGACTCGCAACATCTATCTCGGCGCTGATCTGAGTCCAATCCTCAATGCGAACACGATCGACCAGGCTGTCGACGCGGGCGGCGAGATCTCGAACCAGGTCGATCGCACGAACTTCCCGGTGCGCGCCCAGCCGCTCGCCGCCGAGATCCTGAGCAAGAAGCCGGATCTCGTCGGCCTCCAGGAGGTCGCGCTGTGGCGCACCGGACCGGTCAACTTTGGTGCCGTGGTGTCCCCCAGCTCGCAAGATGTCGAATACGACTTCCTCCAGCTGCTGCTCTCCGAGCTCAACAAGTCGGGCAACAACTACGAGGCCGTCGTCGTCAAGCAGGAGTTCGACGCCGAGTTTCCGGTCAACGACGACGGGCAGGGTTCCGGTGCCGCGGGCGCCGACCACAACGAGCGCCTGACCATGCGCGACGTGATCCTGCGCCGCGTCGACTCGAAGGCCAAGGTCTCGAACCCCAACAGCGGCACCTTCGCGACCCTGCTGCGCGTCAGCGTCGCCGGCGCGGTGTCGTTCGACGTGACCCGCGGCTGGACCGCCGTCGACGTCAAGCTCAAGGGCACGAAGCCGTTCCGCTTCGTCAACACCCACCTCGAGGCGTTCGACAGCGCGGGCCAGAACCCGGCCAACAACGGCCAGACCTACGGCAAGGGCGACATCCGCGCGGCCCAGGCTCAGGAGCTGGTCGCGGCCGGCGGCCCCGCGAACACGTCGGGGACGGACATCCTGGTCGGCGACCTCAATTCCGACGACGACACGGTGCAGCCGAACGGCGACCAAAACGCCTACCTCGCGCTGCTCGCCGCCGGGCTCAGCGAGCGCACCACCGCTAATCCGCTGTCGTGCTGCCTCGACGACCCGAACCTGGTGCAGCCGGGCGGGTTCGACCACCAGGTCGATCACGTCATGACCGACAACAAGAAGGTCAAGCTCAAGAGTTCCTCGGTCGTCGGTCTCAGTCCGGTCAACGGGCTATTCCCGTCGGACCACGCGGGCATCGACAGCGTGCTGAAGATGCCTCCGAAGAAGAAGAAGTAGGCGCAGGGAAGAGGTCCCTAGCCACTCCGACGGCCCGCCCCCGCATCGTGCGTGGGGGCGGGCCGTCGCGTCTTGCAGCCCCACGGCGCGCCTGAGATCCGCTAAGATCTTCCACAAGAACACTTAGATTTCTTAGGCATATTCGACACAAGCTGGAGGAACGGAACAGATGGGCAAGACGATCGGAATTGACCTCGGAACCACCAACTCGTGCGTCGCCGTGCTCGAGGGCGGTGAGCCGAACGTGCTCGAGAACGCCGAGGGCGGGCGCACCACCCCGTCGGTGGTCGCGTTCACCGAGAGCGGCGAGCGCCTCGTCGGCACGGTCGCCAAGCGCCAGGCGGTGATGAACCCCGAGAACACCGTGTTCTCGATCAAGCGCTTCATGGGGCGCAAGGAGTCCGAGGTCAAGGAGGAGGAGACGATCGTCCCCTACAAGGTCGTCGCCGGACCGGGGGGCGACGTCCGCGTCGAGGTGCGCGGCAAGCAGTTCTCGCCGCCCGAGATCTCGGCGATGATCCTCCAGAAGCTCAAGGCCGACGCCGAGCAGAAGCTGGGCGAGAAGGTGGACGCGGCCGTGATCACCGTCCCGGCCTACTTCAACGACGATCAGCGCCAGGCGACCAAGGACGCCGGCAAGATCGCGGGGCTCGACGTCAAGCGGATCATCAACGAGCCGACCGCCGCGTCGCTCGCCTATGGCCTCGACAAGGAGTCCGACCAGACGATCCTCGTCTTCGACCTCGGCGGCGGGACCTTCGACGTCTCGGTGCTCGAGATCGGCGAGGGAGTGTTCGAGGTCAAGTCGACGTCGGGCGACAACCACCTCGGCGGCGACAACTGGGACAAGGCGATCGTCGAGTGGATGGTCGCCGAGTTCAAGCGCGACCAGGGCGTCGACCTGTCCGCGGACAAGAACTCGCTCCAACGCCTCTACGAGGCGGCCGAGAAGGCCAAGATCGAGCTCTCGACGACGCAGGAGACGCAGATCAACCTGCCCTTCATCACCGCCACCGATGCGGGTCCCAAGCACCTCGACCTCAAGCTCACCCGCGCGAAGCTCAACGAGCTGACCTCCGACCTGCTGGAGCGCGTCGTCTCACCCGTCAAGCAGGCGCTGTCGGACGCCGGCGGCACCGACATCGAGCACGTGGTGCTGGTCGGCGGGATGACCCGGATGCCCGCGGTGCAGGAGAAGGTCAAGGAGCTGACCGGAAAGGACCCCCACCAGGGCGTCAACCCGGACGAGGTCGTCGCCGTCGGCGCCGCGATCCAGGCCGGCGTGCTGGCCGGCGACGTCAAGGACGTGCTGCTGCTCGACGTGACGCCGCTGTCGCTCGGCATCGAGACCAAGGGCGGCGTGTTCACGAAGCTGATCGAGCGCAACACCACGATCCCGACCCGCAAGTCGGAGATCTTCTCGACGGCGGACGACAACCAGCCGTCGGTCGAGGTCCACGTGCTCCAGGGCGAGCGCGAGATGGCCGCCTACAACAAGAGCCTGGGCAAGTTCCAGCTCACCGGCATCCCTCCGGCGCCGCGCGGAATCCCCCAGATCGAGGTCGGGTTCGACATCGACGCGGACGGGATCCTCAACGTGTCGGCCAAGGACCTCGGCACGAGCAAGGAGCAGAAGATCGAGATCAAGGGCGGCTCGGGGCTGTCGGAGTCCGAGGTCGAGCAGATGGTCAAGGACGCCGATGCCCACGCCGAGGAGGACCGCAGGCAGCGCGAGCTCGCCGAGGCGCGCAACACGGCGGAGAACGCCGCCTACCAGGCCGAGAAGCAGCTCGAGGAGCTGGGCGATCAGGTCGACGCCGACGCGAAGTCCGAGATCGAGTCGGCGATCTCCGACGTGCGCGGCGTGCTCGAGTCCGACGACGCCGCGGAGATCAAGGCGAAGACCGACGCCCTCCAGGCCGCCTTCCACAAGGTCTCCGAGCAGATCTACCAGGCGGCCCAGCAGCAGGCGACCGCCTCAGGCGACGGCGCGGGCGCAGGAGACGGCGCTGCGGAGGAGCCCGAGGAGGAGGTCGTCGATGCCGAGGTCGTCGACGACGAGCGCTCCTAGCGGCGCGCTGAGGCCGACATGACCCAGCGCAGGCAAGCGGGCCAGCCGGACGCCCCGAGGCGGGCGGCCGGCTCGCCCGAGGCACCGACCGGACCCGCCGGGACGCCCGGGCAGCAGCCAACGCCGCCGCCGGACCAGGAGCCGGCCCAGGACGAGGAGCAGCGCACCGCTCAGGAGCTCGAGCGGGAGGACGCGGCACGCGTCGATGCCGATCTCGACGAGCTGCTCGCCGAGGCACGCAAGGAGCGCGACGAGTACCTCGAGGTCGCGCAGCGCACCAAGGCGGACTTCGAGAACTACCGCCGCCGCGCCGCGCGCGAGGCCGAAGAGGCGGAGGGCCGCGGCAAGTCGGGCCTTGCACGCGAGCTGGTCCCGGTGCTCGACAACCTCGAGCGCGCGCTTCGCGCCTCCGGGGTCGATCCCGATGCGGACGAGGCGGACGACGTCGACGGGGCAGGCCTCGCCCATGGCGTGCTGCTCGTCTATCGCGACCTGCAGTCGGCTGTCGAGCGCGCCGGCGTCGAGGCCTACGACCCGGCAGGGGAGCGGTTCGACCCCACCTGGCACGAGGCGCTCTCGACGCGCCCCGGCGGCGAGGCCGACCCGGGCATGGTGCTCGAGACAGTGGAGAAGGGCTACCGACTCGACGACCAGGTGCTGCGGCCGGCGCGGGTGATCGTCAGCGCGGCGGAGTAGGACGATGGCGCGAGACTTCTACGACGTGCTCGGCGTCTCCAAGAGCTCCTCCGCCGACGAGGTGAAGAAGGCCTACCGAAAGCTGGCGCGCCAGTACCACCCGGATCGCAATCCGGACGATCCCAGCGCGGAGAACCGCTTCAAGGAGGTCCAGGAGGCCTACGACACGCTGTCCGATCCCGAGAAGCGAAAGCAGTACGACGCCGGCGGGATGTTCAGCGGCTTCGGAGCGCGCGGGTTCGGCGGCGGCGGAGGCTTCACGTCCGACCTCGGAGACATCTTCTCGAGCTTCTTCGGGCGCGGCCGTGGCGGCCCCCAGCCGGCGCGAGGCCGCGATCTGGAAACCGACGTGCGACTCAGCTTCGAGCAGGCGATGGACGGCACCCAGGTGCCGGTCGACGTCGTCAAGGCCGCGGCGTGCGCGACGTGCGGGGGAAGCGGCGCCAGGCCGGGCACCAGCCCCAAGGTCTGCCCGCGCTGTGGCGGGCGCGGCGTCGACTCGCAGAGCCAGGGCCTGTTCTCGATCAGCCAGCCGTGTCCGCGGTGCGGCGGTCAGGGCCGTGTCATCGACGAGCCGTGCGAGACCTGCGACGGCAGCGGGCTCACCGCGCAGCGCAAGCGCTACCGGGTGAACATCCCGGCGGGCGTTAGGGACGGCACCCGGATCCGGCTCGCCGCCAAGGGCGAGGACGGGCCGCTCGGCGGACCTCCCGGCGATCTCTACGTCACGACGCGCGTCGCGCCCTCACCGGTCTTCAAGCACCGCCCGGACGGCAACCTCGAGGTCACCGTCCCGATCACGATCGCCGAGGCGATCCAGGGCGCCACCGTCGAGGTGCCGACCCTGCACGGCACGAAGCGCATCCGGGTGCCGGCCGGCACCCAGCACGGAACCGTGCAGCGCCTGCGCGGCGAGGGCCCCCCCAAGCCCGGCGGCAAGGGGCGCGGCGACATCTACTACCGGCTCGAGATCGAGATCCCGCGCGACCTGTCGCGCGAGCAGAAGCGCGCGCTCGAGGAGCTCGCGGGCTCGCTCAACGACCACGACCCGCGCGAGCGGCTGCTTCGCAGCGCGCGCCGGGCCGGCGACGATCGGTCCGCCGAGTCCGGAAAGGTAGGCACGTCATGAGCGCGGCCCGGCGACCGAAGCGCCCGGACGAGCGCAATCCGGGGGACGCAGGATTTGACGAGACCCGGGCCGTGTTCATGATCTCGGTCGCCGCGGAGCTTGCGGCCATGCACCCCCAGACCCTGCGCATGTACGAGGCGCGCGGACTCATCACGCCGCAGCGCTCGCCGAAGAACACCCGCCTGTACTCCTACGAGGACGTCGAGCGGCTGCGCCGCATCCAGCGCATGACCGAGCAGGGCCTCAACCTAACCGGGGTCGAGACCGTGCTCGAGCTCGAGCGGCAGATGGAGCGCATGCGTTCGGAGCTCAGCCGCATGCGAGAGCGCGCCTCCGAGCTCGAGCGCTCGATGCTCGACGAGATCGAGAGCGTGCGCAGGTCGTTTCGCGCCGAGATCGTTCCCTACGGCGCCTACGAGGACGCCCTGAGGCGCGAGGGCGGCAAGCGGGTGCGAATCCCGGTCCAGCGGGACCGGGGCGGCGACGGCAAAGGCGGCTCCTCCCCGGGGCCCGCCTAGGAATGCAGCCCGACAGATTCACGATCAAGTCCCAGGAGGCCGTCGCGGCCGCGCAGCGGATCGCGGGCGAGAGCCGCAACCCCGAGGTCGCCCCGGCGCATCTGCTGCTCGCCCTGCTCGAGCAGGACGAGGGGCTGGTCGTGCCGGTGCTGCGCAAGCTGGGGGCCGACGTCGAGGCGATCGTCGGCCGCACCCGCCAGGCGGTCGGCGAGCTTCCCGCCCTGAGCGGCGACGCCGAGCCCGACATCAGGCCGTCGTCTGAGTTCGTGCGCGTCATCCAGCGCGCCGAGAAGGAGAGCTCGGGGCTGGGCGACGAGTACATCTCGACCGAGCACCTGCTGCTGGCGCTGGCCGACAGCAAGTCGGGCGTCGCCGAACTGCTGCCGGATCGCGACAGCCTGATGAAGGCGATCGCAGAGGTGCGCGGCCCCCACCGGGTGACCAGTCCCAACCCTGAGGACACCTTCCAGGCGTTGGAGAAGTTCGGCCGCGACCTGACCGCCGAGGCCGAGAGGGGCAGGCTCGACCCGGTCATCGGGCGCGACGAGGAGATCCGCCGAGTGATCCAGGTGCTGTCGCGGCGAACGAAGAACAACCCGGTGCTGATCGGCGACCCGGGGGTCGGCAAGACGGCGATTGTCGAGGGGCTCGCGCAGCGGATTGTCGGAGGCGACGTGCCCGAGAGCCTGCGCGACCGCCGGGTGATCGCGCTCGACATCGGCGCCCTGCTCGCCGGCTCGAAGTACCGCGGCGAGTTCGAGGAGCGGCTCAAGGCGGTGCTCAAGGAGGTCCAGGCCGCCGAGGGTCAGATCGTCCTGTTCATGGACGAGCTGCACACGATCGTCGGCGCCGGGGCCGCCGAGGGCGCCGTCGACGCCGCCAACCTGCTCAAGCCGATGCTCGCGCGCGGCGAGCTGCGCGCGGTCGGCGCGACCACGCTCGATGAGTACCGCAAGCACATCGAGAAGGACGCCGCGCTGGAGCGCCGCTTTCAGCCGGTGTTCGTCGACGAGCCGGACGTCAGCGACACGATCGCGATCCTGCGCGGGCTCAAGGAGCGCTACGAGGTCCACCACGGTGTGCGGATCACGGACCCCGCGATCATCGCCGCGGCGACCCTGTCGGCGCGCTACATCGCCGACCGCTTTCTGCCCGACAAGGCGATCGACCTGATCGACGAGGCCGCCTCGCGGCTCAAGATCGAGATCGACTCGATGCCGACCGAGATCGACGAAGTGGAGCGCCGCATCCAGCAGCTCGAGATCGAGCGCCAGGCGCTGTCGAAGGAGAAGGACGAGGCGTCGAGGGCGCGACTCGAGGCGATCGAGTCGGAGCTTGCGGAGCTTCGCGAGCAGTCGTCGGAGATGAAGGCGCGCTGGCAGACCGAGAAGGGTGCGATCGAGGCGATCAAGCAGGCCAAGTCGGAGCTCGAGGAGGCCAAC
>DASPWW010000014.1:0-7005 GCA_035637595.1 Solirubrobacterales bacterium | reverse complement strand
CGCACTCGATCGGTGGCTCGCCGAGCAGGGCGTGCGCACGATCGACCAGGGCGAATGGGAGCGGCGCTTCGACGCACTGCTGGCCCGGCGCCGCGCGCGCGCCGCCGAGCGCGGCCTCGAAGAGGCGGCCGTCGAGCGCGAGGTGATGGCGGCCGTCCGCGAGGTGCGGGAGGCGCGCGCTGCGGGTCGTCGTTGACACGAACGTCTGGGTCTCGGGACTCGCCTTCCCGGACGGGACCCCGGGACGGGTCATTCAAGCGGTTCGCCAGGGCACGGTCGAGGCAGTCGCCTCTTGGGAGCTTGCAGCGGAGATCACGGAGGTTCTGAGGCGACCCCGGATCCGGGCCCTCGGGGTGACCGAGGAGGACGAAGAGGACGCGCTCGTGCTGCTGGCCCCGGCGTTGCCCGACGTTGACGTCGAGGTCGAGCTGCGCGACCCCGATGACGCTCCGGTGATCGCCGCCGCGCTGGCGGGGAGCGCCGCCGCGATAGTCACGGGCGACCGCGGCCTGCTCGACGACGCAGAGCTGCGCAAATGGCTCGGGGCACGAGGCGTCGAGCTGCTCGAGCCAGCGGAGCTGCTCGTCTCGCTTCAGGCCCAGCACAGCTAGTCCCGCTCCACAGGCGGATCCGAAAAGCCGTGACGGCCGTACAGCCGCACGAAGCGGGCACCGGTGAGCGAGCGGCGGCGGACCAGGCCGCCGCCAGTGCGCTCGAAGAGCATCACGTCCTCGTGCCCGCCCGAGCCGACCGGATGCACGATTCGCCCACCGGTGACGAGCTGCTCGGACAGCGGCTCGGGCACGCTCGGAAAGGCGGCGGAGACCACGATGGCGTCAAACGGCGCGTGGTCTGATAGTCCCTCGGTGCCGTCGCCGATCACGACCTCGGCGTTGCGCACTCCCTGCCGCTCTAGGTTGGCGCGCGCGGTCTCGGCGAGATCGGGCCAGCGCTCGATGCTCCACACCCGTTCAGCGAGCTCGGCGAGCAGCGCCGTCTGAAAGCCGAAGCCGGTCCCGACCTCCAGCACCCGCTCCTCCCCCTCGAGCGACAGCGCCTCGATCATCTTCGCGACCAGCGAGGGCTGGGTCGTCACCTGATCGTGGGGAATCCGCAGCGGCTCGTCCCTGTACGCCCGATTGACGAGCTCCGGGGGTACGAAGCTCGCGCGCGGGACTCGCCCGAAGGCCTCGAGAACTCGTGCGTCGTCCACGCCCGATGCCGCGACTACGCGGACCAGATCCCGCTGCTCGGGGACGCGGGCTACGGAATCCGGAACTCGACCTCGCACGAGATCGCGATGTCCCTGCCCTTCTCGCCGAGGCACTTGTCGCGGCTCCCGGGTCCACCGTTGAGGTCGTCGTCGCCGTCCCCGCCGTGGACCTCGTCGTCGGCGCTGTTGCCCGCCACGAAGTCGTCGTTGTTCGCGCCGTGCAGCACGTCTTCCCCGCCGCCGCCCTCGAGGTCATCCTCGCCGCCGTCGCCGCGAAGCTCGTCGTTGCCGCCGTTGCCCTTGACCAGGTCCTCACCCCCCCGGGCGCAGATCAGGTCGTTGCCGCCGTTGCCGAACACCTTGTCGTCTCCGGAGCGCGACACGATGATGTCGCGCTGGTCGGTGCCCTGGATCACATCGGGGCCCTTCTCGCCAATGATCGTCGCCTGACGGCCCTTGCAGGTGTCGGTGATCGGATCGACGATTTCGCTTCCCTGGCGCAGCTCGTAGGCGCCGATGTCACATTCAGGGCCCTGGGCCCGCACGACGCCCCTCTGATCGGTATCGGGCGGCGGGCAGCCGTCGCCGCCGGTGTCGACGGCGGGGCTGCCGTCGAGCAGGGCGTGGGTGAGGGTCAGGCCTTCGTTGTCGGTCAGCGGCCCGAGCAGCGGATCGGGGACCGAGAACTGGTCCGAGAGCGCGGTGCCGAATCCGCACTGATTGGTCGGCGACTCCAGGTTGTTGCCCTGGCTCGTTACCGTCGAGCCGCAGTTTGCACCCGACGCCGCCGATCCCCCGGCAACGAGCGTCCGCAGCAGGGTCACTCCCGCGCCCGTGTCGCGCGCCAGGTTGCCGCCCTGGCCCCCGGGCCCGCTCACGGTGTTCTCGACGATCGTGCTGCTCTCGATCACCGTGCTGACGGGGCCCTGCAGCACCGCGGAGTAGATCCCGCCGCCGGCGCCGTTGTTTCCAGTCCCGACTGAGTTGCCGCTGACCGTCACGTTGGTGAGCGTTGCCTCGTCGGCGTTGTAGATTCCGCCGCCCTGGGCGGGGTCGCTGAACGCGCCGCTGGTGCCTTCGGCGAGGTTGCCGGGACCGATCGTGCTGCGGAGCAGCGTCAGCTGCCCCTCACCGACGTAGATACCGCCCCCCAACCCGCCCCCGAAAGACTGCTGGGCGGTGTTGTGCGAGAAGGTGCTGTCCGAGATCGTCGCGTGGCTGGTGCCGGTGAAGCTCTCGAGAGCCAGCCCTCCGCCCCGGCCCGGGCCCTCCGTGATGACGGAGTTACGCGTGACGACGCTGTTCTTGACCGTCAAATCGCCGCCGATAACCCAGACTCCGCCGCCGACGTCGATGTCGCCGCCGGTGATCGTCAGGCCAGTCAGCTCGACCGAGGGGGTGGCGCCCCCGAAGTCGCCGACCTGGAAAACCCGATCCATGCCGTTGGCGTCGATCGTCGCGGGTCCGGCCCCGGATCCCGCTCCGGTGATCGTCACGTCCCCGAGCAGATCGAGATCGCCCGTCATCGCGTTGTCCTCGAACGGGCCCGGCTGGGTCAGCTCGTAGCTCTGCCCGGCGGGCGGAGCGGGAAGGCCGATGGTGTCGGGTCCGAGCGACGCGTTGGCGTCGATGACCGCCTCGCGCAGCGAGCAGTCGACGCCCGACGCGCATCCGCTCGGTGCCGGATCGTCGAGCCGGGTGACGTCGAAGTTCGCGGCCTGGGCCGCCGGCGCAAACGCGAGCCCGAGCGCGGCAACGGCAACGCCCACTAGCGGCTTCGCCCCGAATCTCACCCCCGACCGCGCACCCACGCCCGTCAGGCTAGCAGCGCAGCTAGGACCCGAGCGCCGATCGCAGCATCCCTGACAGGCCACCCTCGTTGCGCTTCTGCAGGTAGCACTGGTGATATTCCTCGGCGCGCCAGAACGTCTGGGCGGGCTCGATCGCCGTCATGATCGGGTTCGCGAAGCGCTCCTGGGTGCGCTCGATGACGCGCCCCGCGACGTCCGCCTGCTCGTCATCGTGCGCGAAGATCACCGAGCGGTACTGGTAGCCGACGTCGGGGCCCTGGCGGTTGAGCTGCGTCGGGTCATGGATCTCGAAGTACTTCTCGACGAGCTGCTCGAAGCCGATGCGAGCGGGATCGAACGCGACCTCGCACACCTCGACGTGGCCGGTCGTGCCGCTGCAGACCTGCTCGTAGGTGGGGTTGTCGACGTGGCCGCCCTCGTAGCCGACCGCGGTGTCGATCACCCCATCGAGCTCCTGGAACGCCGTCTCGACCTGCCAGAAGCAGCCGGCGCCGAACGTCGCCTTGGCGGTGTGGTCCCTGGCCTGGCCTGCGTCACGGGTTTCGGACTCCACGCGTTTTCCTCCTCGCTTGCTTGCGGCCGACGAATGATCGCAGCCTGGCATTGAGTCTCCTCGGAGGGTCGCGCCGTTACACGTTCGCCCTCAAGGCGATGGCGCACCGAGCCGATCCGAGATCCGAGCGTGATGTTCGCGTGCCGGATGCGTTTCAGCGACGGGAGCCCGTACCTCCATCCCGCTCCCTGGGACCACGAAGCGCCGAGGACGACCGAATTGAGCCGCAACGGACTTCAGCCCTGTAGCCTCGGTGATCGACCGTGATGTCGGGGGGAGCTGGATCCGTATCGATGGCGCTGCTTCGGCTGCAGCCGGACGGTCGCCTGGTCACCCTCGTACGCGAAGGGCACGCCCAGGCCTTCGATGAGATCGGCCGCCGCTACCGGTCGCCGCTGGTCAGGTTCGCGTGCGCCTTCGTCCCGCACGGGCGCGCCGAGGACGTCGTCCAGGAGGCGATGCTGCGCGCCTATCACGCCCTGTGCGACAGCGACACCGAGATCGCGCTGCGCCCGTGGCTCTACCGCATCGTCCGCAACGGTGCGATCAGCGAGCTTCGAACCGTGCGCCCCTACGAGCAGCTCGACGAGCAGCTCGACGGTGTGCCACAGCCGCCCGACGTCCTGGAGCGAAAGGACAGGCTCCGCGAGCTGGTCGCGGGAATCGGCGATCTGCCGGCCGCCCAGCGCGCGGCACTGGTCAAGAGCGAGCTCGAGGGCGAAAGCCACGAGGACATCGCCCGGGAGCTCGACACAACGGAGGGCGGCGTCCGCCAGCTCATCTTCCGGGCTCGCACCGCGCTGCGCACGGGAATCGGCCTGCTGCTGCCAATGCCGGTGCTGCGGCTGCTGCTGAGCGCCGTGGAGGCGCCCGCCGCAGGCGTCACGGCGGGCGGGGTCGCGACCGGGACGGCGGCGGCGGCAGCCCCGTCAAGATCGGGGCCACTATCGTCGCCACGCTGGCGGTCCTCGGCTCAGGCGCGACACTCGAGCTCGACTCCGGCGGGCAGAAGAGCAGCGCGCCCGACAGGGCGGCGGTGAGCGCAGCGGGCGTGCCCTCGACGGACGGCGGCGACCTCGCAGCGCAGCTCGACCCTGTCGACCCGCCGGCCTCTCCAGGCGCACCCGGTGAGGACGCCGCGGATTCCTCGACCCATGGCCCGGGATCGGCAGCCCAAGCCTCTGAATCGAGCGCCGGGGGATCCGCCGGCGGTCACGGCGCGGGCAACCAACCCGACGCGCCCCAAGATCCGCCGCCGCCTCCGAAGCCGCCGCCATCCGGGAGCGGCCCCGCCCCGAGCGGGCCGACTTCCCCGCCCCCACCCCCGCCACCCCCTCCCGGCGGAGGATCGGGCGGCTCGTACGATTCCTACAGCACCCACGAGTCCACGGACTGTCCGCCGCCGGACGGAGGCTCGACCTACGCCTCGACCTCCTATCCCGACAGCGGCACCCAGCCTCCGCCGGGCTCCGGCGGCCCCGGCGACTTCCAGTAGCCGGCGCCTTTCCTGCCTTCGCGGCCCGGCCGTGATATCGGCCGCGGGGCCGCGTTAGAGGGCCGCAATCGCAAACGGCGAAGCGGCCCGGCCACAGCTCACGGCGAGCGCAGGCCGGCGCCGGGGAAGGAAGGCCATGACGCAGGATCGAGTTCACGCGAACCGGGTGGCCCACATCGCGATCGGCGTGTGCGTCGGTGTCGCATTGCTGATGATCGGCCTAGTCGGGTCGGCGTCGGCGCGGGACGTCAACTCCGACCACATCCCGGACCAGTGGGAGAAGCACTACGACCTGTCGCTGAAGGTCAACCAGGCAAAGCGCGACCAGGACGGCGACCAGATGCGCAACCGCGCCGAGTATCACGCCGGCACCAACCCGCGCGACGCGGACAGCGATGGCGACGGCGTCGCCGATGTGGACGAGAACGCCGGTGAGGTGAGCTCGTTTGAGCCCGGCACCGAGGAGGGCACCGGAACCCTGGTGATCGACCTCTACGCCGGTGGGACCCTGAGCGGTGAGGTCAGCGCCGAGACCAGGATCATCTGCGCCCCGGAGGGCGATGAGGAGCAGACCGCGATGTTTGCGCCCCAGCCGCCCGCCGAGGGGACGGGTCCGAGCGGGACCTCGCAGCAGCCGCCCGAGGGTGGCGCGCTGCCGTCTGGCGACGGCGAGCACAACTGCCCGGAGGGCACCGAGTGCAGCACCGACGACCTCGTGCCCGGGACGATCGTCCACGAGGCGACGGTCGAGGTGAGCGCGAACGGGAACGAGTTCGAGAAGGTCGTACTCGGCTCCTAACCCGGGCGCAGCACTGGCCCAGCGAAAGGGCGGCCATGATGGCCGCCCCTTTCGCGTTGGTGCTCAACGTCAAGCGCGCGCGTAACAAGAAGGGCAAGAAGAAGAAGGGCTACGAGGCAAAGGTCGCGCTCGGGGTCCAGGCATAGCCGGGCGCCCTACTCGGTGACCTCGCCCCGGATCCGTCCCGCTACGTAGGTGGCGGCGCCGCAGAGCCAGTCGAGCTGGTCGGCGCGGTCGAGGCGCCCTGCGATCGAGACGCAGAGCAGGCCGTTGACGAGCTCGAAGGAGAACTCGGCGGCCGCCTTGGCGGCGAGCCAGTCGATGAACACCGGGGTGAACAGCTCGCGAAGCCACGCCTGGTCCTGGCCGGCCGCCGTCCTGATGCTGTAGCGCTCGTTGAGCGCCGTGCTCTCCAGCTCGACCTCGGCGTCACCCGAGAGGTCGAGCCCGAAGATGTTCGCTCCCCCGATCCGGCGCCCGTCGTGGCACAGCAGCTTGGTGACGTATGCCGTGCTCTCGGGGATCTGGGCTATCACGACGGTGTTCGGATAGGGGACTCGGTGGCTGCCCTGCTGGGTGTGGTGCCTCACGTAGTAGGTGTAGTGGGCGAGCGTCCCCTGAAGGCCGCCGGGCAGCAGGCCGGTCATCACGTCCTGGGTCTGGCGCGAGGTTCCGGCCGACAGCAGCGGCGTCGCTTCGAGGAGCGTGCCCGACGGCGAGTAGGTGAGCCGCCGAGTCAGCGCGTACTGCTGCATCGCACTCGACTCGGCGCTTCGGGCCCGGCTCGAGGCGATGAACAGGACGACGACGAACACCGGGACCGCGACGATGAACCCGACCACGCCGAGCACGAACAGCGCGACCAGCAGCGTGCCGAAGAAGCCGCCGATGCCGTTCGCGATCCCGCTGAGCACCGCGCCTAGTAGGACCAGGGCCGCGATCACGGCCCCGATGACCTTCGCCGGGGTCGAGCGCAGCGCCCCGCCGACCATCTTCGAGGCGATGCTCCACACGCTCGGCGGTGCGGTGGCTGCGGATGGGGGATCGGCTGCCGCGGTCACGGGACAACCCTAGCCAGCGCCGCGTGATGCCGGCCCTCGGCTCGCGTTAGGGGTGTGACTGATCCGGACGATC
>DASPWW010000013.1:0-62064 GCA_035637595.1 Solirubrobacterales bacterium | reverse complement strand
GCGCGGCGAGGGCCAGCGCCACCCACGCGATCCTCTACGACGCGGACTGCGGGTTCTGCAAGTGGTCGCTGGACAAGGTCCTGCTGTGGGACCGGCGCGGGCGGCTGCGGCCCGTCGCGATCCAGAGCCCCGAGGGTCAGGAGCTGCTCGCGGATCTTCCGCCCGATGGGCGGCTGGACTCGTGGCACCTCGTCGAGCCGGGCGGGCGCGTCTTGTCGGGCGGCGCCGCGGCGGCGCCGCTGGCGCGTCTGCTGCCCGCCGGGCGGGCGCTCGCCTTTCTGTTCACGCTTTTCCCACGCGCCACCGACCGCGCCTACCGCTGGGTCGCCGATCACCGCGACCGCCTGGCGCGCCTCGTAGGAGTCGACGACAGCTGCGAGCTGAAGCGAGGGTGAGACCGGCGCGGGTCCTGGCGGGCGTGCTCGCGTGCGCGGCGGCGGTCGCGGCCGCGAGCGGTTGCGGGGCGACGGCCGACCAGGACGCGCTGGGCCCGCTCACCGTCTACGTCAGCGTGCCGCTGCGCGGCGACAGCGCAGCCGATGGAAGCGACATCCGCGACGGCGCGATGCTGGCGCTCGAGCAGGCGGACGGGAAGGCCGGCGAGGTCGAGATCAAGCCGCGCGTGCTCGACGATGGGGACCGCCGTGGCTGGACTCCCGCGGCAGTTGCCCGCAACGCCCGTGCCGCCTCCGAGGACACGTCGGCGATCGCCTACATCGGCGACTTCGAGTCGGGTGCGACACGGGTCTCGCTGCCGATCACCAATCAGGCGATGGTCCCCCAGGTCTCCCCGGCCAGCACCGCGCTCGATCTCGCGACGCCGGGACCGGATGCCGGGACCGAGGTGCCCGAGCTGGTGCAGCCGACAGGCGCGCGGACCTTCGTGCGCGTGATCCCGGACGACGGCGTCCAGGCCGAGGCCGCTGCGGCGTGGGCGCGCAAGCTCGGGGTGCGGCGCGTCGCGACGCTCACGGACGGCTCGAAGTTCGGTGACCTGGTGGTAGAGGAGTTCAGCGAGGCCGCCGAGGGTCTCGGTATCGACCTGGTCGAGGCCGGGGGCCCGGGCGCGATCGCGCGGGCCCGCGCCGAGCTCGTCTACTACGGCGGCGAGGCGCGCGGGGCGCTGCCGCGACTGCGGGCGGCCGCCGAGGCCGCACCGGACGCGATCCTGATGTCCACCGACGCGCTGCTCATGGATCCCGAGCTCCTGGGCGCGGCCGGCGACCTCGAAGGGCGGCTGCGGCTGACCGCATCGGCCGAGGACCCGGAGCAGCTCCCGAATGCCGGCCAGGACTTCGAGGTCGACTTCCGGCGGGAGTACGGCCGTGCCCCGGGTCCGTATGCGGCGTACGGCTACGAGGCGATGGCTCTCGTACTCGACGCGATCGAGCGCGCGGGCGCCGCGGCCGAGGACCGCCGCGCCGTGCTCGAGGAGCTGCTGGCGACGAGCGATCGCGACTCGGTGCTGGGGACGTACTCGATCACGGCCGTTGGCAACACCACGCTCGCGGCGCTCGCGGGCTACCGCATCAAGAACCGCGAACCGGTCTTCGATCTACCGCTCGGGGCGCCCTGACGCCGCCTCGATGTGCAAGGCTCTGCTCCGGTCGCACCCGGGCGGGCCGGGCGCGAATGCGACGGGAGGGTGGTCATGTCCGAACGGTTGATTCTCACCGCGGCGCTTGTCACGTCGGCGGCGATCCTTGCGATCGGATGCGGCGGCGGCGACGGAAGCGATGAAGGCGCGGACCCGGCACAGGTAACCGAGGACTTCTTCAATGCCGTCGCGGCGGGAGACGGCGAGACCGCCTGCGGCCTGCTCAGCGATGAGGGCCTCGAGAACATCCCCGAGGATCCCGAAGGCTGCCCCGACGAGGTGGCAAGCCTCTCCGAGGAGGACCGGGCCAAGTTCGCGCCATCGAACGTCGAGCAGGTCACCGGTGAGACCGAGCACTGCGGGACGATCGAGGAATCCGAGACCGACGCTGAGACCGTGGCCACGGTCAATGGCGACGTCGAGTGCGTGAACCTGAGCCTGATCGACGGCGAATGGAAGATCAACGACACGTGATCGGGGGGCCGCTGGGCGGCACACCGATCAGGGCCCTCGCCGCGCTCGCCGCCGCCGCAGCCGTCCTGGCCGCGGGGTGCGGCGGGTCCGACGACCAGGTTCCGACCACCGCGCCGACAACCAAGGCCCCGACCGGTGCCGCCGAGCCGACGGTCGAGAGCTACATCGAAGCGCTCCGCGACGGCGACGCCGAGGCCGGCTGTGCGCTGTACAGCGAGCAGGGCGTGCAGGTCTCGATCGACCGCGTCGAGGGAACGGAGTACGAGTCGCAAAGCTGCGAGGAGCTGTTCGGGAAGGTGGCCTCCGCATTCGAGCAGCAGCTAGAGGGCGCATCGGCCGAGACCTTCGTCGAGTCCAAGAAGCACGCCACGGTCGCCGTCAAGGCCGCGGACGGGACGTCCCCGTTTGCGCTCAATCTCACGAAGGAGGACGGCGAGTGGAAGATCTCCGACACGCTGCTGCCCAACACGTCGTGAGCTTTGCTCAGGCGAGCGCGGCGCGCAGCGCAGGCTCCAGGCTCGGGTAGCGAAACTCGTAGCCCAGGTCGAGGGTGCGGCGCGGGACGACGCGCTGGCCGCCGGCGATCGTGTCGGCAAGCTCGCGGCCGCGAATCGCGCTCAGCGCGAGCTTCGGGACCGGCATCACCGCCGGCCGCCCCAGCGCCCGGCCCAGCGCCTTCGAGAACTCCCTGTTGGTCACCTGCTCGGGAGCGGCCGCGTTGATCACCCCAGAGACCCTGTCGTCGTCCAGCGCCCACAGCAGGATCCCGACCTCGTCGTCGATGTGGATCCAGGGCAGGTACTGGTCGCCGCCCGCGATCGGGCCGCCGAGCCCGAGCCGGAACGGGAGCAGCAGACTCTTGAGCAGGCCGCCGCGGCGGTCGAGGACCGGCGCCGTGCGGAGGATCACCAGCCGCACGCCGGCCTTCTCCACCTCCCGCGCGGCCGCCTCCCAGGCGACCGACACCTCGGCCGCGAACCCCGTCCCCGGCTCGGCGGACTCGTCGACGATCGCGTCGCCCCGGTCGCCGTAGTAGCCGACGGCGGACTGGCTGACCAGCACCTCGGGACGCGGGTCGGCGGCGGCGATCGCCTGGACCAGGTTGCGCGTAGCGGTGTCGCGGCTTTCGAGGATGCGGCGCTTGGCGTCGTCGGTCAGGCGCTGGTCGATCGGCTCGCCGACGAGGTTGAGGACCCTGTCGACGCGCTCGAACGCCTCGTCGGGAGGCCGCTCCAGCGCCGGGTTCCAGGCATGCCACTGGACGGTGGGATTGGTGGAGCGGGCGCGCTCGGGGTCGCGCGTCAGGCCGACGACCTCACGGCCGCTTGCCAGCAGCGCGTCGCACGCCGCGGAGCCGATCAGCCCGCTCGCCCCTGTGACCAGAACTCTCATCTATCGCCAATCACTCGACCGTCGCGAAGCTTCCGGTCTCCTCCGAGACCCGCGCGATGCCGGCCCGGCGCGCCTCCTCGACGACCGCTTCGGCTACCGCCGGGGCGACGTCGCGGTCGAACACGCTGGGGATGATGTAGTCCTCGCTGAGGTCCTCCTCGGTGACCACGTTGGCGATCCCCTGGGCGGCGGCGAGCTTCATCTCCTCGGTGATCCGCGGCGCTCCGGCGTCGAGCGCGCCGCGGAAGATGCCGGGGAAGGCGAGGACGTTGTTGATCTGGTTCGGGTAGTCGGAGCGCCCCGTGGCCATGATCCGCACGTAGGCCTCGGCCTCCTCGGGCATGACCTCCGGGGTCGGGTTGGCCATCGCGAAGACGATCGCGTCGCGGGCCATCTTCTCGAGGTCGGAGGGCTCGACCAGCCCGGGGCCGGACACCCCGATGAACAGGTCGCAGCCCTCGATCGCGTCACCGGGCGGGCCCTGGAGGCGCTCCGGGTTGGAGTTCTCGGCGTACCAGCGCTTGACCTCGCTCATCTCGCCCGCGACGTAGTCCTCGCGCTCGATCGAGACCGCGCCCCGGCGGTCGCAGCCGATCACGTGGGTTACGCCGCAGGCCAGCATCATCTTGGTCACCGCCACTCCGGCTGCGCCGAGGCCGAGCACGAGCACCCGCAGGTCCTCGATCGGCTTGCCGGTGATCTTGAGCGCGTTGAACAGCGCCGCCATCGTCACCACCGCGGTGCCGTGCTGGTCGTCGTGAAAGACCGGGATGTCGAGCTCCTCCCACAGGCGCTGCTCGATCTCGAAACAGCGCGGCGCCGAGATGTCCTCGAGGTTGATTCCGCCGAAGGTCGGCGCGATCAGCTTCGTCGCCTGGATGATCTCCTCGGGGTCCTGGGAGTCGAGGCAGATCGGGAACGCGTCGACGTCGGCGAACTCCTTGAACAGCATCGCCTTGCCCTCCATCACCGGCATCGCCGCCTCGGGGCCGATGTTGCCGAGCCCCAGAACGGCGCTGCCGTCGGAGACGATCGCCACGGTGTTGCGCTTGATCGTGTACTCGAACGCCTTCGAGCGGTCGCCGAAGATCTCCTGGCAGACCCGCGCGACGCCGGGGGTGTAGGCCATCGAGAGGTCGTCGCGCGTCTTGAGCGGGTACTTGTTGTTCTGCGAGATCTTCCCCCCGCGGTGCATCTGGAGCGTGCGATCGACGTACTCGAGCACGCGCGCCCCGCGCGTCGACCCGATCGCGCGCATGATCTGCTCCCAGTGCTCCTGGTCGCGGGCGTCGACGGTGAACTCGCGCACCCGCTTCCCCTCGGATCCCGCACCGGGCACGAGGTCGACCCCCTGGAGCTGGCCGCCCGCCTCGGCGATCGCCGCGGTGAGCTTGCCCAGGGGCTCCTGGCGCGCGTCGAGCTCGACGCGGACCGTGACGCTGAACTGTGGGCTTACCGAGGGCATGAATGGATGCAGCGCTTCTGCGCGACGCGGCCGCGCTGCCGCGGCCGCGTCGAAAGATCATAGAGTCGTGCCTGCGGGCGCCACGCGCGGGTCGAGGGCCCTGGGCCGCCGTTGACATCCGCCGAGAACCTGATTCACGTGTCCAGTGGGGGTGCGATCTCGGAGAGGGGAGAGGGGCGTTCGGCTCGCTTGGGCCGTGCCGGTCGCCGGTGCGCTGCTCGTCCTTTCGTGGCGACCGCCGGTGCCGTGGCGCTTCACGCCCTGACCCCGAAGGGCTGCATCGCCGACGTCGGAGACGCGGCGGGCTGCGGGGCGACGGCCCAGGGCCTCAACGACGCCGCAGGCGTCGCGGTGAGCCCCGACGGCGGGAGCGTCTAGGCCGTCTCCGCCATCGACGACGCGATCGTGCGCTTCGACCGCGCCCCGGGCGGCGCGCTGACCCCCGCGGGCTGCATCGCCGACACAGGCGACGCGGCGGGCTGCGCGACGACGGCCCAGGGCCTCGACGGCGCCTTCGGCGTCGCGGTGAGCCCCGACGGCGCGAGCGTCTACGCCGCCTCCTTCCTCGACGACGCGATCGTGCGCTTCGCGCGCGAGGTGCCTCCGGCCTGCCACGACGCAGCGAGCACCGGCGCGCCGGGCGCGACGCAGACGCTGGCCCTCGACTGCTCGGGGACCCGAACGGCGACCCGCTCACGATCGAGGTCGTCAAGGGCCCCGCCAACGGCACGCTCGGGGCGATAAACCAGGGGGCGAAGACGGTGTCCTACACCCCCAACGGAGGGTTCTCCGGGGTGGACCTGTTCGAGATCCGCGCGACTTCCGACGGCAAGCAGTCCGACGTCGCGACAGTCGTGGTCGGCGTCCAATCGGCCACCGGTTCAGAGGGTCCACAGGGACCCCCGGGCGCCCCGGCGCTCGAGCTGCTGATCGCGATCGCGGCGGACCAGGGCCAGAAGTTCATCTCCGGAAAGCCGGTCAGCCTCACCTACCTGTCGACCGTAGCCGGCCAGGCGACGCTGAAGGTGAAGCGAAACGGCGAGCAGGTCGCCCAGGTCACGGGCTCGGCCGCCGCGGGCGAGAACCACATCTCCTGGGACGGCAAGGCGAACGGCAAGGCGGCCAAGCCGGGCACCTACACCGCCGAGCTGACGGTCTCCTCCTCAGACGGCCAGCAGGCCACCGACTCGGCCGACATCCAGGTCAAGAAGAGGAAAAAGAAGAAGAGGTAGCCGGCGCTTGCCACGGGGCGCGCCGAGCCGCGGCGGGCTTCACGGTGCGAGGACTATCGTGTCGTCAGTGACCGAGCGACTCACGCTTACCGCTGTGTACGAGCCGGCCGAGGAAGGCTGGATCGCAGCCCGCGTGCTCGAGGTTCCCGGGATCAACACCTGTGGCCGGAGCATCGACGAGGCACGCGACATGGTCAAGGATGCCGTGCTGTTGATGCTGGAGCACGAGCTTCAGCGTGGCGACACGGGTCCGCCGTTGCCGCACGCGGTGACCGAGGAGCTCGAGATCGTCGTGGATTGAAGCGGCGGGCACTGGAGCGCCATCTTCGGTTGCACGGCTGCGCTCCGATCCGCGAAGGTCGGCGCCACGCGCTCTGGATCAACCCTCCGACGGGCCGAACCTCCGTCATCCCTCGACATCGGGAGTTGCCGATGCCGACAGGTAGGGCGATTTGCCGCGACCTCGGCGTTCCGCCGCCTCCAGGTCGCTGACTCCCGGCGTCGTCGTGGTCGCTGGGCGCCTGCCTATGATGGATCGGTGCCCGCCACGAAACCAGATAAGAGCACCACGAAGCCCCGATCCAAGGCCAGCGGCAAGGCGCCCCAGGACGCAACCGCGCCCGGCTCCGAGCTGTTTTTGATCGACGGAAACAGCCTTGCCTACAGGGCGTTCTTCGCGCTGCCCGAGGACATCGCGACGTCCGACGGCCGGCCGACCAACGCGATCTACGGCTTCGCCTCGATGATGGTCAAGATCCTCGTCGAGCACCAGCCGAAGGCCGTGGTCGTCGTCTGGGACGCGGGCTGGTCGGGCCGCGAGGTCACCTACGAGCCCTACAAGGAGCAGCGCAAGCCGCGCCCGGACCTGCTCCAGGAGCAGTGGCCCCACATCGCCCCGCTCGCCGAGGCCTTCGGGTTCACCAACGTGCGCGTCGAGGGCTACGAGGCCGACGACGTGATCGCGGCGCTGGCCCGCCGCGCGCAGGAGCAGGGCATCCCCGTGATGATCGTCTCGGGCGACCGCGACGTCTACCAGCTCGTCGATGACGGCATCCGGGTGATGACGACCTCGCGCGGAATCACCGACACGCGGGTCTACGATCGCGAGGGCGTCGTCGAGCGCTACGGGGTGCCGCCCGAGCTGGTCGCGGACCTGATCGGGCTCAAGGGCGACACCTCCGACAACATCCCGGGCGTCCCCGGGATCGGCGACAAGACCGCGATGCAGCTGCTCCAGGAATACGGCTCGCTCGAGGCGGTGCTCGAAAACGTCGACTCGATCTCGGGCGCGAAGCGCAAGCAGAACCTCACCGAGCACGCCGACGAGGCGCGGATCTCGAAGCAGCTCGCGACGCTCCAGGACGACATCGAGACGGGACTTGACCTCGACGCGCTGATGCGGATGGACTTCGACCGCAGCCGGTTGCGCGACGTGGCGCGCGAGTTCGAGCTGCGCGTCGTGATCCAGCGCCTCGAGGACGAATTGCCCGGCTCGGTCCCGGTCGGGGCCGTTGCCGAGGAGATCGAGGTCGAGGTCGGCGAGGGCACGATCGCCGAGCTCGCGCCCGGCCCGATCGCGCTCGCCGCGAGCGACGGGCGCTGGGCGGCGTCGGACGGGGCCAGCCTCGTCGCCGGCGAGGCGCGCGACCTCGCAAAGCTCTGCGGCGAGCTTCGCGACAGGCCGCTGATCGCCCACGACACCAAGTCGCTCGGCGGGGCCGGGCCCACGGGGTTGCTCGCCGCCTCCCAGCCCGACGGGCTCGATCTCCACCACGACACGATGGTCGCCGCCTACCTGATCGATCCCGCGCGCCGTGTCTATGACCTCGCCGACCTCGCAGCGACCGAGGGTCTCGCGGCGGCCCGCCCGGATGAGGGGGGCCAGCTCGCGCTCGACGCCCCCGAGGGCGAGCCTCCGGCCGACCCGGCGGCCCAGGCGCGGATCGTCTGGGAGCTGGCCTCGCGCCAGCGGGCCCGGATCGAGGAGATGGGCCTGATGCCGCTGCTCACCGACGTCGAGATGCCGCTGATAGAGGTCCTGGCGGCGATGGAGCGCGCCGGGATCCGCGTCGACGGCGAGCGGCTGCGCGCGATCTCGGCCGAGATGGCCGACGAGGCCGATCGCCTTCAGGGCGAGATCCACGAAGACGCCGGCCGCGAGTTCACGATCGGCTCGCCCCAGCAGCTCTCGGCGGTGCTGTTCGACGAGCTCGGGCTGACCCGCAAGCGCCGAGGCAAGACCGGCTACTCGACGGACGCCCGCGTGCTGGCCCAGATCCGCGACGAGCACCCGATCGTCGCGCGGATCGAGCGCTGGCGTGAGCTGACCAAGCTCAAGAACACCTACCTCGACTCACTCCCCGCGCTGATCGACCCGGTCACGGGGCGCATCCACACCACCTTCAACCAGGTGGCGACGACTACGGGGCGGCTTTCGAGCATCAACCCCAACCTCCAGAACATCCCGATCCGCTCCGAGATCGGGCGCCCAGTGCGGGCGGCGTTCGTCGCCGAGCCGGGCTCGCGGCTGCTATCGGCCGACTACAACCAGGTCGAGCTGCGCGTCCTAGGCCAGGTCGCCGACGAGGCAGTGCTGCGCGAGATCTTCACCTCGCAGCAGGACGTTCATGCGGCGACCGCGGCCGAGCTGCTCGAGATCTCACCCGACGAGGTCGGGCCGGCGGAGCGCTCCAAGGCGAAGATGGTCAACTACGGGATCGCCTACGGGCTGTCGGCGTTCGGGCTCGCCGATCGGCTCCAGATCGACCAGGACGAGGCGGCCGCCTACATCGAGCGCTACTTCGAGCGCTTTCCCGCCGTCAAGCGCTTCATCGACGCAACGATCGAGGGCGCCAGGGCGGAGGGCTACGTCACGACCCTGATGGGCCGCCGCCGCCGCATCCCCGAGCTGCGCGCCCGCCAGCGCCAGACGCGGCTGCTCGGCGAGCGGCTCGCCGTCAACACGGTGATCCAGGGCACCGCGGCGGACATCATCAAGCTCGCGATGATCCGCTGCCACCGCGCGCTTGCCGACGAGGGCCTCGAGACGCGCCTCGTGCTCCAGATCCACGACGAGCTGCTGTTCGAGGGGCCGGAGGGCGAGATGGATGCGGCCACGGAGCTGGTGCGACGCGAGATGTGCGCCGCCTTCGATCTCGACCCGCCGCTCGCCGTGGACGTCGGGGTGGGGGAGGACTGGCTGGCGGCGAAGTAGGGCGGTGCCGACGGTTCGGATCGACCCGAACCCCGGCCGCTTCTATTCACGGGGTGAGGCGGGTAGGGCAGGGATAAGGCGGGCGCGGAGCGCCGCAACGACCTCGGCGGGCTCGTCCAGAACCTGGTGCCAGGTGAAGCGCAGGACCTCGTAGCCCGCGGCGGCCAGCTTGGCCTCGCGGCGGTGGTCGTATTCGAACGATGCGCGGCCCGAGTGGGCGTCGTAGCCATCGGTCTCGGCGACGAGCTTCGCCTGAGGCCACAGGAAGTCGACCTCATAGCCGCCCATCGGCGCATTGACCAGGGGGCGGGGCAGGTGGTGGCGCTGGCAGAGGCGAAGGAAGCGGCGCTCGAGCTCGTTGCGTGCGACGGCGATCGGTTTCGGGTCGGCGGCTTCGATGCGGTAGCCGAAAAACTCGGCCTGGCGGCGGGCACGGCTGAGCTCGTCGGGGGTGGCGCAGACTCGGAGGTCCACCAGGGTCCTCGCCGGGCTCGTGACCGGGATGCCGTTTCTCCGCGTGGTCTCCTGCTGGGTGAGGGTGGCGGAACGGTGAAGCCGGATGCCTGGGCGCTGGCGTCGGCCGCCATGGCCAGGCACGGTGACGTCGGTCTCCGCCCGTCTCGGGGTGAGCAGCCGCCAGAGCTCTGCCGCGGCGCGGTGGCTGAGCACGGCGCCCTCCCCGCCGGCCAGCACTGCAGCCATCCATCGCCCTTCGTTGCTGAGCCGTGCGTGGCCGACGGCATAGACGCCGCGGTGGATGCGGTGAAGTCGGCCGCTTCTCACCCTCTGCGCGGTGGCCTGCCGGGTGAGGCCTAGGACCAGAAGCTGGGCCGCGGAGATGACGCCGTGCTGGCTAGAGGCAAGTCGTGCGATCGCCACATCGACCGCAGTGGCGCGTTTGTCAACCATACATTGACAAAAGCGCCATTCCCCTCCGAGCGCCCCCCTTCAGCTCCCTTTTCGATTTCCCCACCCAGCCCTCTTTTTGCCACGCGGCGGCGGTCGGTCCCGGGCGGCTGGCCCGCGCGTGGCGTCCGGCTTCTGCGCGAGCATCGGCGCCCATGGATCGGGGCCTCGCCGTCATCCTCACCGTGATCGTCGGCGGGCTGATTGCGCTCCAGGCCCCGATCAACGCGGGACTCGGGCGCGCGACGGGAAACATCGCGGCGGCGTTCGTCTCGTTCCTGTTCGGGACCCTGATCCTCGCGGTGCTCGTCGGGCTCGGCGGGCAGGGGGGCGGCCTGGGCTCGACCTTCGACGTCGACTGGTACTACCTGCTCGGCGGCGCCCTCGGTGTCGCCTACGTCTTCACGGTGCTGGTCACCGTGAGCACGATCGGGGCGGGCGCCGTCGCAGCGGCGACGGTCACCGGCCAGCTCACCGCCTCGGTCGTCATCGACCGCCTCGGAATCCTCGGTCTCGAACAGCAGGCGCTGTCGATCGATCGACTCGCCGGGGTCGCCCTACTGCTTGCCGGTACCTACCTCGTGGTCAGGTAGCCGCCGGCAAGCGTTTGCCGCCACCCCGCGACCGGGGTAGGGTGGGGCCGTGAACGACCACCGGGTCACGCGACGCCGGCTGATCGGAAGCGGCGCGGCCGCCGCGGCGGGCGCCAGCGTCGCGGGCGTGCCGGGCGCCGAGGCCAAGCCCCACCGCCACCGCCACAGGAGGCGCCGCGACAGGGACGTGGCGATCATCGGCGCCGGGCTCGCTGGCCTGACGGCGGCGCGCGAGGTGCTGCGCGCCGGCCATTCCGTGATCGTGCTCGAGGCGCGCGATCGCGTCGGCGGTCGGGTGCTCAACCAGCCGATTCCCGGCGGGGACGTCTCGGAGCGCGGCGGCACCTTCGCGGGACCGACCCAGGACCACATCCTCGCGCTCGCCCAGGAGTTCGGGATCGACACCTTCCTCACCTACGACGAGGGCGACAACGTCTACTACGCCGACGGCTCGCGCAGCACCTACAGCGATCAGAGCCCGCTCGGGACCGCGCCTCCTGACCCGCTTCTGATCCCCGAGATCACGCTCATCGTGGCGCGCCTCGACGAGATGTCGACGGAGGTCCCGGTCGACGCCCCGTGGACCGCGTCAAACGCCGCCGAGTGGGACGGCCAGACGCTCGAGCGATGGATTCGCGACAACAGCCTCACCGAGCGCTTCTACCGCATCGTCCAGACCGCGACACGGCCGATCTTCGGCGCCGAGCCGAGCGAGCTGTCGCTGCTCTACACGCTGTTCTATATCGCCGCGTCGGGCAACGAGCAGAATCCGGGGACCTTCGAGCGCAACTTCAACACCCGCGACGGGGCGCAGATGTTCCGCTTCGTCGGCGGCTCGCAGCGGATCGCGTTCGAGCTTGCGGAGCGGCTCGGCCGCCACGTCATGCTCCGCTCGCCCGTGCGGCGGATCGTTCAGCGTGACGACGGCGTGCGCGTCCACTCCCAGCGCGTCAACGTGCGGGCCAAGCAGATCATCGTCGCTGTGCCGCCGACGCTCGCGGCGAGGATCGAGTACAGCCCCGGCCTTCCGGCGGCGCGCGATCAGCTCACCCAGCGCTTCCCGCAGGGAAACCTGATCAAGGCGACGGCGGTGTACGCGCACCCGTTCTGGCGCGACGCGGGGCTGACCGGCACGGCGGTGTCGCTGAACGGGCCCGTGAGCGCCACCTTCGACGATACGCCGCCCTCGGGCTCCCCCGGTGTGATCTTCGGTTTCATCGGCGGCGACGAGTCGCGCGCATTCGAGGCGATGTCGGACGCTGATCGGCGCGCCGCGGTGCTCAAGAACTATGTCGACTACTTCGGTGCCGACGCGGCGAACCCGATCGACTACTTCGAGTCCCACTGGGCCCAGGAGGAGTGGACGCGCGGCTGCCCTGTGGGGATCATGGGGCCCGGCGTACTGCTGCCGTACGGGCCCGCGATCCGCGAGCCGGTGGGGCGCATCCACTGGGCCGGGACCGAGACCTCGACCTACTGGGCCGGCTACATGGACGGGGCGGTTCGCTCCGGAAAACGCGCCGCCCAGGAGGTCTTAGCCGAGCTCTAGGTCGGGAGCCCGCCGCCGCTCTGGCCCCCGACCACCCCGGCGCCCTCTAGCTACACTAGATACGAAGTTACCCGCACAAGGAGGTGACGGGATGGAGTCGATAGGGAGATTGAGCGGGATCTTCTGGGCGGTGTGCGTCGGGTTCATCGTCCTGTTCGTGTTCTTCGCGGCGCTGCAGGCGTTCTCGCCGGGCGACGTGTTGTGGCTGAGCGCCATCGTCGCGGCGCTTGCGGTGCTCTGCTTCGTGCACTTCATGCGGGTCAGGCGCCACATGGACGAGCACGAGCACGACGCGTTCAGGCGCCACGTCAACGCGTTCAGGGAGCGGCGCGGCTTCTAGCGTCCAGGACAGGACCCGGCTCAGGCTGCGGCGCGCAGCGTCCCCCGGGAGACCACCGCCCGGGGGCGCGCGCGCTCGCGCGCGAACGACGGCGGTGCGATCTCGAGGTAGTGGCCGAACGACCAGCGTACGAAGGCGCCGGTGCTCATCCCGCGCAGCGCGAGCGCCAGCAGGCGCGGCGGCACGCGCGGCACTACGCGCTGGGTGCGCAGCATCGCCTCGAACTTCCAGCGGTGCGAGGCCGAGAACGCCGCGTAGCGGCGCAGGGCGTCCTCGCGCGTGGCGCGCCCCGCGATCACCTCGCGCAGCTCGTCCGCGCAAGCGATCCCGAAGTAGAACGCGGTGCGGATTCCCTCGGCCGTGAGCGGCAGGCAGTGGCCGGCGGAGTCGCCGACGAAGAACACGCCGTCCGCGGCGGCGGGGCGGAGGCGGTGCGGGATCCAGTTTCCCTGGTAGCGGACGGCGTCGCGCTCGAGGTCGTCGGCTAGGCGAACGGTCGGCTCCTTGACGTGGAAGCGCGGATCGAACGATCCGACCCCCACCCGGATCTCGTCGGACGCGGGGAAGCTCCACCCGTAGCCGGCCGGCACGTAGCCGCGGTCGATCCAGATCTCGAGCTCGTCCGATACGCCCCACGGATGCACCTCGAGGCCGCGGCTGAGCGGAGCGTCGGGGGGCTGGTAGCCGGGGGCGGCGAGGACGCGTCGCCAGCCCAGCGCATCGACGACGAGCGGCGCCGAGATCTCGCCCCGGTCCGTCTTGACGACGATGCCCGCCGTGTCGTTGGCTCCGCGTTCACCCGCGGGGTCGCCTGTCGCCCGTCCGTCCACCTTCGCGGTCTCGAACTCGGCGTCCGACTGCGCGTAGAGGGTGTCGCAGAGCTCCGCGTAGTCGAAGGTCGAGAAGGTGAACGGAAGATGCATGCGAACGCTGACCCGGGGGGTGTGGATCACGAGGTCCCCGAACGTCTGTCGCATCGAGCCCGCGACGCCCATGGCGCGCAGCCATTCGGTCGGCGCGGCACAGGCCGAGGTCTGGCGCTCGCCTACCTCGTAGCGGTCGACTACCAGCACGCGCGCGCCCGAGCCGGCGAGCTGGCGTGCCACGGCAAGTCCCGCGAAGCTCGCGCCGCAGATCAGCACGTCGGCGTCCGCGCCCAGCGGCGTGCGTTCGGCCCCGCGCTTGGTTCGTCGCCTGGGCATGCTCCATGCCGAGGGTACCCGCTGCTCACCGTCGCCTGCCTGCCGCGCACTTCTGCCAAACTTGTCCGCCGTGTCCACAGCCGACACAACCACCGATGTGACCCCTGAGGCGGACTCGCCGCCGGCCGCGCCTCTCCAGAACGGCGCCGACGACCTGATGATCGAGGTCGACGGCAAGCTGGTCCCCAACTACGCGGCGACGATCAAGTCGATCAGCGAGGGCGAGGTGGTAAGCGGCGAGGTCGTCCGCATCGACAAGGACGAGGTCCTGGTCGACATCGGCTACAAATCGGAGGGCGTCATCCCATCGACCGAGCTGTCGATCCGCCGCTCCGTCGATCCCGGGCAGGAGGTCTCGCTCGGCGAGCAGGTCGACGCCCTGGTCCTCACAAAGGAGGACCAGAAGGGGCGCCTGATCCTGTCCAAGAAGCGGGCCCGGTTCGAGAAGGCGTGGCGGCGCATCGAATCGGCGGCGGAGTCCGGCGAGCCGGTCGAGGGCACCGTGATCGAGGTCGTCAAGGGCGGGCTGATCCTCGACCTCGGCGTTCGCGGGTTCCTGCCCGCATCGCTTGTCGACATCCGGCGCGTCCACAACCTCGACGAGTTCATGGGCCAGAAGCTGGAGTGCAAGGTCATCGAGCTGAACCGCAGCCGCAACAACGTCGTCCTGTCGCGCCGCGCAGTGCTCGAGGAGGAGCGCAAGGAGGTCCGCCAGCAGATCCTCGGACGCCTCCAGCCCGGCCAGATCGTCGAAGGCAAGATCTCCAACATCGTCGACTTCGGGGCATTCGTGGACCTCGAGGGAATCGACGGGCTGATCCACATCTCCGAGCTTTCCTGGAGCCATGTCAACCACCCGTCCGAGGTGCTGGAGATCGGGGAGACCGTGCGGGTCAAGGTGCTCGACATCGACCGTGACCGCCAGCGGATCTCGCTCGGGCTCAAGCAGACCCAGGAAGATCCCTGGCAGCGCGTGCTCGACAGCTACGGCCCCGGCGACGTGCTCGAGGGCAAGGTGACGAAGGTCGTCGCGTTTGGCGCCTTCGTCGAGATCGTGCCCGGCGTCGAGGGTCTGGTGCACATCTCCGAGCTCGCCGAGCATCACGTCGAGAGCCCCAGCGAGGTCGTCGAGCCCGGCGGCCAGGTCCGGGTCCGGATCCTCGAGATCGACGAGGAGCGCCGCCGGATCTCGCTCAGCATCAAGCGGGTCAGCGAGGGTGGGCTGCCGCTGCGCGACGCCCTGGAGACTGCCGCCGCGGCGCCGCAGGTAGCGGCCCCGGACGAGGTCCCGAACCTCGATCTGTCCGAGGAGGTCTTCTCGGAGCCGGGACCCGCGCCCGAAGCGGAGCAGCCGTCCGGCGAGCCGACCGCGGACGAGCCCGCCGCCGAGGCGGGGGACGAGCCTGATGCCGAGGCGAGGGACGAGCCTGATGCCGAGGCGACGGCGGACGAGCCGCCGGCTTCCGAAGAGGACGAGGCGGGCTCGGCCGAAGGCTCCTAGCCCCACGAAGTTGCGGACACCGAGCCTGATCGGGCTCACCGGCGGGATCGCCGCCGGCAAGTCCGAGGCGCTGCGGGCCTTCGAGCGGCTCGGCGCCGAGACGATCTCGACCGACGAGGTCGTCCGCGGACTGCTGCGCACTCCGGAGGTGCGCGGGCGACTGGTCGACCGCTGGGGTGACGCGATCGCACCGGATGGCGAGCTGGACCGCGCCAAGGTGGCGGAGATCGTGTTCGAAAGCCCGGAGGAGCTGAGGTGGTTGGAATCCGAGCTGCACCCCCTCGTGGGGGGACGCGTCATCGAGTGGGCGGGGGGCCTGCCGGCGGACGCCACGATCGCCGTGGTCGAGGTGCCGCTGCTGTTCGAGTCGGGGATGGATGAGCTCTTCGACGCGGTCGTCTCCGTGGTCGCACCGGACGACGTGCGCGCCGGGCGCGAGCAGGGGCGCGGCCTCGCCGCGCTCGAGGGGCGCTCCGCTCGCCAGCTGAGCCAGGACGAGAAGGCGGCCAGGGCGACCCATGTGATCACGAACGACGGCAGCCTCGCCGACCTCGAGGCGAAGGTCGCCGAGCTGATCGAGGATCTGACCGCGGACGCGAAGTCGTGACGACCACGGTGGACAGGCGACGCCGCATCCTCGCGGTCGCCGGAGCGATCGCCGCCGGCGTGGTGATCGGGCTGCTGCTCACCCGCCTCGACACCTTCGAGGAGGCGATCCGCGAGGTGACGCTGCCGCTGCGCCACGACGACATCATTCGCCAGCAGGCGGATGAGAAGGACGTCCCCGCGGATCTGATCGCGGCCGTGATCTACGCGGAGTCCAAGTTCCGCGACCAGACCTCCGCGGCCGGGGCGCGCGGCCTGATGCAGATCACGCCGGAGACCGCGAACGTGATCGAGCGGCTCAGCGGAGGGCAGACCTTCGTGATCGAGGATCTCGCCGATCCCGACATCAACATCCGCTACGGGACCTTCTACCTGCGCTATCTGCTCGACCGCTACGACGGCAACGAGGTCGCGGCGCTCGCCGCCTACAACGCCGGCGAGGCCCATGTCGACGAGTGGGGCGGGGCCGAGCTCGACGTCGAGGACATCGCGTTCCAGGAGACCCGGGACTACGTGGAGGAGGTGCTCGCGAAGCGCGACGAGTACCGCGACCATTACGAGGAGGAGCTCGGCCTCTAGCCAACGAGGTCGATCCGAGTTGCTGATCGCGTGGCTCGTCTTCCCTGCGCTGCTGGTCCTGCTCTCAGGGGGCTGCGGGCTGCTGCTCGAGCGTCTCATCCGCGTCCAGATCCCGGGCCTGCTCGTCGTCCCGGCCGGATTCGCCGCGATCGTGGTGGTCGGTCAGCTCTTGACGCTGTTCGACGCCACCGCCGAGCTCGCGACCCCGGCGATCGTCGCGCTCGCCGTGCTCGGCGGCGGACCGGCGCTGGTGCGGCGGGTGCGAACGGCGGAGCCGTGGGCCGTCGGCTGCGCCGTCGCCGTCCTGCTGCTCTACGGGGCGCCGATCCTGCTCTCGGGCGAGGCGACGTTCAGCGGCTACATCAAGCTCGACGACACCGCCACCTGGATGGCGTTCACGGATCGCACGATGGAGTTCGGCCGCAACCTCGACGGGCTGCCGCCCTCCTCGTACGAGGCGACGCTCGACCTCAACCTCGCCAAGGGCTACCCGACGGCGATCTTCGTGCCGTGGGGGATCGGGGCGGCGATCACCGGCCAGGACCTGGCGTGGGTCTTCCAGCCCTATGAGGCTCTGCTGGCCGCGATGCTCGCGCTGTGCCTGAGCGCGATCGCTGCGCCCGCGGTCCGCTCGCCGCGTCTGCGTGCGCTGATCGTGTTCGTCGCCGCCCAGGCGGCGCTTCTCGTCGGCTACTCGCTTTGGGGAGGCGTGAAGGAGGTCGCAGGGGCGATGCTCGTCGCGCTCGTCGCCGCGCTCGCACCGCTGCCGCTGCGCGGCCAGGCACGCGGAGGTGGGCTCGGTGCCGCCGTGCCCCTCGCGCTGGCGGCAGCGGCGCTGCTCGGGACCCTGAGCCTGGGCGCGGGGGTGTGGCTCGCGGCGCTGCTCCTTCCGGTCGCCGCGGTGGCGGCGCGCTCGCTGGGGGGCCGCGTCGCGCTGGGGCGCGCCGCCGCCTGGCTGGCGCTCGCGGCGCTCGCCGTCGTGCCGGTGCTCGCGATCGGTGGCCTTCTTTCCCCGACCACGTCCTCGTTCACGAGGGGCCGCGCGCTCGGCAACCTGTTCGAGCCTCTGAGTCCCTGGCAGGGGTTCGGGATCTGGCCCAGCGGCGACTTCCGGCTCGAGCCCGACGCCCCGCTGCTGGCCTACGGGCTGATCGGTCTCGTCGCGGGGCTCGCGGTCGTGGGCGCGGTGCTCGCCTGGCGGGGCCGTGCCTGGACGCCGCTCCTCTACGCCGCGGGCGCCGTCGGGGGCTCGGCGCTCGTGGTCGCCCTCGGCTCGCCGTGGGCGGCCGCCAAGGCGCTCGCGATCGCTGCGCCGGCCGTGCTGCTCGTCGCGCTGGTCGGAGCGGCGCGGCTGGCCCGCGTCCGGCGCCTGCGCGTGCCCGGCGCCGTCGCGATCGCCGCGATCGCCGCGGGGGTGGTGTGGTCGAACGTCCTCGCCTACCGGGAGGTCAACCTCGCTCCGCGCGACCAGCTCGCCGAGCTCGAGCTGATCGGAGGGCAGATCGCGGGCGAGGGACCGACCCTGATGACCGAGTACCAGCCCTATGGGGTTCGTCACTTCCTGCGCGACGCCGACCCGGAGGGGGCGTCCGAGCTGCGCCGCCGGCCGGTGCTGCTGCGCGGCGGCGAGGAAACCAAAAAGGGAGCCTGGTCGGACACCGACGAGCTGGCGCGCGACGGCTTGCTGGTCTATCGCACGCTCGTGCTGAGGCGCTCTCCGGCGCAGAGCCGCCCGCCGTCGCCGTACGAGCTCACCTGGCAGGGCACCTACTACGAGGTCTGGCAGCGATCCGCGCTCGACCACGGAGAGATCCTTGCCCGCCTGCCGCTCGGGCAGCGCATCGAGCCGGCCGCCCGCCCCGGCTGTCGCGCGGTCATGCGGCTCGCCCGTATAGCGGGGCCGGCCGGCAGCCTCGCCGCCGCGACCCCGGTGCGCGATCTCGTCGTGCGGCTCGCCGACACGCGCGTGCACCCGCTCGCCTGGGAGGACCCGCGCTACGGGCCCTCGACCCTGTTGCCGCGCGGTGCGGGCACGATCGAGACGCGGATCCGCGTACCGGCGGCCGGCAGCTACGAGGCGTGGCTCGGGGGATCGGCACGCGGCGAGATCGAGCTGCTAGTCGACGGGCAGCCCGTGGGAAGCTCGCGCCACGCCCTCAACAACGCCGGCCAGTACATCGAGCTCGGCGAGGCCGCGCTGTCCCCGGGCATCCACCGGGTCACGGCTCGCTACGGGGGGGCGGATCTCCACCCCGGCAGCGGGGGCCAGCCGCTGCCGTTCGGGCCGCTGGTCTTCTCGCGCCAGGAGGCCGCCGACGCCGAGCTCACGTTCGTCGACGCCGGAGATGCCGAGCGGCTGTGCGGCCGCCGCTGGGACTGGATCGAGGCGCTCGACACGTAGCATCGGCGGGCGTGTGACCGTCTGCGAGGAGATCGGCCGCTGGACCGAGGCAGGGCATTCGCGGTCTGGACGTCGATCGCCTTCTGCAGCGACCCCCCCTGACTAGAGTGAGGCCATGGCGACGCGACAGGACCGCGCTGAGTTCATCCGCGGCGTTCCACTCTTCGCGAGCCTCTCCGAGTCCGCGGTCCAGGAGATCGCGGCCCGGGCGGAGGAGACGGACGTCGCCGCGGGGGACTGGCTGTTTCGGGAGGGCGACCCGGGCGAGGGGCTCTACGTGCTGCGTACCGGCCGCCTCGAGGTGGTGCGCGAGGCCGGCGACACCGAGATCCTGATCCGCAGCATCAGCCCCGGCGCCGTGCTCGGAGAGCTGGCCGTGTTGACCGACGCGCCCCGCTCAGCCTCGGTGCGGGCGCGGCGCGACAGCGGATTGCTCGGCCTGTCGAGCGCGGCGTTCCTCGAGCTGGTCGACGACGCGGACTTCGCGCTCGACCTCACCAAGGCGTTGGCGATCCAGCTCCAGGCCAGCCGCGCCGTGACGCTGCCGAGCGATCCGGTCCCGCCCGTTATCGCGCTCGTGCCGCTCGGCGAGGGCGTCGCGAGCTCCGCCTTCGCGGACGAGCTGGCGTTGGCGCTCGGGCGATGGACGAGCGTCAAGCACCTGGGCGAGGACGAGGCCGCCGAGGCCGCGAGCTTCGGCGACGCGCTCGACCACTGGGAGCGCGCCAGCGGCCAGGTGCTGCTCGCGGTCGATTTCTCGGCTGGCGACGAATGGAGAGCGTTCTGCATGCGCCAGGCGGACCGGGTCGTCGCGGTAACCGACGGCGCTGCGCGTCACTCCGCGCCCGACGGGGCCCTCGCGGGCGCCGACCTCGCCATGCTCGGCTGGCCCGACTCGCGGCGCGTCCTCGACGCCTGGGTGTCGGCGCTGGAGCCGCGCACCGTCTACCCGGTCCGTGAGGGGGACCGCAGGGCCGCCTCCGTCGATGCGGTCGGCCGTCGGCTCTCCGGCCACTCCCCGGGCGTGGTGCTGTCGGGCGGCGGGGCGCGGGGGCTCGCTCATATCGGCGTGCTCGACGAGCTGCTCTCCGCCGGCGTCGTCCTGGACCGGATCGGCGGATGCAGCATGGGCGCCCTGGTCGGTGCGTTGTTCGCGACCGGGCTCGGACCCGATGAGGTCGAGGCCAGGCTGCGCGTCGAGCTGGTCGAGCGCAATCCGATCAGCGACTACACGATCCCGCTCGCGGCGCTGGTCCGCGGCCGCAAGGCCGAGGCGATGTTGTTGCGACTGTTCGGCGACCTCCAGATCGAGGAGCTGGAGCGCGAGTTCTTCTGCGTCTCCAGCGACCTCGTGACCTCCGAGCTGGTGGTCCACCGGCGCGGCAACCTCTACGAGGCGGTCGGCGCGAGCTTCTGCTTGCCGGGAATCGGCCCACCGGTCGCCGCGGGCGACCGCCTGCTGGTCGACGGCGGTGTGCTCGACAACCTTCCGGTCGCGACGATGGCCGCGCGTGGCGAGGGCCCCGTGATCGCTGTGGACGTGTCGAGCCGTTTCGAGCCCCCGTCGCGCGGCGCCGGCGGCACAGGCCGCCCCGGGCTGCGGCGCGTGTCGGCCCGCGTTCGGCGCGCGATCATCGGCTGGGACACGCCGCTGCCCAGCTTTGGCGAGACGCTGACGCGCACGGTCGTGCTCGGAAGCATCGACACGGCGGAAGCCGCCCAGAAGCACGCCGACGTCGTGATCGCGCCGGCGGTCCAGGGAATCGGCCTGGTCGAGTTCGGCCGCATCGCTGAGATCCGCGCCCAGGGTGCCGGGGCAGCTCGTGACGTGCTCGAAAGGCTGCCGCAGAGGGTTTTCGAGTCGGCCGCGTTCGGCACTAGCTCGCCGCCGCGAGCAGCGCGATGAAGAACAGCGTCAGCAGATGCATGCTCTGATCCGTCATCACGAAGACGAGGTCGCCGGGCCCGGCATCGGAGTGCTTGACCCGGCGAATGTAGCCCAGCAGCAGCCGGCCGTCGTCCTGGGCCAGGTGCGGCAAAGCGACGAGCGCGGCCACCCACAGAGCCCCCCAGCCGATCTCAGCGGCGAGCCAGACCAGCGCGGGCACGAAGCACAGCGTGTACGTGAGCACGTGGGAGACGAGGGCCCGCCTTGCCCGGGCCCGCCCCCGGGCCAGCCCCCCGAACTTGCTCGTCGCCTGCCAATCGGTCTGGAGCAGGAAGTCTCCGACGAGATGGCTTACCAGCAGCACGGCGAAGACCTCGACCCAGTCCACCTGCCGACCCTATAGATACTGTCGCCCCGTGGACGAGAGCGCAGAGCTGGACCCCGGGACCCGGCTCGCGGGGCGCTATGAGATCGAGGCGCTGCTGTCCGCCGGCGCGATGGGCGCCGTCTACCGCGCCCGGACCGAGGATGGCGGCAGGGTCGCGATCAAACGGCTGCTCGATCCGTCCCAGGCCGACCGCTTCGAGATCGAGGCCCGCCTGCTCTCCCGGCTCGGCCATCCCCGCGTCGCCGAGGTAATCGAGCACTTCGAGGACGAGGGCTCGCAGTACCTCGTCATGGCTCTGGTCCAGGGCTTCAACCTCAATCAGCGTCTCTTGCGCGACGGCAACCCCGGCCTGCCGGTGGACGAGGTGCTCGAGCATGCCCGCCAGGCGAGCGAGGCGCTGCACTACGTCCACGAGCAGAACGTCATCCATCGCGACGTCAAGCCGCACAACCTGATCCGGAGCGAGGCGGGGCTGGTGCTCGTGGACTTCGGCATCGCCCGCGAGCACGCCGGCGACGCCGGGACGCGGGCGATCGGCACGCCGCTGTACATGGCCCCCGAGGTCCTCGTCGGGGAGGAGGTCTCGCCGCGCAGTGACGTCTACGGCCTGGCGGCGACGGTGTGGGCGCTGCTGACCGGCAAGCCGCCGTCCTACGACGACCCGACGCCGCTGGCTGAGACCGTTCCCGGGGTCTCGCCGGAGCTCGAGCGCACGCTGCGTGCCGCGCTTGCGATCCGACCCGAGCGCCGGCTCGCCTCGGTCGACGCGCTCGCGGCCGGGCTGGGGACGCCGCTTGGGCCCGGCGAGGGCCGCTCGCTCGCGATCAGCGCCGAGCGGCCGACCGCGCCGAGCGAGCTGCTCGAGCGGATCGTCCGTACGACCGCGGGCGTCTTCGAGGCGGCGGCGGTCTCGATCGCGCTCGTCGACCGCGCCACGTCCGAGCTCGTCTACCAGGCGGCCTGGGGCGCCGGAGCCGATGAGGTCGTCGGGATGCGCCTCGCACGCGGGCAGGGGTTGTCTGG
This sequence comes from Solirubrobacterales bacterium, assembly GCA_035637595.1. Taxonomy (GTDB): domain Bacteria; phylum Actinomycetota; class Thermoleophilia; order Solirubrobacterales; family 70-9; genus DASPWW01. Next base: position 39,714 of record DASPWW010000013.1, on the reverse strand, counting down.
CTCCGTGGTCGAGTCCGAGGAGGGGGTGGCGATACCCGACTGCCGGAGCGATCCCCGCTTCGCCGAGAGCGTCGCGAAGAAGACCGGCTATGTCCCGCACACGATGCTGGTCGCGCCGCTCGAGCGCGACGGCGAGGTGATCGGCGCGCTGTCGATTCTCGACCGCCGCGATGGCGGTCCATACGGCCCCGGAGACCTCGCGAAGGCCGACCTGTTCGCGGACCTCGCCGTAGCCGCGATCTCGGATCGCGGCTAGCGGGGTGTCTCATAACGTTGTGCGGGAAACGGCGAGACCCAGGCGTCGCCAGGCAAGGACGCAGGGAGCCCGTGTAGCAGCGCTACACGGGCGACCGAGGACGCCGCATGGCGGCGATCTGGGGCCGCCGTTTCGGGTGCGACGTTGTGAGAGGCCCCGGCTAGCGTCTCGCTCGATCAGACCTTGAGGCTGCGCCGCAGCAGCAGCGCCGTCGCGGCGAGGAAGAGGATCGCGAAGGCGGCTTGCACCGCGAAGGCCGCCCCCGCTGCGAGATCGAAGAAGTCGCTGCCGAAGCGGTTTACCTGCGCGAACTCGGGATCGCTCGCGAGGCGGGCGTTCATGTCCACGGCGGTCCCGATCCCCGCGAGCGACCACTGGGCGAAGACCGCGTCGGCGAGCGTCCGGGCGGGCTCTGCCATCCGGGCGAGCGGGACGATCGCCCCGGCGAACAGGAGCTGCGGGATAACGGCGAGCGGGATCAGGCTCGTCGCCTGGTCCTGGGTCCGGACCAGCGACGAGACCAGCAGCCCCATCGTCACCGCGGTAACCCCGGTGGCGATCAGCAGGCCGACCAGGGTCACGTAGGTGGAAAAGCCCGAGTCGAGCGGTCTGAAGACGAGCAGCACACCGGCGTAGAGCAGCGCCTGCACGGCGACGAGCCCGATCAGGACGACGAGCTTCGAGGCCAGGTAGGCGCCGAGCCGCGTCCCGACCGCGGACTCGCGCTCGACGACGGCGCGCTCCTTGACGATCTCCGGCGCCGCGTCGATCGCGCCGAGCCAGATCACGGTGATCGCCATCAGGAAGAGCATGTTCACTGCGTCGCCGGGGTTGCCGCCCACGAGGTCGAAGATCCCGCTCTCGAAGAGCGCGACGCCGAACAGCCCCAGGATCGGCGCCTGGCCCAGCAGCAGCAGCAGATTGCGGCGGTCTCGCAGGAAGAGCTTGAGGTAGCGGCCGACGAGCACGCGGAGCTGGGGCAGCGAGCGCGCGCGACGCCGGCGGCCCGTTCCCGGCGGCTTCGGCTTCGGCGATATCTCCGTCTGGCGCAACTGCTGCTTGGTCTCGAACTGCGCCCGCCATTCCAGTGGCTGCTTCTCTGGAAGGGCCGTGTAGATGCCGTCGTAGTCGCTGACGTCGAAGAACTCCGACGCCTCGGAGGGCGGGCCGTCGAAGGTCAGCACGCCGCCGCGGGCCATCACGACGACGCGATCGCAGAGCGCGAGGTTCTTGGTCGCGTGGGTGACGACCGCGATCGCCCTGCCCCCGCGCGACAGCGCCTGGAACAACTCCATCATCTGGGTCTCGAGGCCCGGATCGAGCCCGGTCGTCGGCTCGTCGAGGAACAGCACGCTGGGGCGGTTGAGCAACTCGGTGGCGACGCCGGTGCGCTTTCGCTGGCCGCCCGACAGCGAACCGATCAGGGTCCCGGCGTGCTCGTCGAGCGACAGCTCGCCGAGCACCCGCGCGACCGCGGCGTCGATCTCCTCGTCGGACACGTCCTGGGGCAGGCGCAGGCGGGCCGCGTAGCCCAGCGCCTCGCGGACGGTCAGCAGCCGGTGGACGATGTCGTCCTGGGGCACGTAGCCGACGTCGGTGAGCCGCGCGAAGAGGTCCTCGCCGTTGAGCGTGATCCGTCCGGTCGTCGGCCGCGTCACGCCGGCAAGCGCCTTGAGCAGAGTCGTCTTGCCCGCGCCGCTCTCGCCGATGATCGCCACCAGCTCGCCGGGCTTGATCGAGAGCGAGGTCGGCTCGAGGATGTGCTTGTCCCTGACCTGCATGGCGACGCCCGCCGCGTCGAGACGCAGCGCCCCGTGGTCGTCGCGGGCTATGAACGAGTCGCCGTCGAAGACCAGCCGGTAGGGCCCGATGCCGATCTCGGTGCCCGCCTGGAGCGCGCCCGTGGTCGCCAGCTCGCCGTTGAGCCGCGTGCCGTTGCGCGACCCGAGGTCGGTCAGCTCGACCGCGTCGCCGTCGCGCACCACCTCGGCGTGGAAGCGCGACACGTTGGGGTCGGCGAGCACCACGTCGTTGACAGGGTCGCGCCCGATCGACAGGCGCTCGCCCTCGAAGACCACCTTCTGGATTCCGATCACCGGCAGCTCCCGCGACGCGATCCGGGTCTCCTGACCGCCGAGGAAGCGCAGCTTCTGATCGCCGATCCCGATCGAGTCACCCGGCTCGAGCGGCCGGCTCTCGCCGTCGAGCCGCTCGCCGTTCAGGTATGTGCCGTTTCGGGAGCCGAGGTCCTCGATCGCGAAGCTGCCATCGCTGCGCCGGATCCGGGCGTGATGGCGCGATGCGCGCTCGTCACCGAGAACGACGTCGTTGTCATCGCCGCGCCCGAGCGTCAGCTGGTCGTGGAGCGCGATCCGCCTCCCGGCGTGAAGCAGTGACGCCGCCGAGGCCGCTGCCCTCCCGGGCGAGCGCGAGCCTGAGGACTCCACGCCCACGAGCTTAGTGCTCCCCGTCGTCAGCGGCGTCGCGCGCGGTGGCACTTGCCGCGGCGAGCGCGTGGTCCGCGGCGGGTAAGGTGGGGTCGAGATGACGGTCGAGCTTGCGCCCAACTCGACCTTCGCCTCCTACCGGATCGAACGGCTGATCGGGAGGGGGGGAATGGGTGCCGTGTATCGGGCGCGGCGCTCGTCCGACGATGCTCCGGTCGCGCTCAAGGTCGTTCTCGACGAGCACGCTCAAAACCCCAGGTTCCTGGCCCGATTCGAGCGCGAGGGACGGCTGGCATCGCAGCTGACGCACCCCCACCTCGTCCCGATCTACGAGGCCGGCACCGACGATGGGGTGCCTTTCCTGGCAATGGCGTTCGTCGACGGCGTGGACCTGCTGGCCGCGGTCGAAGAGCGTGAGCGCCTGCATCCCGTCACGGCCGCCGGCATCGTCTCCCAGGTCGGCTCCGCACTCGACGCGGCGCACGCCAATGGACTGGTCCACCGCGACGTCAAGCCCGGCAACATCCTGCTCGAGCCGCGCGCGCACGCGGTCCACGCCTATCTGACCGACTTCGGGCTCTCCAAGCACGTCGAGTCGAAGAGCGGGTTGACCGGCACCGGCCAGTGGGTCGGCACCGTCGACTACGCGGCGCCGGAGCAGGTCCAGGCGCAGGACACCGACGCCCGCACGGACGTCTACGCGCTCGGCTGCGTCCTCTACCGGGCCCTGACCGGGAGCGTCCCCTACCCGCGCGAGCGCGACGTCGACAAGCTCGTCGCCCACCTCAGCGGTCCACCACCGAAGGTCAGCACCTCGGCCACGGGCGTTCCGGCGGCGTTCGACGAGGTCGTCGCGACCGCGATGGCCACGCGGCCGGAGGACCGCTTCCAGAGCGCCGGGGCGCTCGGCGACGCGGCGCTCGACGCGGCCCGCCTCGCCGGTCGCGAGCCCCCCGACCCGGTGCCCTTTCCCGCCGCGTCGTCCGCTGCGGTCGAGGGCGAGGCGCCGACGGCTGGCTGAGCTGGTCCAGTTTTGGGTCCTGCTCCGCGCGCTAGCATGGGGGAGATGGGAGTGGCGAAAGAGGGGAGAGCACGATGCCACGCTACGTGATCGAGCGCGTCTATGACGAAGCGGTGTACGACGACATGGAGGGAGTCGGCGCACGCTCGAAGAGCATCGCCTTGGAGCACTTCCCGGACATAACCTGGGAGCACAGCCACATCGTCAGCGACGACTCCGGCATCAAGAGCTTCTGCGTCTACGAGGCTCCGAATCCGGAGCGGCTACGCGAGCACGGCGAAAAGCTGGGCAATCACACGATCACGCACTTGTACGAGATCGCCGCCGACGTGACGCCGGCGGATTTCCCGGACTAGTTCTGGTGCGAATCCACGCCTTCGCCGCCGCGCCGCATGCGGTGGGCCTGGACATCGTCGATTGAGTGCGTCCAGCGCGCGTACGCGACGGCTCGCTTCAGGTTCACATCGCGCCGGCGGTCGGCATCGCCCTCCGGTATCAGCTCGACCGCCTGGTTGAACAGGCCCACGCCTTCCGCTCGCGCCCCTTCGAGCTCCGCCCGCTCGGCGGCCTTCATCAGGTAGTCGACCGCCCGCTCTGAGTCGCCGGCCTCGCGCCAGTGGTGGGCGAGGATCGCCGCCGAGCCGCCGGCCGAGCCGACCGTGTCCTCGAGGAGCTGGGCGACGAGCTGCTCTCCCGAGTCGGTACGGCACAGCTGCTCTAGCGCCTCGGCGACCCGGCGGTGAAGGCGAGCGCGTCGCGTCGCGCCGATCTCGTCATAGAGGGCGTGCCTGATCAGCGCGTGGGCGAACCTGAAGCGCCCGGTTCGCTGCGCCGACTCGACAAGCACCGAGGCCTTGAGTGCGCCTTCGAGCGCGTCGAGGAGCTCCTCCTCGTCGCCCTCCACCAGCAGGTCGAGCAACTCGACGTCGAAGGTGCGCCCGACCACGGCCGCCACGGTCAGGATCTGCTCCAACTCGTCGCCCAGTCGCTCGATCCGGCGGCAGACCACTTCGCGCAGGCTGTGGGGCAGTTCGAGATCCGCGATCGGGGATCGCAGCTCCCACCGCCCGTCGGAGCCCTGGGAGATCGCGCCGGACTCGGTCAGGTGACGCAGGATCTCGCCAACGAAGAACGGATTTCCGTCCGTCTCCTGTGCGACGTCGCGCGCGAGCTCGATGCCCGCGGTGTCCATCTCGATGCCCGCCACCGCCCCGACCACCTCCGCGATCTCATCGACCTCGAGACCCCCCAACGCGCGGCGCTCGACGCCGTCCAGCCTGTGGAGGTCCGCGAGGGCATCGGCCAACGGATGGCCGCGGTCGAGATCCGACTCGCGGTAGATCCCCAGCACGAGCAAGGCAGAGTCCGACGTCGCCGCTGCCACGTGCTTGAGCAGCGACAGCGTCTGGCTGTCCGCCCAGTGCAGGTCGTCGAGCACGAGCAGCACCGGGCCGTGATCGGAGATCGCTTGAATGAGCCCCGCCACCGCCTCGAAAAGCAGATAGCGCCCGGTCTCGGGATCGGTCTGCTGTGGCGCCGGGACCTCCGCCACCCGCGCGGCCAGCGAATCGCGTATCAGGGGCGTGATCTCGCCGCCGTGGCGCTCGACATGCGCGACCAGCACTTCGTCCGGCGCATGCTCGACGTAATGGGACAGCGCCTGGATCCACGGGCCGTAGGGTGCGCCCAGGTCCTCCGCGGCTGCACCCCAGCAGACCGTGAAGCCGGCGTTGTGGCTCTCGAGCGCCGTGTGGGCGGCGAGCCGGGTCTTGCCGATGCCCGGCTCACCGGACAGGAACACTATCCGCCGCCGCCCATCGCGCACCTCGCGCGACATTCCGCCAAGCCACTGCTGCTCTCGGTCTCGTCCCACGTAGGCCATCTGCGGGACCGACCGTAAGACCGCCGGGAGCACCGATCCCCCAACGACCTCCTCCGCGCCCAGCGGCTCCCAGCCCACCGCGAACGCCTCCAACGGCTCGGGGATGCCCTTCAGCTCCAGCATGCCCAGCGACTCGAACGAGAGTCCCTCATGCCGCCCGACCAGCATCTTCGCCGCAGCCGAGACGAGGATCCCGTCGCTCGCCGCCTTGTCGCACAAACGCGCCGCCTCGATCGATGGCATGCCGAAGTAATCGCCGCCCTCGATGGTCGCCTCACCGGCTGCGATTCCGATCCGCAGATGCAGCTGCTCATCCGTCGAGCGGTTGCGCCGTTCCATCAACTGCTGCATGCGCACGCCGCACTCCACCGCGCCCGACGGGCTGGCGAATGCCGCCATGAGGCCATCACCGGTGTTCTTGACCTCCTGTCCCTCGCAGGCTTTGATCGCGCCGCCCAGGACACCGAAATGCTCCCGCCGCAGCTCATCGGCCCGCGCCGGGCCCACCCGCGACTCAAGCCCCGTTGAGCCCACCAGGTCTGTGATCAGAATCGATGCCAGCTCGACCGAAGCCAACGTCCTACCTCTCGATCCGTCCCCACGGCACTGCGATTCCGATCAATCCCACGCGCGATTCGAGTCCGGTCGACCGGACCGGGTCGGTGATCAGGATCGTGACGGTCTCGATGCTGGGCATACGCGTCGCCCAATGTTGGCAGAGTGCGGAGCGGCTTCAGTCAGCCCGGCGCGGCTTCAGTCGCGCGTCGCGCGCCACGCCCACACCATCATCAGCGGCTGCAGCGGCAGGCGCGCCCAGAGCGCCCAGCGCGGCGCCCGCAGGCCGCGGATCTGCTCCGGGTGCAGTGCCATGTGGACGTTGGCGGGAAAGACCGCCAGGAGCAGCGCGACCAGCCACAGGCCGGCGAGCGAGCGGGTCCGGGGGTGGAGCACCATCAGCCCGCCGGTGATCTCGGCCAGCCCGCTGACGACGACGGCCTCGCGGTGGCGCGGCACGTATGGCGGCATGATCGCCTCGTAGGAGCGCGGGATCACGAAGTGCATCGTGCCCGCGAAGGCGAACAAGGCTGCGAGCAGGCGCTGCGAGCGGGTCACGGCGCGGAGGCTCTCACACCGCCGGTGGCGCCGCCGCCCGCCGCTATCGTGGACGGGTGCCCGACTTCCGACTCAATCCCGCCTACACGCCGACCGCCGACCAGCCGAAGGCGATCACGAGCCTCGCGGAGGGCCTCGGCTCGGACGACGAGCGCTTCCTGACGCTGCTCGGCGCGACCGGGACGGGCAAGACGTTCACGATGGCCGGGGTGATCGAGCGAGTGCAGCGCCCGTCCCTCGTGATCGCGCACAACAAGACGCTGGCGGCGCAGCTCTGCAACGAGTTCCGCGAGTTCTTCCCCGACAACCGGGTCGAGTACTTCGTCTCCTACTACGACTACTACCAGCCCGAGGCCTACGTCCCGGCGCAGGACCTCTACATCGAGAAGGACTCCTCGATCAACGACGAGATCGATCGCCTGCGCCACGCCGCTACCGCCGCGCTGCTGGCGCGCCGCGACGTGATCATCGTCGCCTCCGTCTCGTGCATCTTCGGGATCGGCTCGCCGGAGCTCTACAAGCGCCAGATGCAGCTCTTCAAGGTCGGCGAGTGGATCGACCGCGACCAGCTCTTCCGCAAGCTCGTCGGGATGCAGTACGGGCGCAACGACACCACGCTGACCCGCGGGACGTTCCGCGTAAAGGGCGAGGTCCTGGAGATCTTCCCCGCCTACGCCGAGACCGCCTACCGGATCGCGCTTTTCGGCGACGAGGTCGAGTCGATCCAGCACTTCGACCCGCTGACCGGCGAGGTCCTCGATGAGATCGACCACGTCGCGGTGTGGCCGGCGAGCCACTACGCGACCGAGGAGGAGACCGTGGAGCGCGCCGTGCGCGAGATCCACAACGAGCTCGAGGACCGCTGGGCGTGGTTCGAGGAGCGCGGCAAGCAGCTCGAGGGCCACCGGCTGCGCCAGCGCACCGAGTACGACATCGAGATGCTCAAGGAGCTGGGCTTCTGCTCCGGGATCGAGAACTACTCGCGGATCCTCGACAACCGGCCCGAGGGATCGCCCCCGCACACGCTGATCGACTACTTCCCCGACGACTTCCTCGTCTTCGTCGACGAGTCGCATCAGACGATCCCCCAGATCGGGGGCATGTACGAAGGCGACCGGTCGCGCAAGCAGACCCTCGTCGACCATGGCTTCCGGCTTCCGTCCGCCCTCGACAACCGCCCGCTGCGCTTCGAGGAGTTCCTCAGCCGGATCGGTCAGATGGTGATGGTCTCGGCGACGCCTGGTGAGTTCGAGCGTCGCTCGTCGTCGCGGATCGTCGAGCAGATCGTGCGCCCGACGGGGATCATCGACCCCGAGGTCGAGGTGCGCGAGACGCGCAACCAGATCGACGACCTGATGAACGAGATCCGGCGCCGCGCCGAGGCGGGGGAGAGGGTGCTGGTCACGACGCTGACCAAGAAGATGTCCGAGGACCTGACCGGCTACCTGCTCGAGCACGGCTTCCGCGTCCGCTACCTGCACTCCGAGATCGACACCCTGGAGCGGATCCAGATCATCCGCGACCTGCGGCTTGGCGAGTACGACGTGCTCGTCGGCGTCAACCTGCTGCGCGAGGGCCTCGACCTGCCCGAGGTCTCGCTTATCGGGATCCTCGACGCCGACAAGGAGGGCTTCCTGCGCGGCGAGACGAGCCTGATCCAGACGATCGGGCGCGCGGCCCGCAACGTCCGCGGAACGGTGTTGATGTACGCCGACCGCGAGACCGACGCCATGCGGACGGCGATCCGCGAGACCGACCGCCGGCGCGAGATCCAGCTCGCCTACAACCGCGAGCACGGGATCACCCCGGAAACGGTCCAGAAGGGGATCTCGGAGATCAGCGACTTCCTGGCGATGGAGTCGCGCGCCGCGCCGGCGCGGCGCCGTCGCCGGCGTGACGACGGGCGCCCGATCTCCGAGCCGGCCCAGCTCGAGAAGCTGATCGTCGAGCTCGAGGAGGAGATGCTTGCCGCCGCGGAGGAGCTGCGCTTCGAGGAGGCGGCGCGGATTCGCGACGAGCTCAAGGAGCTGCGCCGCGATTTGGAAGCGATGAGGGCTTAGGCGGCGCCGAAGCCCCGCACCCGGCGTCCTCGCCCGATCGTCTCGCTCACGTAGGTCTCAGTCGTGCTAGTCCTTGCGGGGATGGCATCCGGCTCTGATCCCGGCATGCTGCCCCTGCGGCTCGCCTCGCGCGCCCTCACCCGGGTGTTCATGGACCCGGGGGGAGCCCCCGACGAGCGCCGGCTGCGCGAAGCGGTGGGCGGCAAGATCGTGCTCGTGACCGGCGCCTCGCAGGGGATCGGCGAGGCGACGGCGCTGCGACTCGGGGCCGCCGGCGCAGAGCTGGTCCTGGTCGCGCGCTCGCGCGAGCGCCTCGAGCAGGTGGCGGCGGAGATCTCGAGGGCGGGAGGGCAGGCTCACGTCCAGCCATGCGACATCGCCGACCCGGAAGCGGTCAAGGCGCTCGCGGCGGACGTGCTCGACGCCCACGGCCGCGTCGACGTCGTCGTCAACAACGCTGGCAAGTCGATCCGCCGCTCGGTCGAGCTCTCCTACGATCGCTTCCACGACTTCGAGCGCACGATCGAGATCAACTATCTCGGCCCGGTGCGGCTCCTGCTCGCGCTCCTTCCCTCGATGCGCGAGCGCCGCGAGGGCCACATCGTCAACGTCTCGACGCTCGGCGTTCGGATGCCGCCCGCCCCGCGCTGGGCCGCCTACCAGGCGTCCAAGGCCGCGTTCGACGTCTGGCTGCGAAGCGTCGGGCCCGAGCTGCGCCGCGACGGCGTGGGCTACACCTCGATCTACCTCGCCCTCGTCCACACCAGGATGAGCTCGCCTACCCCGATATTCCGCTACATGCCCGGCCTGCGTCCCGACGATGCGGCGGGGCTGGTGTGCCGGGCGATCGTCGAGCGTCCGCGGCAGATCGAGCCGTGGTGGGTGACCCTGGGCTCGCCCGCGCTCGAGGTCGCGCGCGGGCCGTGGGAGATGGCGAATGCCCTCTACTACCGTCTGACCGCGGACACGCGGGCCAGCAGCGGCGCCGCCCGCCAGCGCGCAGCGGAGGCCGAGGGCACCGACGCGGATCCGCTCGGGCCGGTCCCGGGCGAGCTGGGCTCGTCGCTCACCGGCGAGCCTGGGCCGTGAGAGCTCCGCGGGCCGGCGGCGCCGCGTCAACCCTGCGTGATGCCGCCGCCGCCGCCGGGCTTGCCCCGCGCACGCTTGGCACACTTCGCCGCCGCGGCGTGCTCGCGCCGACCCGGCCGGACCGCCTCGTCCGGGCGCTCGCCGCGCCGCTGCGACTTGGAACGGGCCCGGCCACGCTGTGCTCCGCCACCGCCGCGCGCTGGCCCAGCCGAAGCGCGCTGATCGACGAGTCGGGAGCGCTCACCTACCGGGAGATCGACCGGCGCGGCGGGGCGCTGGCGGCCGCGCTGCGGGACGAGGTCGGGATCGAACCCGGAGACGGCGTGGCGATCATGTGCCGAAATCACCGCGGGTTCGTCGAGGCGCTGCTCGCCGGCTCGAGGCTCGGCGCCGACCTGCTGCTGCTCAACACGGACTTCCCGGCCCCCCAACTCGCGCAGGTCCTCGAGTCGGCGTCTCCGCGCGTCGCGATCCTCGACCAGGAGTTCGAGCAGACGTTCGGCGAGGCCGGCTTCGCAGGTGAAACCGTCGCTGCCTGGCACGAGGCCGCCGCGCCGGGCCGAACGATCGACGCCATGGTGGAGTCGGCCGGCTCCGCCCCGATGCCGGCCCATCGGCGGCAGGGACGGGTGGTCATCCTGACTTCCGGGACCACGGGCACCCCGAAGCGGGCTCCCCGCACGCCGTCGCTGCTGACCCTGATCGGGCCGATGACCACCCTGCTCTCGGAGGTTCCTTTCCACGCGGGCGAGCCGATGCTGATCGCCCCGCCCCTGTTTCATGGCTTCGGCCTCGCCTACCTCGGGCTGGCCACCCTGCTCGGCGCCCCGATGGTGCTGCGGCGACGATTCGACGCCGAGGCCGCGCTCGCGGCGATCGACGAGCACCGGGTCGGCTCGCTTATCGCCGTGCCGGTGATGCTGCAGCGCATCCTGGACCTCCCGGAGCCGGTGAGGGGGCGCTACGACACGTCCTGCCTGCGCGCCGTGATCTCGGCGGCCGCCCCGCTGAGCAGCGACCTCGCCACCGCCTTCGCGAGTGAGTTCGGCGATCTGGTCTACAACCTCTACGGCTCGACGGAGACCGGCTTCGGGGGGGTGGCCACCCCCGACGACCTGCGTGTGGCCCCGGGCACGGTGGGGCGTCCCCCGCACGGCGTCACGGTGCGCATCCTCGACGATCAGGGAGCGGAGCTGCCCACCGGCGAGACCGGTCGGGTCTTCATGAGCGGACCGATGGTCTTCGAGGGCTACGCCGACGGGGGCAGCAAGGAGATCGTCGATGGCATGACGAGCACCGGGGATCTCGGCCACGTTGACGAGCGGGGGCGGCTCTTCATCGAGGGGCGCGACGACGACATGATCGTCTCCGGAGGGGAGAACGTCTTCGCCACCGAGGTGGCCGATGTGCTCGCCCGGCACCGGGGCGTCGCCGACGTCGCCGTGGTCGGGGTACCCGACGAGGAGTTCGGCCAGCGCCTGCGCGCGTTCGTGGTCAAGCAGGAGGACGACGTCTCGCCCGACGACCTCAAAGCGCACGTCAAGTCGAACCTTGCCCGCTACAAGGTTCCCCGCGACATCGTCTTCACGGCCGAGATCCCCAGGAATCCGACGGGAAAGGTCCAGCGGTCGCGGCTGGAGGAGGAAGGCTAGGCCCGGCCCGGCGCCGCGAGCGCCCTCGCCGTTCGCGACAGTGTGGCGTCCGGATCGCCGACCAGCTGGCGCCAGGTGACCCGGATGACCCGAAACCCGTGCGCCTGAAGCTCGGCGTCACGCCGGCGGTCGCGCTCGAACGCCGCCCGCGAGGCGTGGAACTGGAACCCGTCCACCTCGACGATGAGGCGCTGCTTGCGCCACAGGAAGTCGACCTCGTAAGGGCCCAGGCGGACGTTGGTTTCGGGCGATGGCAGGCTGGCCGACCGCACGAGCTCGAGGAAGCGCTCCTCGGCCCGCGAGCGGGTCAGGGCAGGTAGCGCATCCGCAGCAAGCGCTGCTCGCAGGATCCCGGTACCTGGGCGCCCGCGATTGCGATCGAGGACGGCGACGAGGTCACGCCGGGTGGCGAGCCGCCGCACCTGGGCCTCGGCGAGGGCCTGCTCGAAGAGGCGAAGGGGACATGAGCCCGCGACGTCGAGCAGCGTCCGCGCTGGTCTGGTCACCGGGATGCGCCTGACGCTGCCGACATCGCGACGGTCGAGGCTCTTGACGCGGTGCAGCCGGATGCCGGGTCTGACGCCGGGATCCCTCTGGACCGTCACGTCTATCGGGCGTTTGCGGCATGGGAACGGCAGAAGAGCCCAGCGTTGGGCGGCACTCAGGTGGCTGATCGCCGCCCCGTCCCCGCAGGCGAGGACGGCCGCCATCTCTCTCCAGCCATCGGCGGCGGCACGGTGTCCGAGCAAATAGACGCCGCGGTGGATCCGGTGCAGCCTTTCCGTCCTCACCCGGGTGGCGATTGCGCTGCGCGTAAGCCCGGCCGAGAGAAGCTGCGCTCGGCTGACGACGCCGTGTTGCATTGCCGCGAGCTCGGCAACCGCGCTGTCGGGGTTGATTGCGGTGTTCTGCATGTATATCGGGCCTAACTCCGCAATCGTCCACGGCGCCCCCCGGGCAGCGGCGCAGGCGGACCTGCGACCCACCGAGGGGGACTCGGCTACGCTCCGCGAGTGAGTCTGGACCGCGAGGACATCGTTCGCGACGACTTCCCGACAGTGCGCCGCGGGTATGACCCCGACGCCGTCAAAGCGCATCTGCGGGCCGTCGTCGACGCGCTACCCGAGCGCTCCTCGACACCGCTGGCCCAGACCGCGGCCGGCCGCGTCGGCGAGATCATCGAAGTCGCCGAAAGGAAGGCCGCCGAGATCGAGGCCGAGGCGCGCAGCGAGGCCGAGCGGATCGTCAAGGCTGCCCGCGAGGAGGCGAGCGAGCAGGTCGATCGGGCCCAGGGCGCGGTCAATCGCCTCGTCGAGCAGGCCGACGAGCTGCGCTCGGCGGTCGGCAAGCTTGGGGCGGACATCGCGTCCCAGGTGCGCTCGAGGGCAGTCTCGGAGACTGAGGCGCCGGAGCCCGAGATCGTGCCCGAGCCGCCGCGCATCCCCGAGCCGGAGCCGCCCCGCGAGCCCGAGCCTCAGCCGCCGCTGACGCCCGAGCCTCAGCCGCCGCCCAGCCCCGAGCCGGGCCCCGCGGTCGTGCCCGAGCCGCGGCCGCCCGGGCCAGAGATGCGAGCGGGGAGCCCGTCGACCGAGGACCTGCTCGCCCAGCTGCGCGGAGGAGGAGGCCCGACCGAGGCGGCTAGCGCCGAGGCGAACGGCGACCAGGCGGACGCCGGCGGAAGCTTGGCGGCCAGCGAGCGCGGTGCGGAAGCCGACGTCGCGGCCGCCCGTCTGGTGGCGATGAAGATGGCGCTCGAGGGGGCGCCCCGCGAGGAGATCGAGCGCCACCTCGACGACAACTACGACCTCGAGAACGCCGACAAGCTGCTCGACGACGTCCTCGCGCGCGCCAAGCCGTAGAGCCGCCCGCCGCGGCTGAGATCAACCCGGTCGGCTGAACGTCCCCGGCCCGCCCCCGGCCCGTGCTCCGGTCGCGTACTCGGCCATGTCCTGGGTCCAGAACTCGACCACGTTTCCGTCCGGATCGGTGACGTAGATGGCGCGGTCGGCGCCAAGCTGCACCGGGCCCTCCACCTCGGCGCCGCGCTCGCGCAGGCGCTCGAGCAGCGGGTCGAGAGTCTCGCGCGGCACATGGAAGGCGAAGTGGACGTGGGCCCCGCCACGGCCGCCCGCCAGCCCGATCTGCGGCGTCCACAGCCCGAGGCGCGCCGAGTCGCCGATCAGATACCAGTAGCGGCCCTCCCGACCCTCGCCGTACAGCGTCTCCTCGAAGCCGAGGACGTCGCGGTAGAACGCACGCGCCGCGTCGAGGTCGGAGACCTCGAGAACGAGCTCGGAGATCGCGCTCGCCGGCGGCGGTTGGGGCACGTTGCGAGCTTATTCCGGCAGGGCGTGACCCGCCGCCAGGAGACGGCGGGACCCCTCCCTAGACTTGTTCGGATGGCGGCTCCGGACCAGATAGTCATCTCGGGTGCGCGCGCCCACAACCTCAAGGGCGTCGATCTGTCCTTGCCCAGGGAGGCCCTGATCGTGATAACCGGGCTGTCGGGCTCGGGCAAGTCGAGCCTCGCGTTCGACACGATCTACGCGGAGGGCCAGCGCCTCTACGTCGAGTCGCTATCCGCATACGCGCGCCAGTTCCTCGGCCAGATGGAGAAGCCCGACGTCGACTCGATCGAGGGCCTCTCGCCGGCGATCTCGATCGACCAGAAGACGACGTCGCGCAACCCGCGGTCGACGGTCGGCACCGTGACCGAGATCTACGACTACCTGAGGCTGCTGTGGGCGCGCGTCGGCCATCCCCACTGCCACAAGTGCGGCGCCCCGATCGCCGGTCAGTCGATCGAGCAGATCACCGATCGGCTGATGACCCTGCCCGGCCGCACGCGCTTCATGGTCATGGCGCCGGTCGTGCGCGGGCGCAAGGGCGAGTACGCGAAGCTCCTCGACGGGATCAGGGCGCAGGGTTACTCGCGGGCAGTGATCGATGGCGACCTGCGGCGGCTCGACGAGGACATCGAGCTCGACAAGAAGTACAAGCACGACATCTCGGTGGTCGTCGATCGCCTCGTGATGAAGGAGGACCTGCGCAAGCGGCTCGCCGAGTCGGTCGAGGCCGCTACCGGCCTGGCGGAGGGGATGGTCGAGGTCGAGCTCGTCGACTCGGGCGATGGGGCGAGCCCGGCGGAGCTCGGCGGGACGCTCGCCGCGCAGGGCCCCGGCGCGCTGGGCCGCGGGGGAGAGGACGGTTCCGGGGATGGGCGCAGGCTGATCTTCTCGGAGCGCTTCGCGTGCCTGAAGTGCGGTACCTCGATGCCCGAGCTCGAGCCGCGGATCTTCTCCTTCAACTCGCCGCACGGCTGCTGCGAGCGCTGCCACGGGCTCGGCTTCCAGCGCGTCGTCGACCCCGAGTTGGTGATCCCGGACCCCACGCTCTCGATCTCGGAGGGCGCCCTGCAGCCCTTCATGCGCTCCGCCTCGCGCTACCACCAGCGCCTCTTCGAGGCCGTGGCCGAGAGCCGCGGGATCGACCTCGACACGCCGTGGCAGGACCTGCGCAAGCGCGATCGCGACGTGATCCTCAACGGCACCGGCGACGAGCGCCACGATGTCACCTACCGCAATCGCTACGGGCGGCGCCGCTACTACACGGTGCGCTTCGGGGGCATCCTCGCCGAGCTCGAGCGCCGCTACCGCAACACCGACTCCGACAAGACGCGCGAGCGAATCGAGTCCTGCATGGCGCTTCAGCCCTGCCCCGCCTGCGAGGGCGCGCGGCTTCGCCCCGAGAGCCTCGCAGTCACGGTTGGCGGGCTCAACATCCACCAGTTCACGCAGCTGTCGGCGCGCGCCGGGCTGGAGTGGATCGAGGCCCTCGAGCTGACCGACACAGAGCGCACGATCGCGCGCCTGATCGTCCGCGAGATCGCCGAGCGGCTGCGCTTCCTCGACAGCGTCGGGATCGGCTACCTGTCGCTGGAGCGCGCCGCCACGACGCTGTCGGGCGGCGAGGCGCAACGGATCCGCCTCGCGACCCAGATCGGCTCGAGCCTCGTCGGCGTCCTCTACATCCTCGACGAACCCTCGATCGGCCTCCACCAGCGCGACAACGCCAAGCTGATCGCGACGCTCGCCCGGCTACGCGACCTCGGCAACACCGTGATCGTGGTCGAGCACGACGAGGGCACGATCCGCTCCGCGGATCACGTCGTCGACCTCGGCCCGGGGGCGGGCGAGCACGGCGGCCACGTGGTCTCGGAGGGCCCTCCGAAGGCGATCGCCGCCGACTCGAGCTCGCTGACCGGCCAGTACCTGGCGGGCAAGCGCGAGATCCCGGTACCGGACGAGAGGCGGGTGCCGAACGGCGACCTGCGAATCCGCGGCGCGAGCCAGCACAACCTCAAGGTCATCGACGTCGAGGTGCCGCTCGGGGTGTTCTGCTGCGTGACAGGGGTCTCAGGTTCGGGGAAGTCGACGCTCGTCAACGAGATCCTCTACCGCGCCGTCGCCAACCGCCTGCATCGCGCCCGGCTGCGCCCGGGCACGCACCACCGCATCGAGGGCCTCGATCAGATCGACAAGATCATCAACATCGACCAGTCGCCGATCGGGCGCACGCCGCGGTCGAATCCGGCCACCTACACGGGAGTCTTCGACCACATCCGCGAGCTGTTCTCGAAGACGCGCGAGTCACGGGCGCGCGGCTACGCCCCGGGGCGTTTCAGCTTCAACGTCAAGGGCGGGCGCTGCGAGGTGTGCAGCGGGGACGGCCAGATCAAGATCGAGATGCACTTCCTGCCAGACGTCTATGTGCCGTGCGAGCAGTGCCACGGGCGTCGCTACAACCGCGAGACGCTCGAGGTTCGCTTCAAGGGCAAGTCGATCGCCGACGTGCTCGACATGTCGGTCGAGGAGGCGGTCGAGTTCTTCGCGCACATCCCGAAGATCCACCGCCGCCTCCAGACGCTGCACGATGTCGGCCTCGACTACATCCGTCTCGGTCAGCCGGCGACGACGTTGTCGGGCGGCGAGGCGCAGCGCGTCAAGCTCGCAACCGAGCTTTCGAAGGTCGCGACCGGCGACACGCTCTACATCCTCGACGAGCCGACGACCGGGCTGCACTTCGCCGACGTGCAGCGCCTTCTCGAGGTCCTGGGCCGCCTCGTCGACGCCGGCAACACCGTGGTCGTGATCGAGCACAACCTCGACGTGATCAAGTCGGCCGACAGCCTGATCGACCTCGGCCCCGAGGGCGGCGAGCACGGCGGCGAGGTGGTCGCGACCGGCACGCCCGAGCACGTCGCCGGGATTCCCGGCTCCTACACCGGCAGGTTCCTGGCAGGTCTGGTCGAGCCCGAGGCGCCGCGGGTCAAGGGCCGCAAGCCCCGCGAGCCGGTAGCCGCGTAGCGCTGCGAGGCTAACGCAGCTCGACGAGACCGAACGCGAACACGAGCGCGACGAAGATCACGAGCAGCGCGATCGGGGCGTAGTAGTACCAGTAACCGCCGCCCGGTCCCTTCGTGTGGACGGGGCTCACGCCGGCGAGCCGCCCCCCTCGATCAGCTCGACGACCTCTGCGCTCCACGGATTCGAGCTCAACTTCGGCGTGTTGGCCTTGAAGCTCGCCCTCTCCCCGTCCTCGGTCGCCTCGAAGGTGAGCGTCGTAGCCAATGCTCCATCCTGCCGGTCGACGAGTCGCAGGTCGGAGCGGTTCCAGACGGCGACCTCGTCCTTGACCTTCACGCCGCCGTACGAGCCGCGGTACTTGAAGGCGTGGACCTTGTCGGCAGTTACGACGAGCAGGTAGTTGCTCGGTAGTCCGCCCGAGCGCCGCTTCTGGAACACCGCGTGCACGAGGTACAGGATCAGCCCCATGAGCTGGCCGATCAGCGGGATGGTGAGGAAGTACTGGCCGGTGCGCTGGAAGGGACCGACCGCGAGCACGTCGGAGCCGTCCAACTTCGACGCCACCGCCTCACGGTACTTCCGCTTCCACTCCTCCTGCTTCGCCTGATCGACCTCGAATAGCGCCAACGCTTCCCCCTTCAGGTTTTCGGTTTGGGCCCCTGGACTCTACGGGACGCATGCGAACGCCCCCTCTCGCGAGGGGGCGTTCGCCCAACTGCCTATCGGCCCGCGACTACGGCGTCGTGGTCGTCGACGTGGTCGACGTCGCCGGCACCTGCTCCTCAGGGAGCTTGACCTCCTCGGTGAACGTGTCACCCGAGTCGGACAGGTCCGGAGTCGACGTCAGCGCCACACCGCTCACGCGAATGGTGTCGCCGGGCGAGCTGCTCTGCAGCGTCTTGCAGACCTGGCTCACCGTCTGGACGTGCGTGCCGTTCAGCGCGGTGATCAGGTCGCCGGGGAACACCTTCTTGTCGGCGGGCGAGCCGCTGTCCGTGCCGTACACGTACAGGCCCGGGCCGAAGTTCTTCTGGTCGTACAGCGCGAAGGACTTCGCCAGCGACGGGTCCACCCCGTAGGTGTCGACGTAGTCCTGCGCCCGGACGGCCAGAGGTATCAGCTCGAGCGGGATGACCCCCCAACCGACGTAGGACTTGTCCTGGCCCGACTCGAGGGTCGGAAGCAGCGACTTGGCCGTGTTGATGTCGATCGAGTAGTACTGGCCCTGGTTGCCCTTGCCGGCGGCGGTCAGGGTGTTGACCCCGACGACGTCGCCGAACTCGTCCATCAGCGGCCCGCCGCTGTTACCCGGGTTGAGCGCGGCGGTGTGCGCGATCAGGTTCGGGTACTGCGGGAGGTCCTGGCTGATCTCGTTGCCGACGAGATCCGGGTTCGAGACGTCGCCCTCGGTGGAGCTGACGGTCTGCTGCTTGTAGCGCTGGAACTGGTCCGGGTATCCGAGTGCCGTCACCTGCGCTCCGCGCTCGACGCCATCCGAGTCGCCCAGCGTCAGCGCCGTGACGTCGGCCGGAGGAGAGGGCAGCTCGACCACAGCGACGTCGTCGCACGGCGCCTGGCCGACGACCCGTCCCGCGACGGTCGGAAGCTGGTCGCCGACCTTGACCTGGATCCCTGACAGGCCCTCGATGACGTGGGAGTTGGTCAGGAGTCGCACCGGTGGCCCGGCGTCGTAGATGAATCCACTGCCGCCAAAAGTCTCATCCCCGGACTTGCCGACGATCTCGACCACTCCCGGCGAGGACTGGGAGATCACCTCCTGCGGGTCGAGCGGCGTGGGGCCCTCCTCGCCGTCTCCGCCGCAACCTGCGACGAGCAGCATTCCTGCGATCGCCCCGAAGGCGAACATTCCACGTGCCTTGAGCACGGTGCGAGTCGTCATGCGACCTCCCGAAAATAGTTGCGGAGCAGGGTATCCATAGCGGATTGGGCGTCGGCAGGCAAGGACGCCCCCCGGTCTGAGAGCCTTGCGGAGTGGCGGAGTCGAGCGGCTGGCGACTGTGGTGGGTCAAGCGACGCTGGTACGAACGCAACCGCAGGCGGCTGCGCAGGCTGCGCATCAACCGCCACATGGCGCGCGCCGGGGCATACATCCGCTACCCGGTCGAGGGCGAGGTGCTCGAGGCGCTCGACCAGGGAAGGCTGGTGGTGGGGGAGGGGACCCTGCTCGAGCCCGGCTGCTGGCTCACCTTCGCCCCCGAGGCGCGGATCGAGATCGGGAAGGAGTGCTTCCTGAACCGCAACACGATGCTCGCGGCGATGGAGCGGGTCGAGATCGGCGACTACGTGATGTTCGCCAACAACTGTTTCGTCGGCGACTCCGACCACGCCTACGAAGACCCGGACAAGCCGATAACACGGCAGGGCTTCGTCGCCCGCGGGCCGGTCCGGATCGGCTCGAACTGCTGGTTCGGTGTCAACTGCGTGGTGACCGGCGGGGTCGAGATCGGCGACCGCTGCGTGATCGGCGCGAACTCGGTCGTCACGCAGGACCTGCCGCGCGGTGTGATCGCCGCCGGCGCGCCGGCGAAGGTGCTGCGCGAGATCGACTTCAAGCGGAGCTGACCGCCCACCCGGACGCGGCGACCCGGGGCTGTGAGCCGGGCTACGGGTCGATTCGGGTCAGCGTCCCATCGCCCGCGTTAGCGACCCACACGGCGCCCGCTCCCACGGCGACGGCGTCCGGCTCTTCGCCGACCGGCAGCGGATCGCCGACGACCTCGCCGGATGCGGGGTCGAGCCGCGTCACGGTGCCGTCGGCCGAGCTGACCCAGACCGCGCCCTCGCCGACGGCGACGTCGAGCGCGCCCCGCACGAGCAACGGATCGCCGACCACAGCGAGCGAGCCGGCGTCGATCCGGGTGACCGCGCCGGTGGCCGAGAGTACCCACGCCGACCCTTCGCCGGTCGCCACGCTGACCGCGTCGGGCACCTCGACGAAGTCGCCCTCGGCCTCGCCTGACCCCGCGTCGATCTTGGTCACCTCGCGGTTGTCGGCGACCAGCCACACCGCCCCGTCGGTCACGGCCAGGCCGCTCGCGAACCCCCCGGCTGCGATCTCGTCGCCGATCTCGCCGGTGGCCGGGTCGACGCGCTCGACCGCGTTCTCGACCAGCGCCCAGACGCTCCCCTCCCCGGTCTCGACCGCGGACGCGAATCCGTCCAGATCAATCGTCTCGCCGGGGGCGGCGGGATCGAGCGGATCTCGCCGCTCCAGCGCCTCTCGCTCCTGGAGCGTGTAGAAGACCCCGCCAGACCCGGCGGCCACCGCGGAAGCAGGGCCCGCAAGCGAAAACGACGTGACCCGAGGCTGGCCTTCCCCGCCGGTCTCGACCGCCGACGCGCGCGCCGAGAACGGATCGGCGACCCACACCCTGCCGTCCCCGACGGCGAGCGCGGTGGGCCGGCCGCCCACCCGAATCGTCTCGATCCGAGGCGGCGCGGCAGGCCCGCCGCCGCGCTCGCCGCCCTCCCCATTTGGGGTCGAGGATGGAACGGGGACCGTGGCCTGGGGTTCGTCCTTCTCCTCGCCGGAGAAGGCGCCGGACAGCGCCAGCGCCGCGACCAGCGCGGCCGCGGCCGCGACGCCGGCCGCTGCGGTCAGCGCGCGGCGGCGCGAGGAGGGCTGGCCCGCCTCCGGCACGGAGCTGGGCTAGTTGGCCCCCACTAGGAGACCACCTGGACGACCACGGTCCGGTCGCGCGCGCGATCGTCGAAGTCGATCAGGACGAGCTGCTGCCAGGTGCCGAGCGCCAGCCGCCCGTCGAGCACCGGGACCGCCTCCGAGGCGCCGATCAAAGAGGCCCGCTGGTGGGCGTGGGAGTTCGTGTCGTGGTTGAGCCGGTTGTGCTCGTAGTCGCCGTGCTGCGGGACGAGGCGGTCGAGCAGCGCCCGCAGGTCGTGGACCCCGCCGGGCTCGTGCTCCATCGTCGTGATCGCGGCCGTCGAGCCGCGCACGAACGCGGTGACCACGCCCTCGCCGATCCCGGCCGACCGGACCACGCGCTCCACACCAGCGGTGATGTCGATCACGTCGGCGTCTCCCTCGGTGGACAGGCGCAGCTCCCCGGTGGTAACCGCCACGGACTGAAACTACCGCAGCTTCGCCAGGCCCACCGATGAGCGAGCCGGGCCACGTGGCCCGGCTCGCGCGTGGCGCCGGCTCGCTGGGGGAGGAGCCGGCGCCGCTCGGGGAGGGTCCTGATGCCCGCTTGCTCGGTCAGACCCCTCTCGGGTGCGGGCCGTGACCGATATGGAAGGCCTCGAACAGCCTCGGCAGGTAGATGAGCCCGGCCAACCCGACGATCACGTACACGACGTCGGTGAGCGTGCCGGTCCCGAAGATCTCGGTGAGCACGTTCGTGTCGGTCAGCCCGAGGATGCCCCAGCTCAGGGCGCCGATCACCATCAGCAGCAGGGCGACCGGCTCGAACCACTTCAGCGTCTCCATGCTTCTCACCTCGCTTTCCGCGAAGTCGACCGCACGCGGTTTCGTGCGGATAGTTACAAGATATTGTACCCCGGCCGGAACGCCGGGTTACGCGCGGTGGTGGACGCCTACCAGTCCCAGGCGGAGCCGGCGAGGCTTTCCTGGTTGAGGTAGTCCCTGAACTCGTCGAGCTCGGCGGGGTCGATCGAGTAGGTGTGCTCGTCGGCAGGGAAGCGCCCCCGGCGGACGTCCTCGGCGTAGGCGCGCATGCCGGTCACCATCTCGCCGCGCAGGTCGGCGTAGCGCTTCACGAAGCGGGGTACCTGGTCGCCGTAGATCCCGAGCAGGTCGTGGAAGACCAGCACCTGGCCGTCGGTGGCCGGCCCGGCTCCGATGCCGATTACCGGCAGCTCGAGCTTCTCCATCAGCGCTTCGGTCACCGCCGCCGGCACCGCCTCGAAGACGATCGCGAAGCAGCCGACAGCTTGCAGGGCGAGAGCGTCCTCCGCGAGCTTCGCAGCCTGCTCGGCGGTCCGCCCCTGGGCCTTGAAGCCGCCAAGCGCGCTGGCGGTCTGGGGCGTGAGCCCGACGTGGCCCATCACCGGGATCCCCGACCGGGCGATCGCGCGCGCCCTGTCGACCGAGGGGCCGCCGCGCTCCAGCTTGACCGCCGCGCACCCCGCCTCCTTGACGAAGCGCTGCGCGTTCGCGATCGCATCCTCGTTCGACGCCTCATACGAGCCGAACGGCATGTCGCCGATAAGAAGCGGGGTATGCAGGCCGCGCCGCACCGCCGAGGCCATGGTGAGCATCTCGTCCATGCCCACGGGAGTGGTCGAGTCGTATCCGAGCACCACCATCGCCGCGGTATCGCCGACGAGCACGACGTCCACGCCGGCCTCCTCGGCGACCTCGGCCGACGGGTAGTCGTAGGCCGTCACCATCACGATCGGCTCACCCGAGCGCTTCATCTCGGCGAGCCTCGGGACAGTCACCGGACTGCGCTCCTCAGGGGGAGCGTTCGGAACCTCGTGGCGATCGTTCACTGCAGGCTCCCCGCTGATAGCGATTCGCCGCCGGCGCCCAGCGACCCCGGCACCTCGTCGAACCATCGGTCGCCGAATCCCGCCAGCAGGACCTCGGGGTTGCTGTCCACGCCGACCACTCGATTGTTGTCGGCGACGTGAACGACGATCGGCGAGTAGGCGTCGAGGTCCTGCTCGCCGTAGCTGCCGTACGAGACGACGATCACCTTGTCGCCCGGGTTGACGAGACGGGCGGCGGCGCCGTTGACCTGCACCTGCCCCGAACCGGGCGGACCCTCGATCGCGTAGGTGACGAGCCGGGCCCCGTTCTCGATGTCCCACAGGTGGACCTGCTCGTTGGGCAGCAGGTCAGCCTGGCGCATCAGCTCGGCGTCGATGGTGACGCTGCCCACGTAGTCCGGGTCGCAGGCGGTGACCGTGGCCCGGTGAATCTTCGACTTCAGCATGTGACGGTGCATCAGCTCCCTTTTCCTTCGATCACGACGTTGTCTATGAGGCGCGCGGAGCCGATCCGCGCGGCGAGCGCCACAAGGATCGGGCGCCCGTTGAAGCTCTCGGCCGGGGTCAGGTCCTCGGCGTCTCGGGCCTCGACGTATTCGGGCTCGATGCCCTCGGAGGCGAGCTCGGCGCGCGCGGCATCGATCGCCTCGCTGACCGGCGCTCCGCCCGCCGCCGCTTTGCTGGCGGCATCGAGCGCGCGGTGAATCGCGGCGGCGCGGCGGCGCTCGTCGGGCGTCAGGTAGCGGTTGCGCGAGCTGAGGGCGAGGCCGTCGGGCTCGCGGACGGTCGGCATCACCTCGACATGGACCGGGAAGTCGAGGTCGCGCACCATGCGGCGGATGACCGATGCCTGCTGAGCGTCCTTCTGCCCGAAGAAGGCGACGTCGGGCTGCACGCGGTTGAGCAGCTTCGCGACGACCGTGGTGACGCTGCGGAAATGCTCGGGCCCGCGGCGGCCGGGATCCCCGCAAAGCACCTCGGTGAGCCCACTCACCTCGACTGCCGTCGCGAACCCGGGCGGGTAGACGTCGTCCGTGGCCGGTGCGTACAGCACGTCGACGTCCTGCGCCGCGAGCAGCTTCGCGTCGCCCTCCTCGTCGCGCGGGTAGGCCTCGAGATCCTCGCCCGGCCTGAACTGGGTGGGGTTGACGAACACGGTGGCGACCACCACGTCGCAAGTTCTGCGTGCCTCACGGACGAGCGACAGGTGGCCGGCGTGAAGGGCGCCCATCGTCGCGACGAGTCCTATGCGGGCGCCGTCGCGCCGGGCGCCGCCGAGCGCGTCGCGCAGCTCCGACTTGCGGCGAACGATCTTCACGCGGGAACTTCGGGGCCGCGGGCCAGGTCGCGGGTGCGGTCCGCGAGGGCCCGGTAGAGCGCGACGAGCTGCGGGCTCGACTCGGCTATCGACTCGAGATGGCGGCGGACGGTGTCCTCGTCCCCGCGCGCGATCGGGCCGGTCAGCGCGTCCGGCCCCCGCTCGACCCAGTTGGCGGCGGTTCGGAGCACCAGCGGGCCGAGAAGCTCTCGGGCCTCCTCGATCCCGACCTCCCGCATGAGCTCCGACGCCGATTCCTCGAGCGCGACGAGGAAGTTCGACGCCATGCACGCCGCTGCGTGGTAGGCGGTGCGCTGGTCGTCGGCGAGCGCGAAGGGGCGCATCCCCACCCGCACCGCGAGCGCGCCCGCCAGCTCGGACGCTTCGACGCTCGAGCCGGAGACCGCGCACGGCACGGTTGCGAGGCTGGCGTCGCCATCGGGGACGGTCTGCAGCGGATGCATGCAGAAGACCTCGGCGCCGCGCCGCCGCGCCGCGCTCAGCGCCGAGAGCGGCGTCGCGCCGCTAACGTGGCCGACGAAGCGCAGCGGGGGGACCGCGGCGGCGATCGTCTCGCAGGCCTCCTCGATCGCGCCGTCGGGGACGCACAGCAGGGCGATCTCGGCGCTCTCGGCTGCGGCGACGGCGTCTCGCCGCCCGGCAAGCTCGACCTCGAGGCCCGCGTCAAGCGCGGCTCGCGCCAGCGAGCGCCCGACGCGTCCGGGACCGACCACGGCGAGCGGAGCGCGCAGCGCTGTGGAGTCGAAGCTGTCGGTCGGATCCCGTTCCAGTTCTCGCATTCGGAGATACCAGACGAGCGGGGCTCTAGCTCGTGGTGATGTCGGGTCCGCGCCCGATCGGTCGAGGTCGCGGCCAAGGCCGATTATACGGGGCCGATTCGGCCCCCCAAAGCCCCAAATTGCGGCCTCCGCATTGCCCGCCGGGGTCCGCGAGCGCGTCTACGATTGCTGCATGCCGATCTACGAGTTCATGTGCCCGGCCTGCGGCAACACGTTCGAGGAGCTCAGCGCCGCCGGGACGGAGACGGCGGAGTGCCCCGAGTGCGGCTCGGCGGAGGCGCACCGCCGGCTATCGGCGCCGGCGGCCCCGCGCCGGCTGTCGATGAGCCCGGACCAGGCGCGCCGCCTGGAGGACAAGCGCGGCATCGATCGCGGAGGCGCCAAGCAGCGCTTCAAGCAGCAGCTCGCGCGCGAGCGGCGCGCCGGAGGACGCGGTGGTGGCTGAGTCGGCCGAGCGGCGCGAGCGGCTAGTCGAGCTCTACCGCGAGGCGTCCGAATGCACGCGCTGTCCGCTCGCCGAGACGCGGACCAAGGTCGTGTTCGGGTCCGGGCACGCCGATGCCGACCTGATGTTCGTGGGCGAGGCGCCGGGCGCCGAGGAGGACCGCCAGGGCCTGCCCTTCGTCGGCCGGGCCGGCTCGCTGCTGACCGATCTTCTGGAGGGGATCGGGCTGGCGCGCGACCAGGTGTGGATATGCAACGTGCTCAAGTGCCGGCCTCCCGGCAACCGCGACCCGCAGCCGATCGAGATCGAGTCCTGCCATCCCTACCTGGAGCGCCAGATCGAGCTGATCGGGCCGCGGGCGATCGGCACGCTCGGAAACTTCGCTACCCGCCTGATCACCGGCAGCCGCGCGCCGATCAGCCGCGTGCGGGGCACGCCCCAGATCCACACGCTCGCCGGACTGCCCGTCTTCGTGATGCCGCTGTTCCATCCCGCGGCGGCTCTTCGCACCCCGTCGCTGCTCGACACGCTGCGCGAGGACTTCGCCGCGCTGCCCGGCCTCGTCGCCCAGCCGCCGCCGCTCGGCGCCGCACAGGAGGCCGCGACGGCGGCCGTGCTCGCCGGATCGGTCGCCGCCGAGCCCGACGCCGACCAGCTCGATCTGTTCGGCTGACCGCCCGGGCCTCGGCCGCGCCGCAGCCGTGAGCGTCGAACGGACCCGCAGCGCGGCCGAGACCGAGGCCCTCGGCGAGCGGCTCGCCTCCACGCTCGAGCCCGGTGACGTCGTGCTCGTCGCCGGCGAGCTCGGAGCCGGGAAGACGACCCTGATCCGGGGCGCCTGCCGCGCCCTGGGGGTCGAGGGCCCGATCCAGTCGCCGACGTTCACGATCGGCCGCCGCCATTCCGGTCGGGTGGCGGTCTCGCACCTCGACCTGTTCCGGCTCGAGCGGCTCGAGGGTGAGGAGCCCGGTCTGCTCGACGACTACCTGACCGCCGACGCCGTCGCGTTCGTCGAGTGGCCGCGCGGCGCCGGTGGTGGAATCGAGCTCGGGGACGTCGCGGCCGGACGGCTGATCCGGATCGAGCTGCGCCACGCAGGCACCGATGAGCGCGAGGTCGAGATCTCGCCGTGAGCGCCGCGACGGTGCTCGGCTTCGACACCGCGACCCCGGACGTCGCGGTGGCGCTGACGCGCGACGAAGGGGTGCTGAGCGAGCGCCTCCTGGCCCCGGCCGGCGGCCCCCGCCACGCCACCGCGCTGCTCGCCGAGGTCGAGCGCGCCGTCGCCGAGGTCGGAGGATGGGACGGGGTCGACGTGATCGCCGTGGGCGTGGGCCCTGGATCGTTCACAGGGCTGCGGATCGGAATCGCGACCGCCCGCAGCCTCGCCCAGGGCCTCGGCAAGCCGGTCGTCGCCGTGGGCACGCTCGACGCGCTGGCCCGGGGGATCGCCGAACGCCCCGCCGCGACGCGGCGTTTTACGATGGCGCTGGTCGACGCCCGCCGCTCGCAGGCCTTTGCGTCGCTGCACGATCCGGCCGGCGAGCGGGTGTGGGATCCCTTCGTCGCCAGCGCCGAAGAGCTTGCGGCGCGCGTTGCGGCGCTCGGCGACCCGCCGCTGGCGGGCGGAAATGGCTCGCTACGATTTCGCCAGGACCTCGAGCGCGCCGGCGTGGAGGTCCTGCCCGACGCGGACCCCGGGCACCGGCTGGCGGCGAGGCACATCTGCCTGCTGTCGGAAGGCCTCCCGAGACTGGCGCCGGACGACATCCGGCCCATCTATCTGAGACCACCAGATGCACAGGTTTGGCTTGAGCGAGATCGCTGACCCGGCCGGGGCCGGACAGGACGTCGAGGCGGCGGAGATCCGCCGCCTCACCTACAGCGACCTGCCCTCCGTTCTCGCGATCGAGCGCCGCTCGTTCCCGACCCCGTGGTCGCTGGCGATGTTCGTGCTCGAGCTGTCGAAGCCCTCGGGCATCTGCCTCGCGGCGAGCGGTCCCGACGGGCTCGCCGGCTATCTCGTCTGCTCGCGCTACGCCGACGTGTGGCACCTGATGAACGTCGCGGTCGCGCCGGAGCGCCGCCGCGTCGGCATCGCGACGACCCTGCTGGGGCGCCTGTTCGAGGAGGCGGGCGACGATGCCCGCTACACGCTCGAGGTCCGCACGTCCAACACCGAGGCGATCGCGATGTACCGGCGCTTCGGCTTCAGGCCCGCGGGACGCCGCCGCCGCTACTACCACGACAACGGCGAGGACGCGCTGATCATGTGGCTGGAGTCTCCGGCCGCCGCGGCCGCCACTTGATCCTGGCGCTGGAGACCTCCTGCGACGACACCTGCGCCGCGGTCGTGGACGGCCCTCGCGTGCTGTCCAACGTGATCTCGTCCCAGGCCGCGTTTCACGAGCGCTTCGGCGGCATCGTGCCCGAGGTCGCCTCGCGCCATCACCTCGAGTTCATTAACGGCGTCGTCGACGTGGCCCTCGAGGGTGCGGGGACGCGGCTCGACGCGCTCGACGCGATCGCGGTCACCCGACGTCCCGGGCTGATCGGCGCCCTGCTCGTCGGGCTCAGCACCGCCAAGGGGCTCGCCGCGGCGGGCCGCAAGCCGCTCGTCGGCGTCGACCATCTCCACGGCCACGTCGCCGCCAACTTCCTCGGGCCGGACCCGCTCGAGCCGCCGTTCCTGTGTCTGATCGCGAGCGGCGGTCACACGCTGCTCGCCGCGGTGCGCTCGCACGAGCGCTTCGAGGCGCTCGGCGAGACGCTCGACGATGCCGCGGGAGAGGCGCTCGACAAGGCGGCGCGGCTGCTCGGGCTCGGCTTTCCCGGCGGGCCGGCGATCGAGCGCCTTGCGGCGGAAGGCGATCCGGACGCGTTCGAATTCCCGGTCGCGATGACCCGCGACCCGGGGCTGGATTTCAGCTTCAGCGGCCTAAAGACGGCGCTCGTCTACGCCGTCGCCGACCTCTCCGACGCCGAGCTGGAGCGGCGCAGGGCGGATCTCGCGGCCTCGTTCCAGGGCGCCGTGGTCGGGCAGCTCGTCGCCAAGCTCGAGCGCGCGCTCGCCGCGGAGGGCTGGCGCGCGGTCGCGCTCGGCGGCGGCGTCGCGGCCAACTCGCTGTTGCGCCGGCAGGCGGCGGAGCTCTGTGAGCGCCACGGCGTCGACTTGAAGCTCGTACCGGGCGAGCTGTGCACGGACAATGCCGCGATGATCGGCTCGGCGGCGCGCTACGTCGAGCCGGCTCCATATCCGGACTATCTCTCCTGGGACGCGTCTAGCGAGTGAATGCGACATCGGCCTCAGCGCCGCGGGTCACCCTCTATGGCAGACCCGGCTGCCATCTCTGCGATGAGGCCAGGGAGGTGCTGCTCGCGCTGCGTGCGGAGGGAATGCGGTTCCAGCTTCGCGAGCTCAACATCGAGGACGACGAACGCCTGCTGCGCGTGCATCTCGAGCGGATACCGGTGATCGAGATCGACGGGTCCGAGGTCTCGCAGCTCGCCCCGGACGCCGGCGCGCTGCGCGCGGCACTGAGCGCGCGATCGGTAGTGTCAGGGCCATGAGTCCGGAGCGGGCGAAGGGCGCGGTCGGGACGAGGTCGGCGAAGGACGGGGGGCCGCGGCGTGCCGCGACCGCCGAGCTCGGGTTCGACAGCGAGCGTCTCTCACTCGGCGTCGCGGCGCGGCTGTCGCGGTACCTCCAGGTGTTGACGCAGGCGCGCAAGATGGGCAAGGACACGATCTCGTCCCAGGAGCTCGCCGAGTACACGCACATCAACTCGACGCAGATCCGTCGTGACCTGTCGGGCTTCGGCAAGTTCGGCAAGCGCGGGGTCGGCTACCGGATCGACTCGCTGGTCGCTGAGATCCGCAAGATCCTGCGCACCTCGGGACAGCACAACATCGCGCTGTTCGGCGCGGGCAATCTCGGCCAGGCGATCGCCGGGTCGGACATCTTCGCCGACCACGGGTTCCGGATCGTGGCCCTGTTCGACGTCGATCCCGAGCTCGTCGGCAAGGAGGTCGCGGACAACCTGCCCGTGCGCGACTTCTCGGATCTCGAGGAGGTGGTCGCGGAGGAGGAGGTCGTGGTCGGGGTGCTCGCCGTGCCCGCGCGGTCGGCCCAGGAGGTGGCGGACCGCCTGGTCGAAGCCGGGGTGAAGATCATCTTCAACTACTCCGAGCAGCTTCTCCAGGTGCCGCCGGAGGTAACGGTTCACACCTCGAGCCCCGCGGTGGACCTGCTGTACGCGCTGTACTTCTACCTGACGTGACCGACTCGGCCTCCGCGGCCGCCCCCGACCCCGACTGGACGCTCGACCTCGAGCGGGTCAGGGCGACCTTCGAGCAGTCCACGGACTTCACGGTGGCGCTCGAGGAGGAGTTCGCGATCGTCGATCCTGCCAGCCTCGATCTCGAGCAGCGCTTCGAGGACCTGTTCGCGGCCTGCCAGGCGGACGCCCTGCTTGCCGGCTCCGCCAAGGGCGAGCTGATCGCATCGGAGATCGAGATCCGCTCCGGTCGCGGCGGGACGTTCGCCGACGCCGTCGAGCGCCAGCGCATCCACCGGGCCCGCCTGTTCTCGATCGCCGAGGGCATGGGCCTGGGGCTCGCCGCCACCGGGACCCACCCGTGGGCGAACTACCTCGACCAGCGGATCATCGACACCCCGCACTACCAGCGCCTGCAGCGCGACCTCGGCTACGTCGCACGGCGCAACAACACATGGAGCCTTCACGTCCACATGGGGGTTCGGGGAGCGGAGCGGGCCATCGCCGTATGCGACTCGCTGCGCGCGGTGCTTCCGATCCTGCTCGCCGTCTCCGCCAACTCGCCCTTCCTCGACCGCCGCGACACAGGGCTGCACTCGGTCAGGACCGAGATCTTCACCCGGGTCTTCCCCCGCTGCGGCATTCCCGAGCCGTTCGGGAGCTGGGCGGAGTACGCGCGCTTCGTCGAGCTGCTGGCGAGGACCGGGACGATCGTCGAGTCGACGCAGCTGTGGTGGAGCATCCGTGCCCACCACGAGTTCGGAACCGTGGAGGTGCGGATATGCGACGCCCAGACGCGGGGGGAGGAGTCGTTCGGGCTTGCCGCGCTAATCGCGGCATGCATCGCCCAGGCGACCCGCGACTACGACGAGGGGCGCGCGTCGCCGCGGCCGCGACAGCGAGAGCTCGACGAGAACGTGTGGCGTGCGACTCGCTACGGGATGGACGGCGGGCTGATCGACTTCGAGCGTGGTGCCACGG
The DNA here is from genome assembly GCA_035637595.1 of Solirubrobacterales bacterium. Taxonomy (GTDB): domain Bacteria; phylum Actinomycetota; class Thermoleophilia; order Solirubrobacterales; family 70-9; genus DASPWW01. The sequence continues at coordinate 9,514 of DASPWW010000013.1, read as the reverse complement.
TCGAGGCCGCGGCCGAGGTCGAGCGGTTGCTCGAGTGGACCGAGCCCATGCGCGCGGAGCTGGGGCTCGAGGTCGCGCTTCCCGAGCTCAACGGGGCGCAGCGCGCCCGCCGCGCCCTCGACGCCGGCGAATCGATCGAGTCGATCTACCGCTCGGCGGTCGACGAGACGCGGCGCACGTACGTCCCGGAGGGCGTGCTGGGCTAGATGACCGATTCATCTAGGGTGACCGGGATGAACGAGGAGGAGCAGAACGCCCCTGGCGACGAGGAGCGCGCGCCCGCCGAGGAGGCGCCGGCAGACGAGTCGCCCGCCGAGGAGGGACCCGCCGAGGCAGCGCCCGCGGGCGCGGGTCGCCCGCCCACACCCGAGGAGGAGCAGGAGCTTCGGCGCCGGCTCGAGGACGAGCTGCGCAAGCTGCGAATCGAGGACGTCCTGCTGCAGAGCGTCGTCAGCTTGATCAACCTCACCTCGCGGCGGATCGCCAAGCCAGACGAGCAGGACCTCGATCAGGCGCGGGTGGGCATTGACGCGGTGCGGGCGCTCGTCGACCTGCTCGAGCCGGAGCCCGCGGGCCAGGTTCGTCAGGCGCTCTCGGAGCTCCAGGTCGCCTACGCGCGCGAGGCGGGTGGGGGCGGTGGCGAGGAGAAGCCGCCCGAGGACGAACCGAGCGCCCCGGCGGGCGGTCCCGAGGGCGGGAGGCCGTCCGGTTTGTGGACCCCTCCCGGCTCGTCCAGCTAGACTCCGCGCGCTTCGCGGCGCCCGGGCGCCCGAACGCTATCCACCGGAGAAGCCGACTTGACTGAGTTCCTCACCGATTACGGCGTCGTCATCGCGCTCGTCTGCGCGGGTGCGGCGGTGGTGTACGGCGCGCTCATCACGCGGCGACTGCTCGCGAAGTCGCCCGGCAACGCCGAGATGCAACGGATCTCGGGCGCCATCCAGGAGGGCGCCAGCGCGTATCTGAAGCGCCAGTACACGATCATCGCCGCGGTCGCCGTCGTGCTCGCCATCCTGCTCGCGATCCTCCAGGACGCGGCCACCGCGATCGGTTTCGTGATCGGGGGCACGTTCTCGGGCGCGGCGGGATTCATCGGCATGAACCTCTCGGTGCGCGCCAACGCCCGGGTGGCCGAGGCGGCGCGTGGTGGAGTGCCGCCGGCGCTCGACGTCGCCTTCAAGGGCGGGTCGGTAACCGGGCTGCTCGTGGTCGGCCTCGCGCTGCTCGGGGTTGCCGGATACTTCGGCATTCTGATCCTGGCCGACAAGACCGACAAGGAGGCCGTCGACGCGCTGATCGGGCTGGGTTTCGGCGGATCGCTGATCTCAGTGTTCGCCCGCCTCGGCGGCGGGATCTTCACGAAAGCCGCCGACGTCGGTGCGGACCTCGTCGGGAAGGTCGAGGCCGGGATACCCGAGGACGATCCGCGCAACCCGGCCGTGATCGCCGACAACGTCGGCGACAACGTCGGCGACTGCGCCGGGATGGCCGCCGACCTCTTCGAGACCTACGCGGTGACCGCTGTCGCGGTGATGCTGCTCGGCGTCCTGACCTTCAACACCGAGTTCGCCCGCGAGGTGGCGATCTACCCGCTCGCGATCGGCGGCGCCGCCATCCTCGCCTCGATCGTCGGGGCGCTCGCCGTCCGCACGCGGACCGACAAGGTCGAGCGAGCGCTCTATCAGGGGCTGATCGTGTCGGCAGTGCTGTCCGCCGCGGCGTTCTACCCGATCACGAAGTGGTTGATGGAGGACCCGCTGAAGTTCGGCTTCGCGGATGCCACCGCCGACGTAGTCAACGTCACCGACCTGTGGCTGTGCGCGTTGATCGGGGTCGCCGTGACGGCGGGCCTGTTCGTGATCACCGACTACTACACCTCGACCCGGTTCCGGCCCGTGAGGACGATCAGCCGGGCCTCGTTGACGGGCCACGCGACGAACATCATCCAGGGGCTCGCCCAGGGCTTTCAGTCCACCGCGGCGCCGGCGCTGCTGCTAGCGATGGCGATCCTCGGCGCCAACGAGCTGGCGGGGATCTACGGCATCGCCGTCGCCGTGATGGCGCAGCTGTCGCTGACCGGGCTGATCGTCGCGCTCGACGCGTTCGGGCCGATCACCGACAACGCGGGCGGGATCGCCGAGATGGCCGATCTGCCGGAGGACGTCCGCAACATCACCGATCCACTCGACGCGGTCGGCAACACGACCAAGGCGGTGACGAAGGGATACGCGATCGGCTCGGCGGCACTCGCCGCCCTCGTGCTCTTCAACGCCTTCAAGCAGGAGCTCCAGGACGAGGCGGGCGCCGACGCGATCATCAACTTCGACATCTCCGATCCGGCGGTGCTGATCGGGCTGCTGATCGGGGGGATGATGGTCTTCCTGTTCGCGTCGCTGGCGATCGAGGCGGTGGGCAGGGCGGGAGGCCAGGTGGTCGAGGAGGTGCGGCGCCAGTTCCGCGAGAACCCGGGGATCATGGAGGGGACACAGACGCCCGAGTACGGCGGCACCGTAGCGATCGTCACCGCCTCGGCGCAGCGCGAGATGATCCTTCCCTCGCTGATCCCGATCGGCGTGCCGCTGGTGGTGGGGCTGATCAGCGCCGAGGCGCTGGGCGGCCTGCTGATCGGCGTGATCGTGGTCGGCTTGTTCACGGCGATCTCGATGACCGCCGGAGGGGGCGCGTGGGACAACGCCAAGAAGCTGATCGAGGACGGCGCTCATGGGGGCAAGGGATCGGAGGCGCACGCCGCGGCTGTCACGGGCGACACGGTCGGCGATCCCTACAAGGACACGGCCGGCCCGGCGATCAACCCGATGATCAAGGTCGCGAACATCGTTGCCCTGCTGATCATCCCCATCGTCTCGCTGTAGACCTATATTCGGACTGCGGGGCGTGACCCCGCCGGCTCCGAATGGCAGAACGACATCCACGAGAACAGTCGTTGCACCGTGTACACGGTGTGGGGGCCCTGTTCTCGGCCGCCTACGGGAACGTCGGGTCGTCGATCTACTACGCGCTCGGGGTGGTGGCGGTCTTCGCGCTCGGGCTCACCCCGGTCACGTTCATGATCGCGGGGCTGATCTTCGCCTGCACCGCCGCCACCTACATCGAGGCGACGGTCATGTACCCCGAGGCGGGGGGCTCTTCGAGCTTCGCCCGCCACGCGTTCAACGAGCTGGTGAGCTTCATCGCCGGGTGGGGTCAGATGCTCAACTACATCATCACCGTCGCGATCTCGGCGTTCTTCGTACCGCATTACCTCGCTGTGTTCTGGGACCCGCTCGGCCACGGTCCGGGGGACGTCATAGGGGGCATCGTCCTCGTCGCCCTGCTGGCGGCGCTCAACGTCAAGGGCACGCAGGAGTCGTCACGGCTCAACCTCGTGCTGGCGATCGCCGACCTCGCGACCCAGATCGTGCTGGTGGTGATCGGGATCGCGCTGGTGCTCAACGCCGACACACTGGTCGACAACATCCACCTCGGGGTGGCGCCCACATGGGGCGACGCGGCGCTCGGGGTAGCGGTGGGGATGATCGCCTACACGGGGATCGAGACGATCTCGAACATGGCCGAGGAGGCCAGGGACACGGCGCGCACGATTCCGCAGGGGACCGGGCTCGTGGTGCTGGCGGTGCTCGGCCTCTACGTGCTGCTGCCGGTGATCGCGCTGTCGGCGATGCCGGTCACGGAGCACGGGGGGGAGTTCAGCACCGCGCTCGGGACCACGTACGCGGACGATCCCGTGCTGGGGATCGTCGAGAACATCGGCCTCGGTGCCAGCCTCACCGACGCGCTTCGCATCTACGTCGGGATCCTCGCCGCGGTGATCCTGGTGATCGCGACGAACGCCGCGCTGATCGGGGTGTCGAGGCTGACCTACTCGATGGGTCAGCACCGCCAGCTGCCGGAGAGGCTGCGCGCCGTGCATCCGAGGTTTCACACCCCCTACATCGCAATTTTGACGTTCTCCGCCCTCGCGGCGATCACCTTGATACCGGGCGAGACCGAGCTGCTGGCGACGATGTACTCGTTCGGCGCGATGCTCTCGTTCACGATCGCTCACGTCTCGGTGATCCAGCTGCGCCGCCGCTTCGGCGATCGAGCGCGGGAATGGCGACCGCGCCTCAACTTCGCGATTCGCGGCACTTCGATCCCGCTGTCCGCCGTGCTCGGCGGGCTCGGGACGTTCTCGGCCTGGATCGTCGTCATGGCTCTCAACACCCGCACCCTGGTGATCGGGGCCGGCTGGATGCTGCTCGGGCTCGCCGTCTACCTGCTCTACCGCCGCCGCCAGCGACTGCCGCTCGCCGCGACGGTGAAGGTCGTGATGCCGGAGCCCCTGGGGGTCGAGGAGGTGGAGTACAAGTCCATCCTGCTCGCGTTCGAGGAGGACCCGTTCTCCGCGGAGGCCGTGGCGACCGCGGCGAGGCTGGCGGCGAGGCGGAGGCGGGGTATCCACGTGATCTCGCTGATCAACGTCCCCACACATTTGCCGCTCGACGCGCCGCTCGACGAACAGGAGGGCGAGGCGCAGAGCAGGATCGAGCAGGCGAAGCTGATCGGCGGGCTGCGGGTCAGCGGGCACGTGCTGCGCGTCCGTCCGGGCCAGGGCGGCCACGCGATCGCCGATGAGGCGCGGGCGATCGACGCCGCGGCGATCGTGATGCAGCTGCGCTATCGCGACGGGACGCCGCTGTACGGCAAGGCACTGCAGACGGTGCTCGCCGAGCGCCCCTGCCGGGTCATCGTCGCCGCCCACCCGCGCGGCGCGAAGGTCGCCGCCTAGGCGCCAGGGCCGAGCCGCGGTTATGCGCAGGGTGCCGCGTGGGAGCGCTCATAGACTGCCGGGCATGTCCGATCGGGAGCGCCTCTACCACACGGTGACGATGCTGTTCTCGCTCGTGATCGTGGGGTTTGGCGTCGCGGCGGTCGCAAAGACCCTGGCAGCGGGCGGCGGCCCGGCCTCGGTCGGCGTGGTGATCGGGGTTCTGTTCATGGCGGTCGGCGGGGGGAGGCTCTACGTGGCCGTGCGGGCCCTGCGTTGAAGCGGCTGCTCGGCGTTCCGTGGCTGTTCGCCGTCGCCTACTCGGCGGTCGGGTTCTCGCTGTATTTCTCGATCGGGGTGGTGGCGAAGTTCGGCCTCGGGCTGACGCCGCTGATCTTCCTCGGCGCCGGCCTGCTCTTCGTGCTGACGACGTTCACCTACGTCGAGGGCGGGGCGATGTTCCTGCAGCGGGGCGGGTCGAGCACGCTTGCTCGCAACGCGTTCAACGAGCTGATCAGCTTCGTCGCCGGCTGGGCGGTGCTGATCGACTACATCATCATCGTCGCGATCGCGGCGATCTCGGTCCCGCACTACCTGACGCCGATCTCGGAGAGTTTCGGGCACTCGGGCGGGGAGATCATCGCCGCCGCCGTGGTGATCCTGGGCGTGACGCTCGTCAACGTCATCGGGTTGACGGGGCAGGCTCGCCAGCGGCTGCTGGTCGTCCTCGCGCTCGCCGACCTCGGCCTCCAGCTCGCCGTGATCGCCGTCGGAGCGATGGTCGCGCTCGATCCCGAGCTGCTGACCGCTCAGCTCGATCTGTTCTCCTCGCCGACGTTTTCGGATGTCGTCTACGCGGGCGTGATCGCGACCGTCGCGCTTGCGGGAATCGAGGCGGCGTCGGATCTCGCGCCGGATCTAGAGTGGGACCCGGGGGACCTGCGCCGGGTGGTCAACGTCGGGGCCGCGGTGGTGCCGCTTCTGTACGCGGCGATGACCGCCGTTGCGTTGATGGCGGTCCCCGTCGTGGCGGGGCCCGATGGACCCGAGACCGCGCTCGCCGGCCCGTACATCGAGGAACCGGTGCTCGGCGTGGTGCAGAGCTTCGATCCGGGGTGGCTCGCCGACGCGATGCAGTGGGCGGTGGTCGTGATCGCGCCCACCGTCCTGATCTGGGCGGCCAGCATCTCGATGCTGGGCCTGTCGCGGCACGTCTACACGCTGGCGACGAACCGCCAGATCCCGAGCTGGCTGGGCAAGCTGGGCCGCAGGACCGGGACCCCCTTCGTGGCGATCTGGACGGCCGCCGCGATCGCCCTGGGCCTGACGCTCCCCGCCGACGTCGAGGTTCTCGCCGGGCTGTACGCGTTCGGGATCACGCTCGCGATCGCGATCGCCCACCTGTCGGTGATCCGGCTGCGCTTCAACGATCCCGACCGCGAGCGGCCCTACGTGATGCCCTTCAACGTGTCCGTGAGGAACCGCAGCCTGCCGATCCCGGCGTTGATCGGGGCGGTGGTGGCCGTCGCGGCGTGGGCGAGCGTGGTCGTCCTTCACGACGAGGCTCGCTATCTGGGGGGGGGCTGGATGCTGTTCGGGCTGGTCGCCTACATCGTCTACCGGCGCTTGGTGGAGGGGACCTCGCTGACCAGGCGGGTCGCGGTTCCGGCCGAGGCACTGACCAAGAGGACGCCGGAGGTCGAGTACGGAAACATCCTCGTTCCGGTGTTCGGGACCGAGCTCGACGACGACATCGTCGGCACCGCGGGGCGGCTGGCCGACGCCGCCGACGAGCCGGGGGAGAGCGCCCCGCGGCTCGATGTCATCTACGTGATGGACCTGCCGCTGACGGTGCCGCTCGACGCTCCGCCGCCCCCCGACCGCGTCGAGGCGGCGAGGCGGGCGCTCGACCGGGCCAAGGACGTCGGTGAGGAGTACGAGACGGTGGAGGTCGCCACCGACGTCGTACGCGCTCGCAGCGTTGGCGCCGGGATCGTCGAGGAGGCACGGCGACGGGACGTGGAGATGATCGTGATGGGCGGCGAGCCGCCGACCCGGGTGCGGGGAGGGGCGGTGCTGGGCGGGATCGGGGCGGCGAAGCCGGCCGAGATCGGCCCGGTGACGGAGTACGTGCTCAAGAAGGCGCCGTGCCGGGTCCTGCTGACGGCGCCGCCGGAGGCGCCTGGCGGCGATGACTCTGTCGAGGACCCCGACGAGGACCTCCATGAGGGCGAGCTGCACGAACGCCACCACTCGCGCGGCTCGTAGGCCAGGCGGGCCCGCGAGGCTACGGCGTAGCTAGGATCCGCGCATGTTCATAGTCGTGGTGGGCGCGGGTCGGGTCGGGTCGTCACTGGCCCGGGCGATGCTTCGCGACGGGCACGAGGTTTCGTGCCTCGACGAGGACCCCGAGTCGCACGCGCGGCTCGATGTCGGGCTGGAGCGCTCCTGGGAGGACTCGGGCGGCCAGTTCACGGTCGGGACCGGGCTCGAGGTCGACGCGCTGGCCGCCGCTGGGGTCGAGCGGGCCGACGCCTTCGTGGCGGCGACGGACGGCGACAACACCAACATCATCATCTCCCAGATCGCGAAGCGGAGGTTCAACGTGCCGATGGTGGTGGCGCGGATCCTGGACCCCCTGCGTGCCTCGTGGTACGAGGAGCAGGGTCTGCACACGATCTGCCCGACCCGGATCGCGATCGACATGCTCGAGGCCGAGGTTCGCCAGGCAGCCGGGAAGACCGACGGTGACGGGTCGCCACGGGGCGGCGACGGATCCTCGGCGGACCCGGAGGGCTGAGCGATGCCGGAGTCGATGTACGTGATCGTGGTCGGCGCCGGGAAGGTGGGGTGGAACCTGGGCCGCGAGCTGCTCGACAAGGGGCACGAGGTGACCCTGATCGAGGCTGACCGCGACCGCTACCTGACCGTCGAGCAGGAGCTCGAGCACAACGTGCAGTACGGCGACGCGTCGGAGCTGTGGGTGCTGGAGCGCGCCGGGATCTCGCGCGCCGACCTGGTGATCGCGGTGACCGGCGACGACGAGGACAACATGCTGATCTGCCAGGTGGCGAAGGAGAAGTACCTCGTCGACCGGATCATCGCGCGCGTGAACAACCCACGGAACCGGGAGTGGTTCGACCTGCTGGGAGTGCGCCCGCACGTCTCGGCGACCGATCTGATCCTGCGGTTGATCGAGCACGAGGTCCCGGAGTACGGGCTGATCCATCTGCTGGACCTGCCGGAGGAGCGGCTCGAGATCATCGAGATGCTGCTGAGCGACGAGTCGCCGGTGGCGGGGCGCAGGGTCGGAGATCTCGATCTGCCGGAGGGCAGCCTGTTGATCTCGGTCCTGCGCGAGGGGCGCGGCTTCGTGCCGGGGCCGGACACCGTGCTCGAGCCGGGCGACGAGATCCTCGCGGTCCTGGACCCGGGGGTCGAGGAGGACCTGAAGCGGTTCTTCGGGCCGGACGGCACGCAAGGCGCGATCGCGTCGAGCCAGTGAGCTCATCGTGACCGCGGCGCGGCGGGTCGATCACCTGCTGATCGGGGGCGGCATGGCGTCGGCGCACTGCGCCGCCGAGCTGCGCAAGCGCGGTGGCGACGGGGAGATCCTGCTCGTGGGCAGGGAGCCTGAGCCCCCGTACGAGCGGCCGCCGCTCTCGAAGGAGTACGTGCGCGGCGAGGCGAGCCGCGAGGACGCCTACGTGCATCCGCCCGAGTGGTACGAGGAGCACGGGGTCGAGCTGATGACGGGGAAGAACGTGATGTCGCTCGACCCCGAGGCCGGAAGCGTGAAGCTTCAGGGTGGGGAGGAGGTCGGGTTCGGTAGCGCGCTGGTCGCCACAGGGGCGAACGTGAGCATCCTGCGGGTCGAGGGCGCGGAGCTCGAGGGGATCCACTACCTGCGGGCGTTCGGGAACTCGGACTCGATCCGGGAGGACGCCGAGAAGGCCGACCACGTGGTGCTGATCGGGGGCAGCTACATCGGCTGCGAGGTCGCGGCCTCGCTGACCGCGAAGGGGACCCGGTGCACGATCGTGATGATGGAGGAGGTGGCGCTGTCGCGGACGTTCGGCGACGAGGTGGGTCGCTGGTTCCACGACCTGCTCGAGTCGAAGGGGATAGAGATCCTCGGCGGCGAGCAGCTAGCGGCGTTCGAGGGCGACCGGCGCGTGGGAGCGGTGGTCACCGAGAGCGGGCGCACGGTGGAAGGCGACGCCGTCGTGGTGGGGGCCGGGGTGCGCCCGGACGTGATGCTCGCGGAGCGCGCTGGGCTCGAGGTCGACAACGGGATCGTCTGCGACTCGCGGCTCCAGACCTCGGTCGAGGGGATCTTCGCGGCCGGGGACGTCTGCTCGTACGACAGCGTCGTCCACGGTCGGCGACTGCGGATCGAGCACTGGGACGTGGCGTTCCAGCAGGGGCGGTACGCCGCGGGGGCGATGCTCGGAGACGAGGAGCCCTATCGCGTGGTGCCGTACTTCTTCAGTGACCTGGCCGACTGGGCGAGCTTCGAGTACGTGGGCCCGCATGAGAGCTACGACGAGATCCTGTGGCGCGGCGATCGCGACGCGGGCGAGTTCTGCGTCTGGTACCTCGACGGCGGCAAGGTCGCGGCGGCGCTTTCCGTGGACCGCTCCGAGGACCTCGCGCACGCCCGGCGCCTCATCGAGTCGGGAGCGGACGTGGCGGCGCAGCGCGAGGCGATCGCCGATCCGGACAGCGACCTCGAGGCGGTCGGGG
>DASPWW010000012.1:0-12131 GCA_035637595.1 Solirubrobacterales bacterium | reverse complement strand
GGGGTTGTAGCGCGCGACCTCCTGGAGCCAGCCGGTCAGCAGATCGAGCGGCGCGTAGGCCGTCGTCGTCAGGATCAGCGTAAGCATCCCGGCCTGCATCAGCGGCGCCGCGGACTGGGTCTTGAAGCGCAGCGCGAGCGAGACGCCCCACGCCGACGCCACGACCGCCATCCCCATCACGATCAGCACCGCGATCGCGAGGCCGTCGAGCCCCGGGAAGTGGGCGCCGAGCGCGAACGCGACGATCAGCAGGAAGGTGGCCGGGATCAAGACCCGGAAGCTCGCCGACAGCACCAGCCCGGCGAGCAGCGAGAACCGGGACGCCGGGGATGCGAGCAGGCGGTCGAACCATCCCTGCTCGATGTCGCGCGCCAGATTCACGCCGGTCGCGGCGCCCGTGAAGCCGGCCGCCTGCATGAGGCTGATCGGGATCAGGAAGCTCTGGTAGCTCTCGGTGGTGAAGCCCGGCAGCAGGGTGAGGTTGCCGAACACCGCCGTCAAGCCGAGGAAGAAGATCGTCGGCGCGAGGATGCCGGGGATCGCCGCCCCGGGGACGCGCAGGATCTCGTTGAGGCCGCGCCGCATCAACGCGCCCACGGTCTCGAGCTGTGCGGCGAAGCTCATCCGCCCGTCCTCAGCCGCGCCCGCAGCGCCGCCGCGCTCAGCCCGAGCGCCACCACCGCGACGAAGCAGAGCGCGGCCATGCTCTCGGCGAACGACTTCGCCGAAAGCGCCGAGATCACGGGGTCGCGCACCCCCTCGACGATGAAGCTGAGCGGGTTCCACTCGGCGATCGACTTCGCCGGCTCGAGCAGCAGCGCTTCGGGAAAGAAGGCCGTGGAGAGGAAGAGGATCACGAAGACGAGCGGGAACAGGCCCTGGACTACGGAGGCCTTGCCGCTGCGCAGCGCGATCGCGGCGCCGATGCCGCCGAACGCGACCGCGGAGAGCGTGACGATCGCGATCATCACCAGCGCCCCCGGGACGCCCTCCTCGATCCGGGCTCCGAAGAGCAGCCCGATCGCGATGAACCACACCGCCGTCAGGGCGCCGAGGGCGGCGCTGCCGGCGAGCCTGCCGAGGACGATCGCGAAGCGCGGGATCGGGGCGGCGAGCAGACGGTCGGTAAAGCCCATCTCGATGTCGAGCGCGAGCGCGATCCCGCCGCTGTTGCCGGCCAGCAGCGTCGCCTGGATCATCGCCCCGGCGAGCATGAAATCGAGAAACCCGTGGACCTCGGGAAACTGCGGCAGGTCGGTGGCGCGCCCCGCGCCTCCGACCTGGATCGCGAGCAGCAGCGTCGGGAAGACGAGGATCGGCGCCATGAGCTGGGGACGCCTGAAAGTCTGCTTGATCGCCCGCGCCCCGAGAGCCCCGACGACGCGCAGGTCGGCGACGAGCCGCTCGCTCAAGGCTGCTCCTCGATCGCCGCCTCGGCAGCCTCGGCGTCCTCGGCGCCCTCGAGGTGATAGCCGGTCTTCTCGACGAAGACATCGTCGAGCGTCGGCTCGACGAGATCGAGCCGCTCGACCAGAAGCCCGGCGTCGTCGAGCGCCCGGACGACAGGCGCGACCCCGGCCGCGCCGCGCTCGAGCTCGACCAGCGCCGCGCCGTCCTTCGCGGGCAGCGGCTTCCCGAACCGCGCCAGGACCTCCTCGGCACGCTCGGCGGTCCCGTCCGCGACCACGACCTCGAGATGGGGGTGCCCCACCTCGGCCTTGAGGACCGCGGGGGTTCCCTCGGCGACGATCTCGCCGTTGTCGATTATCCCGACGCGGTTCGCCAGCTTGTCGGCCTCCTCGAGGTACTGGGTGGTCAGAAAGACCGTCGTTCCCTCACGGTTGAGCTTCTCGACCTCCTCCCAGATCGCCTTGCGGCTGACCGGGTCGAGACCGGTCGTCGGCTCGTCGAGGAAGAGGACGCTCGGCTCGTGGACGAGGGCGGACGCGAGGTCGAGCCGGCGCCGCATGCCGCCGGAATACGTGCCGACGCGCCGATCGGCTGCCTGCTCGAGCCCGACACGGCGCAGCAGCGCCGCGCCGCGCCGCTTGGCCTCGTCGCGCGCCAGGCCGTGCAGGGTCGACTGAAGCTGGATCAGCTCGCGCCCGGTCATCAGCGGATCGAGCGCCGCCTCCTGAAGCGCGACGCCGATCGCGCGCCGCACCGCGGCGGAGTCCTCGACGACGTCGTGCCCCGCGACTCGCGCCGATCCCCCGCTGGGCCGCAGCAGCGTGGTCAGCATCCTTACCGTGGTCGTCTTGCCGGCGCCGTTGGGCCCCAGGAACGCATAGATCTCGCCCCTGGAGACCTCGAGGTCGACGCCCGCCACCGCGACGATATCGTCGAAGCTGCGTTGCAGGTCGCGGGTCTCGATCGCGGGCATCCGAAGGATTCTATGGAGCGCTGTGCGGGCGCTCGCGCGTCCGCATCGTGCGAGTGACCGATCTCACGCTCGGTGCGGTGGCCCGTTTACGCGGCGACCGCGGCGATTGCCGGGCGCGCCTCGACATGTTCGCGTCCGGTGGCTCGCTCGAGCGCCTCGGCCGCATCGAGCAGCAGCTCGTCGCGTCCCCACGCGGCAAGCAGCTGGAGCCCGATCGGCAGGCCCTCGCTGCTCAGCCCCACGGGCATGCTGATCGCGGGGACGCCGGTCAGGTTGACGATCCCGCCGGCGCGCGAGTTCGCCCAATCGGCCGCATGGGGGCCGGAGGGAAGCTCGACCGTGGGGTTTTCCAGCGGCGGCGCGGGCGCGGGGACCGTCGGCCACGCGACAACATCCACCCGCTCGAAGACGTCGGCGAGCGAGCGCCGCATCAGGGTGCGGACGCGGTGGGCCCGCGCGAGCGCGGCGCCCGAGAGCAGGAAGCGGTACTTCAGCAGCGCGCGGGCGATCGGGCTGAGGCCGTCGCCCAGGGACGCGACCCTGGCGGGCGAGAGCTCGTCCAGCTCCTCGGTGGTCCCGACCAGGATCGAGGCGACGTGGGCGTGCTCGAGCCCGTGGATCGCGACCTCGACGATCTCGCCTGCGGTCTCGGCGCGCAGCGCCTCGAGCGCCCGCTGGCACGCTTCGAGGACATCGGGCCGGCAGTCCTCGGACACGGGGGCCCGGACGACCCCGATTCGCAGCCCGCCGGCGTCGCCTGCCTGCAGGTCCTCTCCGAACAGCGCCGCGCCGAGCAGCCGGCAGTCCGCGGCGTCGGCGCACAGCGGCCCCGAGACGACCGTCGTGGTTGCGGGGATGGGGTGGCCCTCCATGGCCGAGCGGCCGAAGGTGGGCTTGAGTCCGGTGATCCCGCAGTAGGCGGCGGGGTAGCGGATCGAGCCGATGCCGTCCGCGCCAACGGCGCCGCCGACGAGCCTTGCGCCCACCGCGGAGCCGGGGCCGCTCGACGAGCCGCCGGGGCAGCGGGTGGTGTCCCACGGGTTGTGGGCGGGTCCGTAGACCGAGATGTGACCTGTGCTTCCCGCGCCGAGCTCGTGCATGTTCCCGACGCCGACGATCACGGCGCCCGCGTCGCGCAGCGCCCTGTAGGGACCCGACTCGCCGGGCTCGGGGGGATCGCCGAGCATCTCCGCGGCGCCGAAGCGCTCCGCGCGCCAGGGAAGCGGCCACTCGTCCTTGATCGCGACCGGAACGCCGTGCAGTGGGCCGGGCGGGGCGTCATCGAGCATCTCGCGCGAGCGCTCCGGAAAGACCTCGACGATCGCGTTGAGCTCGGGGTTGCGCGATTCGATGCGCTCGAGCGTCTCCTCGAGCAGCTCGCCGGCATCGGCGTCGCCGGACGCGATCGCGCCCCCCTGCTCGCGCAGCGGTCGGTCCAGCAGGCTCACTCGGGCTCCGGTGGTCGCGAGAGATCCATGGCGGCCTCCCGGGCGACATGGGCGAGGTCGGCCTGCATCAATGCGTCGATCTGCTGTCCGTAGATCGAGTCGGTCGCCTGGATCACGGCGACGTCGGTGTCGTCGAGCTCGAAGCCGAGGCGTTCCAGGCCCACCCTGATGTAGCTCTCGAAGGGGTCTGAGGCCTCCATCCGACTCGGAACCCTAAGCTATGCGCCCCTTTTCCCCGCCCGCAACCCTGCCGATGCGGGCGTGTTTGCTGGTTTTCACACCCGTGACCGAGATCGCGACCACATCCCGTCGCCGCGCCGCCTTCGTGCTGGGCGCGCTCGCCGCGCTTGCTGCTGCGCTTGGCCTTTCCGCCGTCGCCGGGGCCCAGGGCGAGGACACCGAGTCGATCGGCAAGACCAAGGACACGCCGAAGCCGAGCTGCCCCAAGGATCCGTGCCAGGCGGTCGGCAGCGTGACCGGCTTCCAGATCCGCGCCGGCGACAAGAAGGCGCTGACAACGGCGACGGAGGCCGGCGACCTCGTCGCCTGGCAGGTCAACCTCTCCAAGCCCAAGTCCTCGCAGCGCGAGTTCTTTGGCAAGTTCTACAAGGAGGAGGACCTGGGCACGGTGCCCGCGGCCCGGATCGCCGTGCTCAAGCCGAAGGACGGTGGAGAGTTCGAGCTCAAGGCGCAGAGCCCGGTGGTCGAACTGACCGATGAGCTCGGGTCGAAGCCCCGTTTCACGCTCGACCAGCCGCTCTCGATCGCCAAGGGCGACATCGTCGCGATCACGGTCCCGACCTGGATTCCGGACTTCGCCGTCGACCTGTCGTCGAGCAACGTGTGGCGCGCCAGCCGTGAGAAGGGCGCCTGCGAGGACGCCGACGACATCAAGAAGGGCAATCCGCAGGAGAAGGTCGGCTCGCAGCGCGTCTACGGGTGCACCTACCGCGGGGCGCGGATCCTCTACACGGCGTACTACGTCCCGAGCTAGCCGGACCGAGTCCTATTCACAGATCACAGGGTGCTGCTCGCACTCGTGCTCGAACTGCTCGGCCGGGCTCCCGGGCGGCGGCGGGACGTCGTGCTGGGCGCTGTCCTCACCGGACTCAGGCGCGCTCTCGGGCGCCGTCTCCTCGCTCGACGGCGCCTCGACGCCGCCACTCTCTGTGGTCGGCTGCTGTTGCTGCCCGGCGTCGCCGGCTGCGGGCTTCGGTTGAGAGGCCTGGTCGGGCTGCTTGTCGGCCCCGATGGGGCCGCTCGCGGTCGAGCTCGACGTCGTAGCCGGCTCATCATCGCCACCGCACCCCGCGGCGGCCCCGATCGCGAGCAGCGCGGTGACCGCCGCCGCGGCCAGCCGAGGCGGGACGCGAGCGGCGGCGCGGCTCACGAGTCGCCGTCGAGAGCCGGCTGGCGCAGGCCGCAGTACGGGCAGTCGCTGACGTCGAGTCCGATCAGCTGCTCGCAGCGCCGGCACAGCCTGAGGTTCTCAGGGGTGCGCAACAGCGCCGAGGGCGAGGGCGCGAGCGGCAGCACGTGGGTGACGGGTTGCATCTCCTCGCCGGTCTCGGCGTCGACGTAGACGCCGCCGCGCTCGGCCTCGACGATCGCCTCGCGGCCGGAGGCCGGAGCCCGCACGCGGTAGCGCTGTCGGACATTCGTCATCGGCGCGCGACACGATACTGCCCCGATGCGCGTGCTGATCTTCCACGGATACCTGCTTCGCGGGACCGGCAGCAACGTCTACAACGCGAGCCTCGCGCCGGCGCTGTCGCGGCTCGGCCACGACGTTGATCTGCTGTGCCAGGACTGGGACGCGGACGAGCTGGATTGGGTGGACAGGTTCGTCGGGTTCCGCGGCGGCCAGGGGAAGGTCATGCAGCCTGACCTGGAGCGCGGCGACCGTGGCATGGTGACGGTCCACGTGCCGGACATCGGCGGCCTGCTTCCGGTTTACGTTCCGGACCGCTACGAGGGATTCGAGGTCAAGACGTTTCCGGAGCTGAGCGACGAAGAGCTCGCGCGCTACATCGACGCCAACGTCGCGGCCGTTCGAGAGGTCGCCGGCTCCGGAGGCGTTGACGCCGCGCTAGCCAACCACCTGGTGATGGGGCCGGCGATCCTGGCCCGCGCCGGCCTGCGATTCGCGGCGAAGGTCCACGGCAGCGCGCTCTCCTACACGGTGCGGCCCCACCCGCGGTTCCTTCCGCACGCCCGCGAGGGGATGGCCGCCGCGGCGGGGGTCCTCGTGGGCTCACGCCATACCGCCGAGAGCCTCTGGGAGACGGTCGGCGACCCGACGCTGCCGGGGCGCACCCGGCTCGGTCCGCCGGGCGTCGACACCGAGCTGTTCGCGCCTCTTCCCCGCGGCGAGGCCGAAGCGCGGCTGCGCGCGCTCGCCACCCAGCTCGCGACGGCGGGCGGGACCGGCCTTGGTCGCCACGGCCCCGACTCCGCGGCAGCGGTCGAGCATCTCGCCGCGGCGAGCGGCGCGCGCGTCGTGTTCGTGGGCAAGCTGATCGTCTCCAAGGGCGTCGACCTGCTCGTCGCGGCGTGGCCGCTCGTCGTTTCCGAGCATCCGGATGCACGCCTGCTGCTGGTCGGCTTCGGGGAGTACCGCGAGGCAATCGAGCGCCTGCTCGAGGCGTTCGGCCGCGGCGATCTCGCGGCCGTGCGCGAGATCGCCGCGCGCGGCCGGGGGCTCGAGGGCGGGGGGGAGGCCGGGACGCTGCGGATGCTCGAGGCGTTCCTCGCCGCGGCGCCGGGCTCCTATGCCGATGCGGCTCGCGAGGCGGCCGGCAGCGTCGCGCTGTGCGGGCGACTCGAGCACGGGGAGGTCGGCCGGCTCGTCCCGGCGGTCGACGCGCTCGTCTTCCCGAGCACGTTCCCGGAGGCGTTCGGGATGGTCGCCGCCGAGGCCGCCGCCGCGGGGGTGCTGCCCGTCAGCGCCGACCACTCGGGGATGCGCGAGGTGTCGCGGGCGCTCGCCGAGGTGCTTCCGCCGGACCAGCGCGACCTGCTCAGCTTCCCGCTGGGCGACGCCGCCGTTCCCGCGATCGCCGACCGCCTCAACCGCTGGCTGGCGCTCGACCCCGAGTCCAGACGCGAGGCGGGGGCGGCGCTGTCGTCACGCGCCGGGGAGCTGTGGAGCTGGCTAGGCGTCGCCCGCGGGGTTCTCGCCGCCTCGACAGGACGCATCGACGAGCTGCCGCCGGTGCCGGAGACCTGAGGTAAGGTTGCCGGCGTGAATCGGCGGGCCGGCTCGACGTTCAAGTGCTCGCTCGACGGCGCCGCGTTCGCTCCCTGCAGGTAGGCCGCCGGGCCGCGGCGGCGGCCCCCGTTCCTGAGCGCGGGCGCTGCGAATAGAATGCCCGCGCTTCATGACTCGCGCCACGCTTGCACGGCTCTTCGCCGCGATGCTCGTGCTCACGGTCGTGATCTCGGTCGTGATGGTCCAGATCGACTGGAACGGCACCGCGGGCTCCGAGGAGGCGGACGACATCGACCGGCTGCTCGACGTGATGATCGTTCTGTCGGCGTTCGTCTACTCGATCGTCCTCGTGATGCTCGGCTACAGCATCTGGCGCTATCGCGCCAAGCCGGGCGACGAGTCCGACGGCGAGCCGATCCACGGCAACACCAGGCTGGAGATCGCCTGGACCGTGATCCCGACCGTGATCGTCCTGTTCGGCGCCGCCTATAGCTGGGTGATCCTCGACGACATCGAGGCCCGCCAGCCCGACCGCCTCCAGGTCGACGTCACGGCGCAGCAGTTCGCGTGGAAGTTCGAGTACCCGGACGCCGACGTGACCTCGACCGAGCTCCACGTGCCGGTCGACCGCCAGGTCGAGTTCTCGATGCAGGCGCTGGACGTAATCCACTCTTTCTGGGTCCCCGAGTGGCGGGTCAAGAAGGACCTCGTGCCCGGGCTGACCACCCACGTCGTCGCGACGCCGGACCGCGAGGGGAGCTACTCGCTGATCTGCACCGAGCTGTGCGGAATCGGGCACTCGACGATGCGCGCCCCCGTCGTCGTGGAGTCCCAGGACGACTTCGACGCCTGGCTCGCCAAGCAAGCGAAGGCACAGGGCGGCAAGCAGCCGGGCGGCGGGGCCGTCGAGGAGCCCAGCCAGGAGGCCCAGCAGGGCGAGTCGATCTTCACCGAGCAGGGCTGCAGCGGCTGCCACACCCTGGCCGCGGCGGGCTCGACCGCGGACATCGGCCCGAACCTCGACGAGGTGCTGCCGAAGCGCAGCGCCGCCGAGATCCACCAGTCGATCATTGACCCAAATGCCCAGATCTCACCGGGGTTCGGCGCCAGCATCATGCCCCAGGAGTTCGGTGACTCTCTCAGCGACAAGCAGCTCGACACGCTCGTCGACTACCTGATGAGCAGCGTCCAGGGGGGCAAGTGAGCGCGGCGCTGCCAATAGAATCGGCCTCGCCGGTGGCCCCGGCGGGACCCGGTGCGAGGATCTGAGTTGGCAGCGGCCTTGAAGAAACCCGGCATGCCCCGCGCCCTGCTCGGCGCGCTGGTCGGCGGCGCGCTCGGCTTCGGGCTCGTCGTCGCGCTGCGCGCGATCTCGGGTCTGCCGATCTTCCAGACCGAGGCGACGGGCTACCCGCACGTGGTCGTCCCCGGGATCAGCGCCCCGTTCGGATTCCTGATCGGCCTCGGTTGCTTCGATTACTGGTTCCGCTGGGCCGCCGGCGCTCCCACCGTTCCCGAAGACCATTCCCAGCACGGCGCCCGCAGCTGGCACGACTACTTCAAGTTCAACACCGATCACAAGGTGATCGGGATCCAGTACATCGTCACGAGCTTCTTCTTCTTCTTCGTGGGCGGCGCGATCGCGATGGTGATGCGCGCCGAGCTCGCTCAGCCCGGCACCCAGGTGGTGGACCCGAGCACCTTCAACGGGCTGTTCTCCACCCACGCGGCGCTGATGATCTTCGTGTTCGTGATCCCGATCTTCGCCGGGATCGCGAACTACGTCCTGCCGCTGATGATCGGGGCGCCCGACATGGCGTTCCCGCGGCTGAACGGGCTCAGCTTCTGGATGCTGCCGATGGCCGGGATCCTGTTCCTGACGAGCTTCTTCGTCCCGGGCGGGGCGTTCGACGCCGGCTGGACCGGCTACGCACCGCTGTCCACCGGGGCGCCGCTGGGCCAGTCGTTCTTCAACCTGGGAGTGCAGTTCGCCGGCGCGTCATCGGTGGCCACGGCGCTGAACTTCCTGGTCACGATCATCACCATGCGGGCGCCGGGGATGAACTTCTGGCGCCTGCCGCTGCTCGTCTGGGCGAACCTGTCCACCTCGCTGCTCGTCGTCGCCGCGACGCCGTTCATCGCCGGGGTGCAGTTCATGGTCCTCTTCGACCGCGCCCTGGGCACCAACTTCTTCCAGTCCGACGCCGGCGGCGACGTGGTCGCCTACCAGCACATCTTCTGGTTCTACTCGCACCCCGCCGTCTACATCATGATGCTGCCCGGGTTCGGGATCATCTCCGAGGTCATCTCGACCCATTCGCGCAAGCCGATCTTCGGCTACCGGCTGATGGCGCTGGCGCTGATCGGGATCGTGATCCTCAGCTACACGGTGTGGGCGCACCACATGTTCGTGTCGGGCATGTTCAGCTGGCTGCGGATCCCGATGATGATCACGACGCTGCTGATCGCGGTGCCGACCGGGATCAAGATCTTCTCGTGGCTGGGGACCCTGTTCGGCAGCGTGCTGCACCTCTACAGCACGGCGATGCTGTTCGCTCTCGGGTTCATCGTCACCTTCGTGATGGGCGGAATCAGCGGCGTGATGCTGGGCATGGTCCCGCTCGACATCCACGTCTCCGACACGTACTTCGTCGTCGCCCACATCCACTTCGTGCTGTTCGGCGGCTCGGTGTTCACGATCTTCGCCGGGATCTACCACTGGTTCCCGAAGATGACCGGGCGGATGTACGACGAAAAGCTCGGCCGGGTGCACTTCTGGCTGACCTCCGTGGGGATGATGGGCGCCTTCGTCCCGATGCACTGGATCGGGATGGAGGGGATGCCGCGCCGGGTCGCCGACTACTCGGCCCAGTTCGGGGACTGGAACCTGGTGATCTCCTGCTTCGCCTTCCTGCTCGGCGCCGCCCAGCTCGTCTTCCTCTACAACATGATCGTCTCGTGGCGGTTCGGCCCGCGCGCGCCCGCCAACCCGTGGCGCGCCAAGACGATCGAGTGGCAGGTCTCCTCACCGCCGCCGATCTTCAACTTCCCTGAGGTTCCGCGGGTCGTCGGCGGGCCCTACGAGTTCGGCGTCCCCGGCGCAAGGCACGCGATCATGCCCGGCGAGGGGGCGGAGGTTCGCGAGCCCGAGCCCACGATCGCGGGAACCAGGACGTGACCGAGCCCGGCGCAAGCGGCCAGGCCGAGCCGGCGGGCGGTGGGACGGTCCTGGCGTTCCTCAACGAGGTCGCGGGCGGCCGCAAGCTGCTCACCGAGCTGCGCTCCCGCGTCGACGCCGGCGCGACCGAGGTCGCGCTCGCCGCGCCCCAGAACCAGCCCGTCGTCGGGCAGATCGTCGACCAGGACGAGATTCGCGAGGCTGCCCAGAGCCGCGTCGAGGTCACCCAGGCGGTCCTGGCGGAGTTCGGTATCGAGGCCGAGGGCGCGGTGATGGACCCCGATCCCCCGCTGGCGCTCGACGACGCCGTGCGTGCATTCGAACCTGGCGAGATCCTCATCTCGTGCCTTCCCGACAGCCGTTTCGGCTTCCTGCGGCGCGATCTGATCGAGTGGGCCCGCGAGCGCTTCGAGGCGCCGGTCACCCACGTCCCGGTCCGGGTCGAGGACGACGCGATCCGCTGGGACGTCACCCACACCCTCGTCGTCGCGACCCAGACGGTGGCAAGCGGCGATCTGATCTCCCGCCTCAAGGCCAAGGCGGCCGAGCGCCCGCACCGCTACACGATCATCTCGCCGCGCTCGGGCCAGATCTCGCGGGCCGAGGTCTGCGAGCGCCTTGCCCGCACGCTCGCCGAGCTCTACCGAAACGAGATCGACGCCACGGGTCAGCCGATGAGTCCGGAGCCATACGCCGCGGTCGAGAACGCGATCGAGCACTACCGGATCGACGAGATCCTGATCTCGACGTTCGCGGGCGAGAAGTCGAAGTGGCTTCAGGAGGGGTTGATCGACAAGGTGGAGGCAAGGACCGACAAGCCGATCGAGCATCTCGAGGCGGGCCGCGACGAGGGTGACGAGCCGGCCGGGGAACCCGCCGCGGCGGGTGTCGCGGCGGGCGACGCTGCGGGCGACGCGGGCGGGCAGGAGGGCTGATGGAGAGCGCCTCGGTCGCCGTCGACCACCACCATCACGGCCCCCCGGAGGCCCATCAGAGCTCGCGGATCGACCGCCAGACGCTGGGGATCCTGCTTTTCATCGTCTCCGAGGTGATGCTGTTCGGCGCGTTCTTCGCCGCCTACTTCTTCCTCCGCGTCGTCGCCAACGAGGGTCAGCCGTGGCCGCCGGAGGGATTCGAGCTGCCGGTCTCGGTCGCGGCGGTCAACACCTTCATCCTCGTCTCGTCGAGCTTCACCGTCCACTGGGCCCTGGAGTCCGTCCGGCGCGGCAACCGGCGCGGGCTGATCCTGGGGCTCGCCGCGACCTTCCTGCTCGGCGCCACGTTCCTCTTCATCCAGGTCAACGAGTACATCCACATCGGGTTTTCCGCCCGCGACGACGCCTTCGGCTCGATCTTCTACGGGCTGACCGGGCTGCACGGCGCCCACGTGACGGTGGGATTGATCCTGCTCTCGTTCGCCAACATCCGCGCCTGGCGCGGCCACTTCGGCCCCGAGGCCAAGGACCATCTCGGCGTCGAGGTGCCGGGGATTTACTGGCACTTCGTTGATGTGATGTGGATCATCGTCTTCACCACCGTCTACATCCTCTGAGGCGGCTGCAAACCTTCGCCTGGGGGTGTCCTCGGTCGGGCGGCTCGGTCATGCACGTTTCAAGTGCACTCCCTTCGCCGCCCTCCCTGCCTCCCTTCACCGCCCTCCTGCGACCTGGGCCGTATTGACCCCCACATACGGTGCAAATCCAGCCCAGGTGCTTGGCGGCCCGGGCTCGGGGCGGTAGTTTTCCTCTAGGCGTCGAGAGGAGGACGATTTGCACAACCCGCTGCGATCAGAGGCCGATGCGTTCAGGTGGTTCATGGTCATCGGCGGTGCATGCGGGGCGGTCATCGCCCTCAGCCTGCTCACCGAGCCGCGCTTCGGGGCCGTGCTCGGCGCGGCCCTGATCGGCCTCG
>DASPWW010000011.1:0-2054 GCA_035637595.1 Solirubrobacterales bacterium | reverse complement strand
CCGCGAGCTCGTCGCCACGGATCTTCGAGAGCGTGCCGTTCTTCCTCCCGATCGGGGAGCGAACCGCATCGACGATCAGGGCATCGGACATCTCGCGTCTAGACTAGCCCTCGTGGCCGCAACCGCCACCGAACGGCCGCTGTTCATCGCCGGCGAATGGGTCGAGACCGGCGATTGGCTGGAAGTGCGTTCGCCCTATTCGAACGAGGTGGTCGGCCGCGTCGCCAGGGGAGGCGCGGAGGAAGCATGTCGCGCGATCGACGCCGCCGAGCAGGCGATGCACGACCCGCTGCCGGCGCACAAGCGCGCCGAGATCCTCGTGAAGGTGGTCGCCGGGCTCGCCCGCCGCCACGAGGAAGCCGCACAGCTGATCTGCGCCGAGGCCGGCAAGCCGCTGAAGGCGGCACGCGTCGAGGCCTCCCGCGCGATGTCGACCTACACGTTCGCCGCTGTCGAGGCCCGGAAGCTGGCGGGCGAGATGGTGCCGATGGACGCCGCTCAGGCGGGCGAGGGAAAGCTCGCGTTCACGCTGCGAACGCCGATCGGGGTCGTCGGCGCGATCAGTCCCTTCAACTTCCCCCTCAACCTCGTCGCCCACAAGCTGGCGCCGTCGCTGGCCGCCGGCTGTGCCGTCGTTCTCAAGCCGGCGAGCCAGACACCGCTCTCGGCCCTCCTGCTCGCCGAGTTGGCCGAGGAAGCGGGGCTTCCGGCGGGTTGGATCAATGTCCTGGTCGGACCCGCGTCCGAGATCGGGGACGTGCTGATCGAGGACGAGCGCGTCCGTGCGATCACGTTCACCGGGTCCGGCGCGGTCGGTTGGCAGCTGAAAGAGCGCGCGCCGAAGAAGCGGGTGAACCTCGAGCTCGGGAATGCGACTCCGGTGATCGTCGCGGCCGATGCCGATCTGGACGTGGCCGCGCAGAAGCTGGCGGCCAACGCGTTCTCGTTCGCCGGCCAGAGCTGCATCTCCGTCCAGCGGGTGTACGTCGAGCGCGCCGTCCGCGACAGGTTCCTCGACTCCTTCCTCCCTCGCGTCGAGGCGCTCCAGGTCGGCGACCCGGCCGACGACCAGACCGACGTCGGCCCGGTCATCGACGAGGATGCCCGCGACCGGATCCTCGAGTGGATCTCAGACGCCGACGGGGAGGTGCTGACCGGCGGCGAGCTGGAGGACGGTCTCATCCGGCCGACGGTGATCGCGGATCCGCCTCGTGACGCGAAGGTCTCGTGCGAGGAGGTCTTCGGGCCCGTCTGCACAGTCACCGCGGTCGACTCGCTAGAGGAGGCCGTCGATCTCGCCAACGGGACCCGCTACGGGCTCCAGGCGGCGGTCTTCACGCCGCGAATCGATACGGCGCTCAGGCTTGCCCAGGCGCTCGAGTTCGGTGGCGTCATGATCAACGAGGCACCGACCTTCCGCACCGATCAGATGCCCTACGGCGGTGTCAAGGATTCCGGAAACACCCGCGAGGGGCCCCGCTATGCCGTGCGCGAGTTGACGGAGGAGCGCGTCGTTGTCATCGAGCTCTAGTTTCGGCCGCGCTCAGGGGGGAACCCTGCGCCCGTGACCGGCCTCGTGCTCGCCCTCGTCGTCGTTGGGATCGTGATCACATTCTTCGGGGGCTGGATCTTCGGGATCGTGATCGGCGTGGTCGCGCTGGCGCTGTTCGTGCTCTTCGTGCTCGGGTTCGGCCGCCGCGCCGCGAAGACGCAGCCGTAGCGTCACAGGGCCGCTGTTAGATTCCGCACGTGGCGCGGCCACCGTTCCTTCGCCGTGGCTCTGACCGGCAGGCGCCGCCGCACCAGCAGGCGCCCCCCCGTCGGTCCCTGCCCCATCCGGGCGTCCTGCGCCGGGAACGCCGGGCGCTGCTTCGCGCCCGCGAGGAACGCCTGCGCGATCTCGGCGGCCTGATGCTGGAGATGTACCGCCGCGACCAGTTCCGCCAGGACTTGCTCGTCGAGCGCTGCGACGAGCTGATCGCGCTCGACGACCGTCTGCAGGAGCTCGACACGCTGCTCGCGGCCGCCGTCTCGGTGCGCCGCGCCGCGCCGCC
>DASPWW010000010.1:0-12759 GCA_035637595.1 Solirubrobacterales bacterium | reverse complement strand
ATGTCGCCGTCCGCGTCGGGGAGCTCGTCGGCGCCGATGTCGGGTTCCACGTTCCCGTCGCAGTTGCCATCCGTCAGCCGTGCCTCGCCGTCGATATCCAGCGTGCCGAGAAGCGTCGCCGCGGTGGTGCCGGCGTCCTTGGTCGGCGACGCCGCCGTCTGGTGGAAGTCACCTGTTCCCGCATTGACGAAGACGGGAGCCGCGGTCTGATTGGTGCCCGATCCCGGGGTCGGGACCGCGGCCCCACCGCCGGTCGCGGTCGCCGTGTCGAAGTTCGAGCTGGTCGCCGTGACCACGGCGGTGGTGCTCCCGAGCGTCCCGTCACTCTGCGCGAGCACGTCGGTTCCGCCCGAGGAGGCGATCGTGTTCGCCGCGTCGATGGTGAGGTCGGCGCCGTTCTGGGCGTTTAGGAAAAGGGCGTTCTGGGCCCCGGCCGCCACCGCCGTCACGTTTCGAAGCCGCGTCGTGAGGTTCACGCTTCCGGACGCGCCGCCGGAGATCGCGTTGCCGGTGTTCGAGTTCCAGCAGACGGAGTCCCTGACCAGGACGCTGGTGGCGTTGAGACTGCATGTGGTCTGGTTGACCCCCGCCGTCTTGACGTAGACCCTCTCGGCTGTCGCGTTCGCGGCGACGAAGAGGCCCACGGCCGCTCCGGCATTGGACTCGATCCGCAGCCGCCGCAAGGTGGCCGAATCGGTGACGAGGACCCCGAGGGTGGCGGTGATCGGGATCACCGGCACCGGGTCGGTGTCGCGACTGCGCATGGTGATCGCGTCGGTGACGTCGAGGGAAGCCGCCTGGCTCTCGTAGACGCCGCCGGTGGTCCCCGGCAGCAGGATGACCTCGTCGCCGTCGACGACCGCGGCGTTCTCGACGGCGTCGACGAGGCTGCACGGGTCGGCCTCGAGGCAGCCGCCGGCGCCCGCGGTCCCGTTCCCGTTCGGCTCGGCGAATCGTGTTGCGGCGCCGGCCGAAGCCGCCATCGCCAGGACCACCGTCGCGACACAGGCCGTCGCCGCCGCGCTCTTGATCACGCGCTTCGTCTGCATCAACAGGATCCTTTCGTTCGGGTGCCGCATGGCTACCTTTTCTTTTTCTTGACGGTCCAGCTCTGCTCGGCCGGCGTCGGGTCGACGTTGCCGGCGGCGTCCCTGGCGCGGACCTCGAAGGTGTGCTTGCCCTTCTTGGCCTTGACGTCGTGAGGCGACGTGCAGGGCTGGAACTGACCGTCGTCGAGCTTGCACTCGAACGTTGAGCCCGGCTCGGTCGAGGTGAACTCGAACGTCGCGGTCTTCTTCTTGGTCTTCGACTTCGGGCCGTCGGTGATCTGGGTGTCGGGCGGCGTGGTGTCGGCCGCGGCGGCGCCGCCGTCCGACGGCGGGGGTTCGACGACAGGCGTCTCGACCGTGAAACTGCGGCTCGCCGGAGTTGTGTCGAGGGTGCCGTCGGGGAAGCGGGCGCGAACCTCGAAGCTGTGCGCTCCGTCAGCCAGCGGTGCGGCGGGCGTGTGGGTAGCGCCGGGCCCGCTGCAGGGTGCGAACGGCGCGGCGTCGAAGCGGCAGTCGAAGGAGACGCCGCCCTGGTTGGAGCTGAAGGCGAACGTCGGCGTGGAGTCGGTGATCGTGCCCGTCGGCCCGCTGTCGATCGTGGTGTCGGGCACCGGCACGGTGCACGGAAGCGCGCCGCCGCCGACCTCCTGAGCCGGCGCCAGCTCGGAGCTGTTGCCCGAGCTGTCGGTCTGGTTGACCGTGACGCACTCGCCGGTCGTCAGCGCGGTCGGGTAGTTGACGGTCCAGGCGCCGCCGTCGGCGTCGACCGCCGAGCCGACGAAGGAGCGGATCTCGCCGGTCGCCGCCGTGAAGGTGGTGTAGACGCGGATCGTCGCGCCCGCGACGGCGCCCGTGCCGCTGACCGAGGTTGTCGTCGGCGCCGGGGTGATCGCCGGCTCCGCGATCGCGGTGTTCGCGGCCGTTGCCACAACGCCTTGACCGACGCCTGTACCGCCGTCCGTCAGGTCGATGAAGATGCCGGCGTTGCCAATGCCGCGGTTGCGCAGCAGCTGGTTGCCGTCGTTGCCGTTGAAGTCGACCCGGATCGGACTGCCGGCCGCATTGGAGATCACGTTCTCTGCGGCCGCGGTGGTGCCGCCGACCGTGTTGTTGGTCCCCTGGATGCGGATCCCGGGCCCGCCGAGCGGTTCCGGGGTGGTCCCGGTCGCGTCGGTGCCGAGCACGTTGCCGGCGACCGTCGTCCCGGTCTCGGCGCCGGTCAGGAATATGCCGGCGCTGGTGCCGGTGTTACCGATGACGTTGGCGTCGCCTGGTGACGTTCCGCCGATCTGGTTGCCCGAGCCTCCGGCCAGGGCGATGCCGATGGCGCCCCCGCCGACGTCCTGCCCACCGGTGCCGATCCCGATCGTGTTCCCATGCACGATCGCACCCGTCGCGTCGAGGTTGATCGGAGAGGAGGGTGGGGCGACGGGGCTCCTGGCGATGCGGTTGTCGGTGACGGTCGGCGCACTGATCAACCCACTGGGCGCTTGCCCCAGGTCGATGGTCCCGTCGGCGAAGCGAACCGTCCCCGCCGGGTTGAGCCCGACGAAGTTCGAGACGACATCGAGATTGGTCGCGCCGCCGTCCGCGGTGATCTCGGTGGCGTAGTTGCGGCGCGACGCGTCGCCCCCGATGGTGACGTCGTCGGCGCTACCGACCTTGACGTGGCCGGCGCCGAGCGCTCCGCCCGTGGCGCTGAGTCCGAGGAAGTTCCCCTCGACCGCGGTCTGGCCGGCGGGGTCGATGCCGCCCGGGTTCTCGAGCCTGATGCCCGAGAAGCCGGCGAGGGCGCTGCCCACGATGACGTTGCACGGCGCCTCGCAGGCACCGGGCACTCCGGCCTCGGGACCGCCGATCAGCGTCCCCACCTGTATGCCGCCGACCCCGTTGTCGGACATCAGCATGATCTGCTGGGTCGGAAACGTGCCGGTCGTCGCCGTGGTGCCGTCCGCGAGCGTGCCGAAGTAGTTGCCCTGGACCCGCGCGCGGTCGGTGTTCTTGAGGCTCAGGCCCACGAAGGCACTGGCGGCGAACACGTTGCGGTCGGCCGCGGAGGTCGCGCTGCCGACGACGATGTCGTCGGAAGCGACACCGGCGACCGAGATCCTGTTCGCCTCGAGCGACCCGTCGAGCCCGACTCCGAACCAGTTGTTGCGGATCGAGAGCCGATTGGCAGTGCTGAATGCCAGCGCAAAGGAGTCGTGGCCGGTGGTGTCCGAGGCGCCCTTGAACGCGAGACCACGCACCGTCGAGTCGTCCGCGGTGACCTGGAGGATGTCTGCTCCTGCGGCGTCGATCGCTGCGCACGGCTCGGGGGCGGTAGCGGTGCCGCAGTTGCCGCCGTCGATCGCCGCCTGCTCGGTGACCGAAGGCAGGCTGGTGGCGGGAGCGAGCGCGATCGTGTCGCTCGTGCCGCCGCCGGGGCCGTCGAACGCGGCGGAGAAGTTGATCGTGTCGGCGCCGGAGCCGGCGGCGCACTCGCCGCCGGTCGCGCCCGACGCGGTGTCGGTGTTGGCCGCGACGATCGCCTCGCGCAGCGTGCAGGTGCCGGTGTCGAGGGTCGTATCGGCAGTGGAGTTGACCGTGATCGTCGCGGCCGAGGCGCCCGGCGCGGCCGCCAGTAGGAGGCCAAGGGAGCCCGCGAGAGCCGCGAGCGGACGAATGCGGTTCACGGGATCGGAACCTGCTGGATTCGATTGACCTCGGTTCGTTCCGCGACATAGGGCGGAAGCAGCCCGAGCGCCGCCTTTCCATCCGTCGCCTCGACCGTCCACCAGATCCGGTGCTCTCCCCTGTTTCCGTCGCCTGTCGCGCACGTGGCGGTGACGGCGGCGTGCCGCAGCGGGCTGTCGAACCCCTTCCAGGCCGCGAACGCGACCCGGCATTCGCCCGGTAGGTGACGGTGATTGAGCATGAACTTGGGCACTGCGGAGCAGGCTGGCACGGCGAAGCGGGTTGCGGTATAGGTGAAATCACGTAACTTGTCGGGGAGGGTCGTGCCTGTCATCGGGGGCCAGATGGGGTTGGTGGGGCGAAGCGAGGAGCTCGCCGCGCTCGACCGCGCCCTGAACGCGCTCGACTCGGGGGCCGCGGCGCTCGAGATCGTCGGCGAGCCGGGGATCGGCAAGACGCGGCTCCTCGCCGAGCTGTGCGCGCACGCGGACGCCGCGAAGGCCCTCGTGCTTCAGGGCCGCGCGGCCGAGCTCGAGGGCAGCGTCCCGTTCGCGGTTTTCGGCGCCGCCCTCGACGACTACCTCGCGTCGCTCAACCCGCGCTGGTTCGAGGCCCTGGGCGAGCAGGACATGGCCGAGCTGGCACGGATGTTCCCCTCGCTGAGCGATCTCGCCGCGGAATCGCCCCCGGCGACCGGCGACGAGCGCTACCGCTCGCACCGCGCGGTCCGCACGCTGCTCGAGAAGCTGGCGGCCCGCCAGCCCGTGGTGCTCGCGCTCGACGACATGCACTGGGCCGACGAGGCCTCGCTCGAGCTGACCGCCCATCTTCTCCGGCACCCGCCGCGGGGCGGCGTCCTGCTCGCGATGGCCCTGCGTCCGCAGCCGGTTGCGAACCCCCTGCGCGAGGCGCTCGACGTTGCGGAGCGCGAGGGCGGGGTCGAACGGCTGGAACTGGCCCCGCTGGCCGAGGCGGAGGCCCACGAGCTGCTCGGCGCCGGACTCGACCCGGCGCTCGAGGCCGATCTCTATCGCGAGAGCGGCGGCAACCCCTTCTACCTCGAGCAGCTCGCGCGGGTTGCCCAGCCGGTCGATGCGGCACCCGCCCAGGGCGGCAGGCGAGCGGCGGCCTCGGGACGCACCCAGATCCCGGGCGTGCCGCGACCAGTCGCGGCGGCTATCGATCGCGAGCTCGAGGCGCTTGTGTCCGCGGCGCGCCTCCTGCTGCGGGGCGCGTCCGTGGTCGGGGAGACCTTCCAGCCCGACCTCGCCGCCGAAGCCGCCGGCATTCCCGAGAGCGACGCCCTCTCAGCCCTCGACGAGGTCCTCGACCGCGATCTCGTCCTCGCCGGAGAGGTGCCGCGCGAGTTCTCGTTCAGGCACCCGATCGTGCGTCGCGCCGTCTATGAGTCCTCGCCGCCGGGGTGGCGGCTCGCCGCCCACGCCCGCGTGGCGGCGGCGCTCGAGGCTCGCCGTGCCCCGGCGCTGGCGCGCGCCCCGCATGTCGAGGCATCGGCGGAGCAGGGCGACGAGAAGGCCGCATCGGTCCTCGCCGGGGCCGCCGCCGCGGCAGCGCCACGCGCCCCGGCTGCCGCCGCGCACTGGTACGCGGCGGCGCTGCGGGTCTTGCCGGACGGGGACGTGGGGCGCCGACTCGGCCTGCTCGTTCCCCAGGCGCAGGCGCTCGGTGCCGCGGGGAGGTTCGAGGAGAGCCGGCGCGCGCTCGACGAGGTCCTGCTGGCGCTCCCGCCCGACCAGACGGGGGTGCGGGCGCAGGTGGTCGCCGGGTGCGCGCGGATCGACCAGATCCTCGGTCGCCACGGGGAGGCGCGTGACCTGCTGGCTTCGATGCTCGACGCGCTGCCCGACGAGCCGTCGAGCGAATCGACCGACCTCAAGATCCAGCTCGCCTCGGAGTGCTTCTTCACCGGCGACTTCGATGGCCTGCGGCGCTGGGTCGGAGAGGCGCTCGAAGACGCCTCCGCGCGCGACGATCCCGCGGCCCAGGCGGCGGCGAGGGGCCTGATGGGCTGCGCCGACTACATGGTCGACGAGGTCGCGGCGGCGCGCGTGCATCTCGACGAGTCGGCGCTGCTGTTCGGACAGCTTTCCGACGAGCAGGTCTCCCACCGCCTCCACACGCTCTCGTGGTGCGGGGTGACCGAGGTCTACCTGGAGCGCTTCGATCGCGCGCTCGCCCTGTTCGACCGCGGCCTGTCCGTCGCCCTCGCGACCGGCCACGGGCACATCCCGACCCTGATGCGGATCGGCCAGGCGCTCGCGTTGCTGTGGCGGGGAAGGCTCGACGCGGCCGACGAGCGGCTCGAGCTCGCCAGCGAGGCGGCGCTGCTGACCGGCAACCGGCAGTTCCTGAGCTGGGCGCTGTGGGCGCGCTGCTGGGGGGCGACGCTGGCCGGCGAGCTGGGGGAGGCGGTGAGGATCGGGGAGCGCGCCGTCGAGGCCGGGCGCGGTCTCGGTGATCCCGTCTCGGCGATCGCCGGCTGCTACCTGGCCGAGGCCCGCCTCGAGGCGGGGGAGCCCGGACGGGCGCGCGAGGAGCTGCTCGTTGCCGCAGGCGGCGACGAGCTGCCGCTCGTCGAGCGGGCGTTCAAGTCGCACTGGTACGAGATCCTCACGCGCGCCGACCTCGCGGCGAACAGGCTCGAAGCGGCGGCCGCGTGGGCCGATCGCGCCCAGTCCGCGGCCGAGGGGCTCGAGATAGCCGGGCGCGACGCCGAGGCCGCGCGTGCGCGCGCCGCGGTGATGCTTGCTCGCGACGAGTCAGAGCCTGCCGCTCAGGCGGCGCTCGAGGCAGTCGAGCTGGCCCGCGCCGCGGGCCTGCCGATCGAGGCCGGCCGCGCGCGCACGCTCGCCGGCCGCGCCCTCGCCGCTGCCGGGCACGGCGCGAGGGCCACCGGGGAGCTCGAGCGCGCGTGCGCCGAGCTCGAGGCCTGCGGGGCCGCGCGCTATCGCGACGCCGCTGCGAGCGAGCTGCGCGGGTTGGGACAGCGGGTGACGCGCAGGGTCCGCCCGGCTGCCGGCGAGGGCGTCGCGGCGCTGAGCGGTCGCGAGCGCGAGGTCGCCGACCTCGTGGGCGAGGGGATGACCAACCGCGAGATCGCGGAGGTCCTGTTCCTCAGCCCGCGCACGGTCGAGGCCCACATGCGCCGAATCTTCTCCAAGCTCGAGGTCTCGTCGCGCGCCCAGCTCGTCAGGCAGCTCGACCGGGAGCCCGCCGGGGGCGACGCCGAGCGCATCCCGGCCAGGGGCGCCCGCTAGCCGCCTGGCTCGAAGCGCGGCTCGGACGTGAAGGCCGGGGCCGCGATCGCGGTGCGGTAGGCGCGCCGGGCGCGGCGCGAGGAGTCGAGCCGCAGGTCGGAGATCGAGCCGTCGGAGTTGCGCCAGCGCTCGTGCCAGTACGACAGCGCGACGACGCGCGGCCAGCGCCCCGACGCCACCGACTCGATCGCCGCGCGGATCCAGGCCGCCTTTCGATGCGTGTTGCCGCTCTCGCGGGCGCCGTACTCGAGCACGGCGATCGGCTTGTCGCCCGGGGCCGCCAGCGCCTCGAGCTGCGGGTAGGCGGCGTCGAGGCGGTCGCGGAAGCTCGTCCAGCCGTCGCCGCGGACGAGCGGGCCGTAGTCGCTGACGCCGATCCAGTCCACGTAGCCGTCGCCGGGGTAGTAGTTGGCGAAGTCGCTGTTCCAGGCGACGTTGGGGTACGAGCCGACGTCGACGTGGAAGAACCACGTCAGGTTGTCGGCGCCCTGTTCGCGGCACAGGTCGACGATGTGGCGGTAGGCGTCGCGGAAGCGCTCGGGACCGTCGGCGAGCGAAGGATCGCCGTACCCGGCCGTCTCGCCGCCGCCGTTCCAGCGCCCGTTCCACGGAAACCAGTCGCCGTTGACCTCCGTCCCGAACTCGACGAGCAGCGGGATCGCGGTCGCCGCGGCGTCCGCGCACCACGCCCGCAGGTCGGCGTCCCAGTCGCCGGCGACGATGCTCTGCATCGTGTAGCGCTCGTCGGGGCCGCCCTCGTCGAAGTCCGAGCGCGCCATCATGCGGATGAACGGGACGCGGCCCGCCGCGGCGATCGTGTTCACGGCCGCCACCGGGAAGCGGATCCCCTCGTCCCAGTTGTTCGAGAAGTACGCCCAGGCGATCGGGCGACCAGCGAGCTTCTCGAACGCGGCCAGGCGCTCGACGCTAACGCGGTCCTCGGGTCCGCCGAAGTCGGGGAACGCGGCCTCGTAGACGCGGCCTTGCTCGGGTGCTGCCAGCACGAGCGACGAAGCCCCGTCCGCCTCTCCGGCCCCTGGGGACTCGATGGCCAGAGCCAGCGCGAATGCCGCGATCGCCAGGGCAGGGCCCCGGCGACTCACCCGGGGAACGGCTTCATCCGGGCGGTGGCTTCTTGTACAGCTGGCCGCGGATCGCCCCATCCGGAAACAGCGGAGTGTGGAGATCGACGTAGAACCGCTCCGGGTGCCGGGCGAGGTCCTTCAGCACGCTCCCCTTGGTCTTCGCGCACTTGCCGATCGCGCTGGACTTCATGCCGGGGATGCCCTCGAAGAGCGTCACCACCGTCGGACCCGACACGCCTTCGGGAGCCCGGTGGACCTCGCCGAGGACGGGATCGTCGGGGGCGAGCGACTCGTGCGTGAAGATGAAGCAGATCTTCTTCTTTTCCGGAAGCAGCCGCAGCTCCGCCCTGCCGGTCGCGTCTGGGTCTCCGGGGCCCGGGACCACCGCCGCGCCGCTCAGGTTCGCTCTCAGCCGGCTCCTGCCCTCTGGCCCCGCCGAGGTGGCCGGCGCGAGAAGAAGCGCGACGGCGACGAGCGTCGTTGCCGTGACTAGCACTCCGATTCGCCGGTGTCGCTCCATCGTCTCCGTGTGTCCTCGAAGCGCGCGAAATGACTGCTTGCGCCCAAGCGACGGTACCACCGCCAGACCGGGTCCCCAATCGGTGCGCCGAGCCGGGCCGCGCCGCCACTAGCATCCGTCGCGATGGCGAACTTGACCGTGAAGCTCCCCGACGGCTCGGACCTCGAGCTCGCCGAGGGCGCGACCGGCGCCGACGCGGCGGGGGCGATCGGCCCCGGCCTGGCGCGCGACGCGCTCGCCGTGCGGGTCGACGGGGAGGTCCGTGACCTCGCCGCGGCGCTCGACGACGGCGAGCAGATCGAGATCCTCACGGCGAAGAGCGACGGTGCGCTCGACGTCCTGCGCCACGACGCCGCCCACGTGATGGCCACCGCGGTGCTGGACCTGTGGCCGGGGACGAAGGTCTCGATCGGCCCCCCGATCGAGGCCGGCTTCTACTACGACTTCGAGTTCCCGGAAGGGGTGCGGCCCGGCCCCGACGACCTCGAGACGATCGAGCAGCGGATGGCGGCGCACATCGAGGCCGACGAGGCGTTCGAGCGCCGCGAGCTGCCCGTCGACGAGGCGCTCGAGAAGTTTCGCGCCGAGGACCAGCCCTACAAGGTCGAGCTGATCGAGGACTTGGTGCGCGACGAGGGGGTGCGCACGGTCTCGCTGTACCGCAACGGCCCCTTCGAGGACCTTTGCCGCGGTCCCCACGGGCCCTCGACGGGGCGGATCGCGGCGTACAAGCTCAACACGCTCGCGGGGGCCTACTGGCGCGGCGACGAGACGCGCCAGATGCTGACGCGGATCTACGGCACCGCCTTCTTCTCGCAAAAGGACCTCGACGCCCACCTCGAGCGCATCGAGCAGGCGAGGGCGCGCGACCACCGCCGGCTCGGCCCCGAGCTCGGCCTGTTCACATTCCGCCAGGAGGCGCCCGGGATGCCGTTCTGGCTCCCGGACGGGACCGTGCTGCTGCGCCAGATCGAGGCCGAGGTACGCCGCCAGCTCGACCGGCGCGGCTACGAGGAGATCAAGACCCCGCACGTGCTCGACGAGGAGCTGTGGCATCGCTCCGGCCACTACGACCACTACCGCGAGAACATGTTCTTCGCCGAGCCCGCCGAGCGCGAGCGCGGCGACGAGCGGCGCTTCGCGCTCAAGCCGATGAACTGTCCGGGGGCGTGCCTGGTCTATGCCTCCGACCGCCGCTCCTACCGCGACCTGCCGCTGCGGCTGGCCGAGTTCGGCCAGGTCTCGCGCTTCGAGCGCGAGGGGGTCCTGCACGGGCTGCTGCGGGTGCGCGCCTTCGTCCAGGACGACGCCCATCTGTTCTGCACCCCCGAGCAGATGACCGACGAGATCGATGCCATCTGCCAGGCGATCGACGAGCTGTACCGGACGTTCGGATTCGAGAACGTCCGGGTCGAGCTGTCGACCCGCCCCGACAAGTCGATCGGCACCGACGAGCAGTGGCGGCAGGCCGAGTCCGCGCTGCGCGAGGCGCTCGAGCGTCAGGGGCGCGACTACGAGGTCCGCCCCGGCGAGGGGACGTTCTACGGCCCCAAGATCGACTTCCACGTCACCGACGCCCTGGGACGCTCGTGGCAGTGCGGAACCTGCCAGCTCGACTTCCAGATGCCCGAGCGCTTCGACCTCGCCTATCAGGGGGCCGACAACGCCGAGCATCGTCCGGTCCTGATCCACCGCGCCCTGCTCGGCTCGATGGAGCGCTTCGCGGGCGTGCTGATCGAGCACTACGGGGGTCGTTTCCCGCTCTGGCTCGCGCCGCTGCAGGTCATGGTCCTCCCGGTCACGGATCGCAATGCCGGCTACGCCGACGAGATCTCGAGGGGGCTTGGGGAGGCGGGTATTCGCGCCCGGGTCGACGCACGCTCGGAGTCGGTCGGCAAGAAGATCCGCGACGCCGAGCTCGCCCGCGCGCCGTACATGCTGGTGGTCGGCGACCGCGAGCAGTCCGACGGCACCGTGGCGGTGCGCTCGCACGCCGAGGGCGACCTCGGCTCGGTGCCCAGCGACGAGTTCATTCGCACCGCACGCGAACAGGTCGCATCCCGCTCGGACGAGCGAAATCCTGGCTCGGGACGGTGAGGCCCTCTATACTGCGCCGCGATGCCGGGCACGAGAATCACGCAGCGCTTTTGAGCTGCCGCGTGCCCCCTCTTTTCCGCTCCACCACGGCCGTCTGCCGCCTCTAGCTTGAGCCTCCCCCGCACCTTTAGATAGTGCCGATCCCGCGCAGGTTCGATCGGCGCCCGCCCGAGCGGGACACGACGCGTATCAACGAGAGGATCGATGCGCCCGAGGTGCGCCTGGTCGGAGCCGACGGGGAGCAGATCGGGATCCTGTCGCGCGACGACGCGCTCGCCCGCGCGCGTGAGGCGGACCTCGACCTGGTCGTCGTCGCCGAGCAGGCCAAGCCCCCAGTCTGCCGCCTGCTCGACTACTCCAAGTACAAGTACGAGCAGGAGCAGCGCGCCAAGGCGGCGCGCAAGCACCAGCAGCAGATCAACGTCCGTGAGATCAAGCTGCGCCCCAAGATCGCCGACCACGACTACGAGACCAAGAAGGGCCACGTGGAGCGCTTCCTGCGCCAGCAGGACAAGGTCAAGGTGACGATCATGTTCCGCGGCCGCGAGCAGGCCTACCCCGAGCGCGGCAGGGCGCTGCTTCAGCGGTTGTTCACCGATCTCGGCGAGCTGGCGGTGATCGAGCAGGAGCCCGAACAGGAAGGGCGCAACATGCACATGCTGCTCGCGCCCACGCGGGCGGCCGGCGCCTCGAACGGCTAGGCGCGCCCGCCTGCGGCGCGTTGCCCTCGAGGTGCGTCCAAGCGGCGGGTGAGAGCCGAGAGCGTGCGCTTGACGTGCTCCGGGTCGTACCTGATCTGGGCGTGAATGAAGCGCAGCGTCATGAGGCCCGCGGCAGCATGAGCCTGGTCGCGTATGCGATCCCGTGCCTGCTGGGCGGGCGTTCGGTGGTAGCGCAGGCCGTCGGTCTCGACGACCAGGCCGAGATCGGGCCAGAAGAAGTCGACCTTGAAGCCGTTTACCCGCCGGCCCGTCTGCGGAGTGGGCAGACCGACCTCCCGCACGAGCACCAGGAAGCGGCGCTCGAGCTCAGAGTCGGTAAGCCTGAAGGTGCGATCGTCGAGGAACCGTCGCAAGACGGCAACGCCTGAACGCCGTGTTACGCGCTCGAGCGCCAAGCGCAGTGCCGGTGGGCTGATCAGGTCGCGCTTGTCGGCCTCGTTGACCGCCGCCTCGAGCTGGGCGGGACTCAGGCGCGTAGCGAGGTCCACGAGGGTCATTACGGGCGAAGTGGCCGGGATATTGTCGCGTCGCCAAACGTCCGCTGAGTCGAGGCCGCTGCGCCGGTGGACCTCGATTCCCGGCCGCCGTGGGAACGTTGCGCGGGGTACTGAGACATGGATCGCGCCCCGGCGGAAGGGCCGGATCTCCCAGAGGGTCGCCGCCGATTCATGGCTCAGCGCCGCGTCGGGGCCGCAACTCAGCACCGCGGCCATCCAGTGGCCCTTTCTGGTGAGCGCCGGTCGTCCGACGGCGTATACGCCGCGCCGCACGGGATGGAGCCGTCCCGTCGCGACCCGATGATCGATCGCGCTCTCGCTGAAACCGAGCTCCAGGAGCTGCGCCCGAGCCACGACACCGTGCTGTCTGGCGACTAGGCTCCAAAGCGCGGCCAGCGAAGGAACAGTTGACCCCACTATGGGGTAGTCAAGTGTTCCCTTAACTGGATTCGCCCCCCTGTGGCGCCGGCCGCCCCTGCCCTGGGTGCCGGTGCTCTGCTTCAATAGTCCGCCATGCCGAAGATGAAGACCCACTCCGGCGCCAAGAAGCGCTTTCGCAAGACCGCCAAGGGCAAGCTGCGCGGGCGGCGGGCGTACTCCAGCCACATCCTGGAGAAGAAGCCGCCGAAGCGCAAGCGGCGCTTTGCGCGGCCGGTCGAGATCTCGCGGCCCGACAGGGTGCGGGTCAGGACGTTGCTGGCCGGGAAGGGGCGCAAGTGAGCCGGGCGACGAACGCCGTCGCCCGCAGGCGGCGGCGCAAGAAGACCCTGCGCCAGGCGCGCGGCTACTACGGTCGAAAGCACTCGAGCTACCGGCTCGCCAACGAGCAGCTCAT
>DASPWW010000009.1:0-12559 GCA_035637595.1 Solirubrobacterales bacterium | reverse complement strand
GATCGATGAGATCGTCGCCGCCTCGGACTCGACGCAGAGATCGGCGAGCACGTTCTGCATCAAGGGCTGATCGGCGAGCAGCTTGCCGAACGCGGAGCGATGGGCGGCGTGATGGGTCGCCATCGCGACCCCGAAGCGCATTCCCGTGGTCGAGCCGATCGCGCAGTCGAGCCGGGTGTGGTTGACCATCTCGATGATCGTCCGCACGCCCTTGCCCTCCTCGCCGACGAGCCGCGCCCACGCCCCGCGGAATTCGACCTCGCTCGATGCGTTGGATCGGTTTCCGAGCTTGTCCTTGAGCCGCTGGATGTGGATCCGGTTGCGCTCGCCGTCGGGAGTGAAGCGGGGCAGCAGGAAGCACGACAGGCCGCCATCTGCCTGGGCGAGGACGAGGAACGCGTCGCACATCGGGGCCGAGAAGAACCACTTGTGGCCGGTGATCTCGTACTCGGCGCCGGGCCCGCCGCCGTTGAGCGGCCGCGCCGCAGTCGTGTTGGCGCGCACGTCGGAGCCGCCCTGCTTCTCGGTCATCCCCATCCCGCACAGCGCCCCGGCCTTGTCGGGTGCGGGGACCATGCGCTCGTCGTAGTCGAGCGACTCAAAGCGCGACTCCCACTCCTCGGCCACCTCGGGCTGCATCCGCAGCGCCGGGATCACCGAGTAGGTCATCGAGATCGGACAGCCGACGCCGGCCTCGACCTGGGCGAGCGCCATGAAGCTCGCGCAGCGCGCGACGTGCGCGCCGGGCTGCGGATCGCGCCACGGCGAGGCGTGCAGCCCGTGCGAGATCCCGAGCCGCAGCAGCTCGTGCCATGCGGGGTGGAACTCGACCTCGTCGATGCGGTTGCCGTAGCGATCGTGGGTTCGCAGCCGCGGCGGGTTCTCGTTCGCCTCGACGCCGAGCCGGATCGTGTCGCGCCGGCCGCAGATCGCCCCCAGCTCGGCGATCCGCTCGACCGCCCAGTCGGCCCCCTCGCGCCCGACCGCCTCGACGAGCGGCCGGTCGGCGGTGAACACGTTGTAGTTCTCGAGCGGCGGCGCCTGGTTGAAGACGTCGTGGGTCGCGCCGGTCGAACGCTGCTCGGTGGTGGCCATCGCGCCAATGGTACGCGCGCCGCCCCCGGGTCGCGCCCGGCGAGGCTCAGCCTGCCACCCAGCGCTCCGGGTCCGAGCCCTCGCGGCGCGCCAGCCCCCGCGCCTCGAGATGGGTCACGTAGCAGAGCGTCTCCGACAGCCACCAGTTGCCGGTGCGCTCGTCGAGCGGGCGCCCGTGGACGTGGGGCTGGACCTCGAGCGCGGTGAGCGGCCCGGCGGCGATCGCGCGCCGGGCGCTCTCCACTCGCTCGGCGACCAGCGTGCGGTTGGCTTCGACGTGGACGCGGACGTCGGTGAAGGTGCGCCCGTGACCGGGCAGGCAGAGGCGGGCGTCGAGCGCGTCGACCGCGTCGAGCGACGCCAGGAACTCGCCCGCGGGGTCGGGTGTGTACCCGTAGTCGTAGTAGAGCGAGACGCGCCCGAGCAGGTGGTCGCCGGAGATCAGCAGTCGCTGGTCGGGGCAGAACAGGCAGACGTGCGAGGGGGCGTGGCCCGGCGTCTCGGTCACCTGAAACGGCCCGACGTCGGTCTCGAGCTCGATCCCGGCGACGAGGTCGCGATCGGGGGCGATCAGCTTCGCGACGCCGAAGCCCTGGCCGCGCCGCGACTCGCGGTAGGCCGCCAGCGCAGTGTCGGGAACGCCGCTCTGGCGGGCGACCTCGAGCCTTGCCTCCAGCCAGGCCTCGGGATTGCGTGCCGCAACCGTCATGTGGGAGTGGTTGGGGTGCATCCACAGCTCGCAGCCCGCGCGCTCGACGATCGGCGCCGCCTGGCCGTAGTGGTCGGAGTGGGCGTGCGTGCAGACCACGAGCCGGACCAGGTCGATGCTGAGACCGACCATAGACAGCGCGCGCTCCAGCTCGACCAGCGATCCGGGCTCGTGGATGCCGGTGTCGACGAGGACGATCCCGTCGCCGCGAGCGAGCGCCCAGGCGTTGCCGTGCGGGACGCCGGGCCATGGCAGCGGAAGGCGCAGCCGCCAAACGCCCGGCAGGACACGCTCACCCCGTCCGAGCTCGCGTTTTCGGTCCGGCGACGCCACGTCTAGTTGCCGATAGGATCGCGCTCGCCGGTGGCCGAGCGCATCAAGGTCAAGAACCCGATCGTCGAGCTCGACGGCGACGAGATGACGCGGATTATCTGGGCCTTCATCAAGGAGCAGCTGATCGTGCCGTACGTCGACGTCGAGCTGAAGTACTTCGATCTCGGAATCGAGAGCCGCGACGCGACCGACGATCAGATCACAGTCGACGCCGCGAACGCGATCAAGCAGCACGGGGTCGGGGTCAAGTGCGCGACGATCACCCCGGACGAGGGGCGCGTCAAGGAATTCGGCCTCAAGCGGATGTACCGCTCGCCGAACGGCACGATCCGCAACATCCTCGGCGGCGTGATCTTCCGCGAGCCGATCGTGATCTCGAACATCCCCCGGCTGGTGCCCGGCTGGACGAAGCCGATAGTCATCGGCCGCCACGCCTTCGGCGATCAGTACCGCGCGACCGACACCCTGATCCCGGGCGAGGGCAAGCTGACCCTCAACTTCGCCCCGGCGAACGGCGACAAGCCAATCGAGCTCGAGGTATTCAACTTCCCCGAGGGTGGGGGCGTCGCGATGGCGATGTACAACCTCGACGACTCGATCAGGGACTTCGCCCGAGCGACGTTCGGCTACGGGCTCGAGCGCGGTTACCCGGTCTACATGTCAACCAAGAACACCATCCTCAAGACGTACGACGGCCGCTTCAAGGACCTCTTCCAGGAGATCTTCGACAGCGAGTTCAAGTCCGACTTCGAGGCCAATGGCCTGACCTATGAGCACCGCCTGATCGACGACATGGTGGCGGCGGCGCTGAAGTGGGAGGGCGGATACGTCTGGGCGTGCAAGAACTACGACGGCGACGTGCAGTCCGACACGGTGGCCCAGGGCTTCGGCTCACTCGGGCTGATGACCAGCGTCCTGAGGTCGGCCGATGGCAAGACCGTGGAGGCCGAGGCCGCCCACGGCACGGTCACGCGGCACTACCGCCTCCACCAGCAGGGCAAGCCGACATCGACGAACCCGATCGCTTCGATCTTCGCCTGGACGCGAGCGCTCGAGGCGCGGGGGCGAATGGACGAGACGCCGGAGGTCTCGGAGTTCGCGAGCGCGCTGGAACGCGTCTGCGTCGAAACCGTCGAGAGCGGGAAGATGACCAAGGACCTGGCGCTGCTGGTTGGTGGTGACCAGGAGTTTCAGACCACGGAGGAGTTCCTCGCCTCTGTCGACGAGAACCTCAAGGCGGCGATGGCGTAGCGTCCCGGGCGGTCCAACGATCGATCAGGGAGAACGACACACGTGAGCAACCCGGTCAAGGTCACCGTCACGGGAGCCGCCGGCCAGATCGGCTACGCGCTCCTGCCCCGAATCGCCAGCGGCCAGCTGCTGGGCGCGGACACGCGGGTCGAGCTGCGGCTGCTGGAGATCCCCCAGGCGATGAAGGCCGTCTCGGGCGTGGTGATGGAGCTGGAGGACAGCGCCTTCGAGCTGCTCGAGGGCGTCGAGATCTCCGACGACCCCAAGGTCGCCTTCGACGGCTGCAACGTCGCGCTGCTGGTCGGCGCTCGTCCCCGTGCCAAG
The DNA here is from genome assembly GCA_035637595.1 of Solirubrobacterales bacterium. Classification (GTDB taxonomy): domain Bacteria; phylum Actinomycetota; class Thermoleophilia; order Solirubrobacterales; family 70-9; genus DASPWW01. The sequence continues at coordinate 8,847 of DASPWW010000009.1, read as the reverse complement.
GGCATGGAGCGCTCCGACCTGCTGGAGGCGAACGGAGGGATCTTCAAGCCGCAGGGCGCGGCGATCAACGAGCAGGCCGCCGACGACGTCAGGATCCTGGTGGTGGGCAACCCCGCGAACACGAACTGCCTGATCGCGATGTCGAACGCGCCCGACGTGCCGCGGGAGCGCTTCACGGCGATGACGCGACTCGACCACAATCGCGCCAAGGCGCAGCTCGCGAGGAAGGCGGGGGCCCACGTCCGCGACGTCCGCAGGATGACGATCTGGGGCAACCACTCGACGACGCAGTACCCGGACATAACCCATGCGCTGATCGGTGACCGTCCCGCGACGGAGCTGATCACCGAGCGGGAGTGGATCGAGAACGAGTTCATCCCCACGGTGCAGAAGCGCGGCGCCGCCGTGATCGAGGCTCGGGGGGCCTCCAGCGCCAAGTCCGCCGCGAGCGCCGCGGTCGATCACATCCACGACTGGGTCAACGGGACACCGGACGGGGACTGGATCTCGATGGCGGTCCCCTCAGACGGCTCCTACGACGTCACCGATGGTCTGATCTCGAGCTATCCGTGCACCTGCGCGAACGGCGCATGGAGCATCGTCGAGGGGCTCGAGATCGACGACTTCTCCCGCGAGCGAATCGATGCCTCGGTCGCGGAGCTGCGCGAGGAGCGCGACGCGGTCGCCGAGTTGGGCCTCGTCTGAGGCCGGCGGCCGTCGCGATCTCCCCATGAACCGCCCGACTACGCGGCCACGTAGCCCTTGCCGCGCTTGCGCACCTTGCCCTGCTTCTGGAGGTCGCCCATCACCCGGTACACGTAGTTGGGCTGGATCTTCATCTTCTTGGCTATCTCGGAGGCGGTCATCCCGGGATTGGCCTTGACGTGCTTGACCGCCTGGTCGCCGCGGGTCGAGCGGCGCCTGCCGCGCTTGCGGGCGCCGGCGCGCCTGGTGGTCGAACCCTTGGGGCGCCCGGGCCGGCGACGCCCCACGCGTCCCCCGGTGATGTCGGCGAGCGTGCGCTCCAGTCGCTCGCGCTCGCTCTCGAGCTCCTTGATCCGATCCTCGATCAGCGACCGTGCCTGGTCGAGGACGTCAGCGGGCTTGGGGGGCATGTGGGCTCCTTTCGGGCCGTCCGGGCCTCAGTTGCAGAGTCAGGCTGCGAGTGTGTGTACGGTGGTGCGGGATCCTAGACGCTATCCGCCAAACACACAGTAAGGGCAGTGAAGCGGGGCCGGTGTCAGTGACTTTGCATCCGCAGGTTTTGTGGAACAGTGAGTAGGAGGAAGATCACCGTCGTCGGCGCGGGGGACGTCGGCGCGGCGTGCGCGCAGCGGCTCGCCGAGCGCGACTACGCCGAGGTCGTGCTGGTCGACCCGGTCGAGGGAGTAGCGCGCGGAAAGGCGCTCGATATGAACCAGTCCGGGCCGGTGGCGGGGTACGAGCCCCGGATCGTCGGCACGGGCGGCTACGAGGACACCGCCGGGTCCGACGTCTGCGTGATCACCTCCGGGCTTCCAGGCACGCCAGGGATGAGCCCCGACGAGCTGCTTTCCCGCAACATGGAGATCGTCGACCCGGTCGCCCGGCAACTCGCCGAGCGTTCCCCGGACGCGATCCTGATCGTGGTGACGAACCCCCTCGACGCGATGTGCCACGTCGCGCTCGACGCGTCCGGGTTTCCACGCCAGCGCGTCGTCGGGATGGCGGGGGCGCTTCATTCGTCGCGCTTTCGCACCTTCCTGGCGTGGGAGCTGGGGGTGTCGGCTCGCGACGTGACGGGCTTGGTGCTCGGCGGCACCGGCGACGCGATGGTCCCAATCGTCAGCTACACCAACGTCGCCGGTGTTCCGGTGAGCCAGCGCATCGAGGCGGACCGCCTCGAGGAGATCATCCAGCGCACGCGCGACGGGGGCGCCGAGGTAGCCGGCCTGCTCGAGCAGGGCTCCGCCTACTACGCGCCGTCGGCCGGCGTCGCCGAGATGGTCGACGCCATCGTCCTCGACCAGAGCCGCATCATCCCCTGCGCCGCGCTGTGCCAGGGCGAGTACGGGATCCGCGACCTGTTCGTCGGCGTGCCGTGCAAGCTCGGCGCCAACGGCGTCGAGGAGATCGTCGAGATCGAGCTGGCGGACGACGAGCTCCAGAGCCTGCGCTCGTCCGGGGACTCGGTGCGCGAGCTCGTCGGCGCGATGACGAGGCTCCAGGCGCGTTGATCGCCGCGGCTGCGAGGACGGTGAGAGTTTCAAGCTCAGGTAGTACGCGACATTGACCCCGCTGCGGCGGCCTGGGCGGTATTTGACCCCATATGCGGGGTCAAAGCAGCCCACGTCATGCTGCGGCGCTCCCCGTTTTGCGGAGCCCTCCGGGTTTGGAGTCCCTAGACCCGCCGCCGGCGCGGCAGGGTCCTGAACACCACGTCCCAGAGCGGCGAGGAGACGCCGAACCCGTAGCGGTGGTCCTGGAAGTGGTGGCGCATGTGCTGCTCGCGCAGGCGCCTTCCGAGCTTCGTCCTCGGCGCGTGGTGATGGAGGTGGTAATGGGTGTAGTCGTAGCCGAGGTAGCCGATCAGCAGCCCGGCGTAGAGCGGATAGGCGGCCGGGGTGCCGAACAGCAGCACGAAGAGGGCGAAGAACAGCAGCCCCAGGGGAATGCTGAGCGCGGGCGGCATCACGAGCCTCATGCGGTCGTTGGGATGCTCGTGGTGGACGCCGTGGATGATGAAGTGCAGCCGGTCGCCGTAGCGGAACCTGGGCTCCCAGTGAAACAGCAGGCGATGCAGCCAGTACTCGGTCAGCGTCCACAGCACGAGGCCCCCGAGGACGAGCAGTGCGACCTCCCCGGCGCCGCCGAAGCCGCGGTCGGCGCCGAGCCAGATCAGTGCCGTGATCACGGGCGCGAAGATCAGCGCCGGGACGGCCGGGTGGATCCTCGAGAAGAAGTCGAGGAAGCGGCTCTCGAACAGCGGGGGGGACGCGCTGAGGCGTTGGGTGCGCTCTTGGGCCATGCCGAGATTTTACGCGGCGCGCCCGGTGACGCCGAGCCGCGGCGCCTAACCCCGCCGGCACCGGACCCGCCCCACCGCAAACTGCCCGAAGGAGCGGGGGTTTTTCGGGCGCTGCCGACGAAAAGCGTCGTTTGCAGGCGGTTTACAACTCAGACAAAACTCAGCGTTTTGCGGGTTCGCGCCTCACGCGCGCCTCCGCCGCGTGGCATGATCGCGACAGTGACCAAGCGGCAGCGCAAGAGCAAGAAAGTCAGGACCTGCGACGACTGCTTCTTCCGCTGCCACGGACTGTGCGCCCTCGATCTGCGCGAGCCCTGCTCGACCTTCCGGCTCAACAGGCCCGAGGGGCTCGTACCGCCGCGCCAGCCCGCCCTTCTGCTCCGGGACCCCGACGCCGCAGCCGAGGTAGCGGCGGCCGGCGCGATCCCCCAACCCACCTAGCCCAGCCCGTCCAGGCCAGGTCGCCACGCCTGTCGGCGGGCCAGGCACGCGGCCGGCGGGTCAAGTGACAGGCGTCCACGGCCGATTGATTGGTGGGAGGTCCGTAATGCGCCGCAGCTTTGCGGCGTTCCTATCTTTTGACCGGGCGAATGCACGACACGCGACGCAGCTTTCACGGCGGGATGGCTCTCGCCGGCACGACCCTGCTCGCCGCTGTCGCGGCGGCGCTGCTGAGCGCCGCCGAAACCCACGCCAAGCCCAGCGACTCCGAGCTGGCGCAGTCGCTCAAGGACGAGCTGGCGCAGCAGGGCATCGAGGTCGACAACGTCTCGAGCTGCAGGCCCAGGAACGGGGGCAAGGCCTACATCTGCAAGTGGCGCGCCCACGGGCTCTTCCCGGGCGACGTCCCCTACCTGTGCGCGGGCCGGTCGCGTTACAACGTCAAGAAGCACGACTGGCTCCTCGGGGGCTGCCACAACCGCCTCGAGCCGGAGGTCCCGCTGCTGCCCGAGCCCGGGCCGCACCCGTACTTCGGCTACAACGAGGACTGGCACCACAACGTCGGCAAGCTGGACGAGCTTGCGGCGGGCGGTGCCGACGTGGCGCGCACCGGGCTGTTCTGGGATGCGGTCGAGCGCGACCCCGGGAGCTTCGACTGGGGCACCTTCGACAGCCTCTACTCGCAGATGCTTTCGCGTGGCATCCGCCCCCTCTGGGTCGTGCAGGCGGCCCCCTGCTGGGCGCAGTCGAAGAAGTGCAACCAGGGCGGCCATCCGGGCGAGGAGCACTACGACGATCTGGCCGCGTTCGCGGCCCAGGCGGCGCAGCGCTATCCCGAGGCGCTGGGGATCGAGGTCTGGAACGAGCCCAACTACGACGTCTACTGGGGCGGAGACGCCGACCCCCAGAGCTACGGCAGGATGGTCGCCGCCGTCGCTCCGGCCGTCCACGCCGCCAATCCGGCGATGCCGGTGGTCACCGCGGGCCTGTCGCCGCACATCAGCAGCGAGAAGGACGCGATGGCCTACAAGAAGTTCCTGCGGCGCGCCTACCGGACCGGAGGCCCGCAGCTCGCCGACGCGATCGGCGCGCATCCGTATCCCAACCGCCTGTACGACCAGGACTACCTCGGCAACGTCCGCGCCCACCTGTTTCGCTACGAGTCGGTGATGCAGAAGGCGGGCGACGCCGGCACGCCGATCTGGGTCACCGAGGTGGGGATCACGACGGCGGGCAAGGAGGCCTTCACGCCCGAGCACCAGGCCGAGGGCCTGGCGAACATCTACAGCCAGTTCAGGCGGATCGAGAACGTCCCGGTGGTGATCTTCCACCGCTTCCTTGACCAACCCGACGCGGCGGCAGAGGGCGAGCACGGCTACGGGGTCCTGAACGGCGGAGGCACGCAGAAGCCGGCCTACTGCGCGGTGGCGCAGGCCCGCGAGGTGAGCTGCGGGTGAGGCCGGGACGGCGCATGAACCTCAGCACCGTGCTGCGCGTTGGCCTCGCCGGCGTCCTGACCCTGGCGCTCGCGCTGCTGCTCGCGATGCCGGCCGGCGCCGGCAACGACAAGGACCCGAAGTTCACCGACGGTCAGCTCAAGAAGATGCTCAAGGCGCAGCTTCACGAGCGCGGTCTCGAGCCCAAGGGCATCTCGAGCTGCCGGCCCAAGCACGCCAAGAAGGTGATGGTCTGCCGGTGGCGCGCCGAGGGCGAGTTCCCCGGCGAGATTCCCTACGAGTGCGCCGGCAAGGCGAAGTTCAAGGTCCGCAAGAAGGCGTGGACGATCGATCCCTGCAACAGCATCAACGAGCCGATGATGCCGCTCAACGCCGAGCCGGGACCGCATCCGCAGTTCGGCTACAACGACGATTGGCTGCTGCAGATCGGAAGGCTCGACCTTCTTGCGGGGTCGGGGGCCGACATCGCGCGCACCGGCCTCTACTGGGACGCGGTCCAGCCGACCTCGTTCAACGTGCGCCTGTGGGCGTCCTTCGACGCGCTCTACCAGCAGCTGCTGAGCCGCGGGATCCACCCGCTGTTCGTAATCCAGGCGGCGCCCTGCTGGGCGCAGGGCGGTAGCTGCCACCAGGGCGCCCACCCGGCCCCTGAGTACTTCGACGAGCTGGCCGACTTCGCGGCGCGCGCCGCGCAGCGCTACCCGCAGGCGGCCGGGCTGGAGATCTGGAACGAGCCCAACTACGAGATCTACTGGGGCGGCCCGCCCGACCCTCAGGCCTACGGGCAGATGCTGGGCCAGGTCGCGACCGCGGTCGACGCCGTGGCCCCCAACATGCCGGTCGTCAGCGCCGGGCTCTCGCCGCACATCCACGACGAGTCGGACGCGATGGCCTACGAGAGCTTCCTGCGCCAGGCCTACCAGACCGGCGGGCCGCAGCTGGCCGACGCGATCGGGACCCATCCCTACCCCAACCGCCGCTACACCGAGGACTACCTCGGCAACATCCGGGTCAACCTGTTCAGGTACTTCCGGGTGATGTCGGAGTTCGGCGACGGCGACAAGCCGATGTGGGTCACCGAGACGGGAGTCTCCAACGAGGGCGACGACGAGCAGTTCGACCTCGATCAGCAGGCCGATGCGCTGGCGAAGATCTACACGATGCTGCGCCGGGTCGCGCACCCGATCCCCGTGGTGGTCTTCCACCGCTTCATCGACCAGCCGGGCAGCCCGCGCGTCAAGGAGCAGGGGTACGGCGTGGTGAACGGCGCCGGCCAGCCCAAGCCCGCTTACTGCGCGGTCGCCGCCGCGCGCGAGCACCCCTGCTGAGCGCCACCGGCGGCCTCCCGCCGCGGCCCCGCTAAAGTGACTGGCGGATTGGTGCTGGGGGAAGCGCACAAGGGGTTGAGGGCAGGCGCCATGGCGGTGGTCCTCCTCGTGCTGGCTGCGTTCGCGTTCGCCGGCGTGCCCGGTCCATCGACGGCGGGCGGCGACCCGAAGTACAGCGACAAGAAGCTCAAGAAGCTGCTCAAGAAGGAGCTTCAGAAGGCCGGCCTGACCCCCAAGGGCATCTCGAGCTGCAAGCCCCAGAGCAAGAAGCTGATCATCTGCAAGTGGCGCGCCAAGGGGACGTTGCCCGGCGACATCGACTACGAGTGCGCCGGCAGGGCGAAGTTCATGGTCAAGACCAAGAGCTGGGAGATCGATCCCTGCCAGAACGTCCAGGAGCCGATGATGCCGCTCAACGCGACCGCGGGACCGCCTCCCCTGTTCGGCTTCAACGAGGACTGGAACCTGCACGTCAACGCATTCGACGATCTGGCCGCGATCGGTGCCAATGTCGCCCGGCAGGGAATCTTCTGGGACGCGGTCGAGCCCAATCCGGGCGGCGGCTACGACTGGAGCGTGTTCGACAACATGTACGCGCAGTGGCTTGCCCGTGGCATCCGGCCGCTCTGGGTGCTCTACGCGGCCCCGTGCTGGGCCCAAGCGGGCACCTGCGAGGTCGGCGCCCATCCGCAGGAGCAGTACTACGACGAGATGGCGGCGTGGGCGGCCGAGGTGGCGAGGCGCTACCCGCAGGCGATCGGAATCGAGGTCTGGAACGAGCCCAACTTCCGGCTCTACTGGGGCGGCGATCCCGACCCCCAGAGCTACGCCAACATGCTCAACATCGTCGGCCCGGCGATCAAGGCCGCCAACCCGAGCATGCCCGTGGTCCAGGCCTCACTCTCGCCTCACGTCAACACGGATCCCAACGCGATGGCATACAAGGAATTCCTCCGCCAGGTCTACGAGACGGGCGCTCCTGCGGTCGCCGATGCGATCGGCGCTCATCCCTATCCCAACCGCCGCTTCAACGAGGACTACCTCGGAAACATCCGCGTCAACCTCTACCGGTACTACGACGTGATGAACAGCTTCGGCGACAACGGCAAGCCGATCTGGGTCACCGAGACCGGCGTCTCGAACACCGGTGAGGACGAGTCGTTCACCCCCGACCAGCAGGCCGAAGCGCTGGTCAAGATCTACGACCTGATGCGCCGCATCGCCTATCCGATCCCGGTCGTGATCTACCACCGCTTCCTCGACAAGCCCAACGACGTGCGAGTCAAGGAGCAGGGCTACGGGGTGCTCAACGGGAACGGCAACCGAAAGCCGGCGTTCTGCGCGATCGCCGACGCCCGAGACCACCCCTGCTGAGGCCCATCGGGGCATGAGCGCGCGCGCAGGGCCCCTTCCTGCACGCCGGGTGGCCGCCCGGCACTAAAGTTGCGATCGTCACCATGCGAGTCACCGTGCTCGGCAAGTCGCCCTCGTGGCAGGACGCCGACGGCGCCTGCAGCGGCTACCTGGTCGAGGATGGCGACACCACCGTGCTGCTCGACTGCGGCAACGGGGTGTTCTCGAAGCTGCGCCGCTACCGCGACTACACCACCGTCGACGCGGTGATCATCTCCCACCTGCACGCCGACCATTTCCTCGACCTCGTCCCGTACGCCTACGCGCTCACCTACGCGCCGCGCCAGCAGCCCGTTCCCGTGGCGCGCTGGCCCGGGACCGACGCGCCGGCTCGTCCACGTCTCATCGCCCCCCAGGGCGCCGGCAGGACGTTCCGACGCATCGTCGGAGCGTGGGGCAGCGACGACCTGATCGACAATGCGTTTCAGCTCGAGGAATACGACCCCGACTCCACCGTCGAGGTGGGAGATCTGCGCGCCAGCTTCCACGAGGTGCCGCACTTCGCGCCGACGTTCGCGATCGACTTCAGCTCGCGCAACGGCGGGGGGCGCTTCACCTACGGTGCCGACTGCCGCCCCGGCAACGAGCTGGTGGAGATCGCGCGAGACACCGACCTGCTGCTCGTCGAGGCGACCCTTCCGCGCCCCGAGCGGATGGGCGACCGCGGCCACATGACGCCGGCCGAGGCCGGCGACCACGCGCGCCGGGCGGGCGCGCGGCGCGTCGTGCTCACCCACATCTCCGACGAGCTCGACGAGCTGTGGGCCCGGGATCAGGGGGCCGAGACCTTCGGCGGGCCCGTGGACGTCGCACGCGAGGGCGCGACATACGTCGTCTGAACGCCCCCTGACCGGCGGACCGGGTTCGCCTACTCTCTAGGCACGATGGCCCGCCAGAGCGACCCGTTCGCCAACTTCGAGCGCATGCGGCGCGAGATGAACGAGCTCTTCGGGTCGGTCTGGCAGCGACCCGCGCTCGCGGCGCGGCGCGGTCGCGGCTTCTCACCGCGGGTCGACGTCTACTACTGCGGCGAGCCGCCGAAGGCGATCGTCAGGGTGGATCTCGCCGGGATCGCGCTCAAGGACGTCAATCTCGAGGTCAGCGGCCGCGAGCTGGTGATCAGCGGCGAGCGCGCCATTCAGGAGACCGAGGGGCGCGTCTACCAGCAGGTGGAGATCGACTCGGGGCCGTTTCGCCGCGT
>DASPWW010000008.1:0-9083 GCA_035637595.1 Solirubrobacterales bacterium | reverse complement strand
CCGACAGGCTGCACGGCTGCGAGCGCGTGCGGTAGCGGCGCTGGTGTCAGGCGCGCGTGGGCGCGCCCGCGAGGCCCTGGGCCTCTCCTGACTCGGCCGCCTCCCGGGCTCGGGCGCGCCGCCCAGGGATCGCCAGCGCCGCTGCGAACGCGAACGCGACGCCGATCGCCGACATCACGAACGCGATCTCGAAGCCCGACTCGGAGGGAAGGCCGGAGCCCGCGGCGACGTGACCCGCGACGATGCTCGCCGCCACCTGGCCGCCGATCGAGCCGCCGATCGTGCGCATGATCGTGTTCATTCCCGTCGCGACTCCGGTCTGGCGCTGGTCGACGGCCTCGACGATCAGGTTGGCCATTGCCGCGAAGGCGAAGCCGATCCCGAGCCCCAGGAGCGCGGTCCCGACGTAGATCGACCACCGCGTATCGTGCTCGATGGCCAGGAAGACGAAGCTCACGGTGGCCATCAGCGTCCCGATCAGCAGCGGCAGCTTGGATCCCAATCGCCCGCCCAGCCAGCCCGAGAGGGGACCGGCGACGAGCATCACCGTCGTCGACGGGAGCAGGAACAGGCCGGCCTCGGTCACACTGGCGCCGAAGCCGTAGCCGGTGTCGACGGGCATCTGCACGAACTGCGGGATCAGGATGAACGAGCCGAACATGCCGAACCCGACCAGGAAGGCGGTCAGGTTGGTGGTCAGCACCGCCCGCGCGCGCATCATCGCCATGTCGACGAGCGGCATCGGCTGACGGCGCTCGTAAGCGATCCAGACCACGAGCAGCACCGCAGCGGTCGTGAACAGTCCGACGATCCGTCCCGACCCCCAGCCCCACGTGTTGCCCTCGCTCACGCCGATCAGCAATGCGACCAGGCCGCTGGACATCAGCGCCGCGCCGCCCCAGTCGATCCGGGTCGGGCTCTTGACGGGCGACTCGGGCACGAAGAGCCGGGTGGCGATCACCGCAACGACGATCACCGCGAGCGCCAGCCAGAAGATCCACTCGTAGGAGAGGTGATCGACGATCACGCCGCTCAGCACCAGCCCCGCGCCGCCTCCGATCCCGAACGTCGCGCTGATCAACCCGATGCCGGTCGCCACGCGTCGCGGCGGGAACTCGTCGCGGATGATCCCGAACGAGAGCGGGAACACCGCGCCGCCGACGCCCTGCACGGCTCGCCCCGCGATCAGCATCCCGATCGAGTGCGAAAGCGCCGCGATCAGCGATCCGAGACCGAAGACCCCCAGCGTGATGACAAGCAGCCGCTCCTTTCCGAACATGTCGCCGAGCCGCCCCACGATCGGTGTGGCGACCGAGGCGGTCAGCAGGTAGGCGGTGAGCACGAAGGTCACCGTCGTCGTCGAGGTGTCGAGCTCGCGCTGGATCTCGGGCAGCGCCGGGGCGACCATGGTCTGCGACAGCGCATAGGCCATCGCACCGGTCAGCAGGACCGCGAGCGTGATGGCGTAGTGCTGGCGGGGCTCCGTGATCACAGCTCGGCGATCAGCTCGGCGAGCCGGCTCAGCAGGTGCTGGGCCTGCTTGCGCTCCGAGGGGGTGAGGGACTCGTACAGGGCGCGGCGCTTCGCCGCGACGAGGCGCCGCTTGTCCTCGAGCAGGCGGCAGCCCTTCGCCGTCAGCCGCACGGTCACCGCTCGGCGATCGTCAGGCGAGCTCATCCGCTTGACGATCCCGCCGCGCTCGAGGCTGTCGAGCATCCGCGTCGCGGTGGGCGGCGCCACGCCGGCGGCGAGCGCCAGCTCTCCGATCCGCAGCTCGCGGTCCTCGGCGAGGGCACTGAGCAGGTGGTGCTGGGAGAGCGTCAGCTCGCCGTGGGCCTGGGCTGCGCGCCCGCGCGCCTGGCGGATGGCGGCGAAGAAGCTGTCCCACGCCTCGGCGAAGGCATCGAGGCCTGCGGCCGCAGTCTTTGGGGCCGCCCTTGCGGTCGACGACGCCATCGGAGTTAGCGTAGCAAAAGGTAGCTAGCTAACTATTCCCCGCGAGGCCGTGCCGCAGGCGGTGGCGCCGCTCGCCGTACCTGGCCGTCTCGTAGGCGATCATCGCGCTGAGCAGCACGGTGACGCCGGCGAGGCTCGCGAGCGCCGGGACTTCGACCGCCGCCGGAAGCAGGGCAAACAGCGCGACGCCCAGCACCAGGCGCTGCCTGTTGACCGTGTGCACGTTGCGCAGGCGAAGCGCGACGTGCGCGAGCAGATAGAGGCCAACGCCGCCGAGCAGCGCGAAAGCAGTCACGGTCTCGAGCGGGTCGCCCACGTCGCCGAGCGTCTTCTTGAGGCCCAGCGCCACGAGCACGATGCCGGCCACCATCGGGAGGTGCAGGTACGAGTAGGAGTCGCGGGCCATCGTGTTGCGCTCGCGCCCCTCGGCGGCGCGAGCCAGCCGCTGCGCGGAGACCAGGGCGACGACGTCGAAGTAGATCCACCACATCGCGGCGGTCAGCGCGATGCCCAGCACCGCGGCGGTGATCACGCCGGCGTCGAGTCCGGCCCCTGCGCCGACGCCGATCGCGACGATCGACTCGCCCAGGGCGATGATCACGATCAGGCCGTGGCGCTCCGCGAAATGCCCCGGGACGAGCTTCCAGCCCTCGGTGCCGAAGAAGTACGGTCCGCCGTAGTCGAGCAGCAGCGCGACGACCCATATCCCCGCCTGCGCCGCGCCGTCGAACAAGGAGGCGCAGACCAGCAGCCCGACGGCGATCGCGGTGCTCACGGCGAGCCCGGTGGTCGACCTGCGCAACCCGGGCTCGTCCCGGCTCGCGATCAGGAAGAGGGCGATGTGGGCCGCCCGCACGATGCCGTAGGCGAGCGCGAACGTGAGCGCGAGGTTGTCGAAGGCCTCGGGCACGCACAGCGAGACGACGAGGAACGCGGCCATCGCGGCGAAGAATGCGATTCGCACCGCGCCTTCCTCGGGATCGATGACGCTGGTCAGCCACGCGTATCCCACCCACGCCCACCACACGACGCCGAGCACGAGCATTCCCTGCGCAACGCCGTCCCACGTCGGGTTGGTCGCCATCAGTGCCGTGCACTGCGTGATCGCGAGGACGAAGACGAGGTCGAAGAACAGCTCGAGCGGGGTGACCCGCTCCCCCTCGCGCATGGCCGGGCTGAGGCGCGGGACGCGCGTGCTGGTCGCGGTGGCCATGGCGCCACCATCGTTGCAGGCGTGCCCGCGGCGCCCGCCCCTACAGCGCGGCGATCGCGTCGGCGATCGGCACGTCGCCCCCCTTGACCTCGAACAGCCTCCGAGCGGTTCGCGGCGAGTCCAGCGCGGCGGCGAGTACGGCGGCGACGTCGTCACGGCTCACCGTGCCCCTGCCGAGCCCTTCGCCAAGCTCCACCAGGCCCGTCCCGGGCTCGTCGGTCAGCCTCGTCGGCCGCACGATCGTGTAGTCGAGGCCGCTGGCCTGAAGCTCGGCGTCGGCCTTGCCCTTGGCCTGCCGGTAGACGCTGAAGGTGTCGTCGCCCGGCGCGGCGGGATCGGCCCCCATCGAGCTGATCATCAGGTAGCGGTCGATCCCGCCGGCCGTTGCGGCCGCGATCAGCTTGACGGCGCCGCCGCAGTCCAGCGTCCACTTGCGCTCCGGGCCGCTGCCCGGCCCGGCGCCGGCCGCGAAGACCACCGCGTCGACCGGGCCGACCGCCTCGCCGACCTGGGCCTCGCTCGCCGCCTCGAGGTCGCAGACGACAGGCTCGGCTCCCACCTCTCGCACGTCATCGGACTGACCGGGATCGCGGATCAGCGAGCGCACCTCGTCGCCACGCTGGCGAAGCAGGCGGGTCAGGCGCATCGCGATCTTGCCGTGGCCTCCTGCGATGGCGACCTTCATGCTGACCTCCTACCTCGGTTACTCGGGTGGCCCCTCGGTCGTCTCGAGCACCCCGAGCATCTCACTCACGCGGCAGACGAGCAGCCGCTCCTCGTCGACCTCCACCCAGACCCCGGCCGAAGCGTGAAAGACGACGTGATCGCCGGGCTGGACGGGCATCGTCACGCCGACGTGCTCCCACCAGTCGAGGCCGGGGCCGACCGCGAGCACGATGCCCTGTTGCGGCGGCGGGTCGTGGCTGCCCGGGGGCACAACCAGTCCCGAGCGGCGAACCCGGTCCTGGTCGAGCTCCTTGATGACGACGCGATCGAACAGCGGCCGGAGCTTGTGCCTGACCGATTCGATCGAGTTGGGCTGGGAGCGCGCGGTCACCTACACGAGGCTAGCGCGCGAACTACGCTGACCGGGACGGCCTCAGTCCGGCGCGAAGATCTGGAAGAAGGTGGGAAAGGTACCCAGCAGGCCGAGGGCCAGCAGCGCCCCCGTTCGCGGCGATCGTATGCGACCAGCCGCCTGTCGACGCAATCGGCACGGGGGTGCTCGAAGCCGTTGAAGGAGCGGTCGCTACCCTGAGCGGCCGTGATCTCGACCAACCAGTTCAAGACCGGCACCCACATCGAGGTCGACGGAATCGTGTACCGGATCCTCGACTTCCAGCACGTCAAGCCCGGCAAGGGCGGCGCCTTCGTGCGCACCAAGCTGCGCAAGCTCGACGACGGCACGGTCCAGGACAAGACGTTCCGCGCGGGGGAGAAGTTCCGTCCCGTCCACACCCAGACCCGCAAGATGCAGTTCCTGTACGAGTCCGGCGACGCCCACGTCTTCATGGACACCCGCGACTACGAGCAGCTCGAGCTGCCGCGCGACCTCACCGGCGACGTCATGAAGTGGGTGCGCCCGAACGACGAGGTCGACGTGCTGCTCGTCGACGAGCGTCCGGCCGACGTCCAGGTCGCGAGCGCCGTCGACCTTGCCGTCACGAAGACCGATCCGGGGGTGAAGGGGGATACGGCCTCGGGCGGCGGGACCAAGCCGGCGACGCTCGAGACGGGCGTCAAGGTCGAGGTGCCGCTGTTCGTGAACGAGGGCGACCGCGTCAGGGTCGACACGCGCTCCGGCGAGTACGTCTCGCGCGCCTGAGTCGGGTGGACGGCGACAACGCCGAGACGTTTCGCGCGCTCGCCGAGGCGATCGCACGGGGGGACCTCGATGCCGTGCTGGAGCGGCTCCATCCCGAGGCCGAGTTCGAGACGTTGCGCTCGGCCGTCCAGGGCACCTACCGCGGCCACGACGGGGCGCGGGAGTTCCTGCGCGACAACGAGGAGAGCTTCGAGGTCTTCATCTTCAAGTACCAGGAGATAGAGGAGCTCGCGGATGGGCGAGTGGTCGCAATCGGATCGATCCGGATCCGTGGTCGCGGGGGCGGAGTCGAGCTGGATGTCCCGACGGCTGCGGTGGCCGAGTTTCGCGATGGGTTGCTGTTCCGCTACAAGGACCACGGCGATGCGGATGCCGCGCGTGCGGCCGTAGGCTGAGAGCAATGCGACGTTCCGACCAGCGCCGCGACGCGGTGTTCGCGACCTACCAGCACGACGTCACCGGGCGACCGCTCGAGGAGCTGCTGGCGGGGGCGAAGCCGTTCACGCGCGAGCTCGCCGAGGGCGTCGAGGCTCACCGCGAGGAGCTCGACGCATTGATCGCCCGCCACGCCGAGGGCTGGACGTTCGATCGCATCGCTCCGCTGGAGCGAAGCATCATGCGGGTGGCGCTGTACGAAGTCGAGCATCGCGACGACGTGCCGACCGAGGTGGCGCTCGACGAGGCGGTCAACCTCGCCAAGCAGTACTGCGGCGCCGACGCACCCGGCTTCGTCAACGGCATCTTGGGGGCCGCCGTGCGGACCGCCGTAGGTAAAGAGGGCGGGAAGCAGTGAGCGAGCGCTTGCGTCAGATCGCTGCGCGTCTCGACAAGATCGCAAAGGCCCTCGGGGAGCCTGATGCCGACGACGAGCGCGCCCAAGAGCTCGCGCGTGAGGCCGGTGAGCTGGCCGCCGAGGCGGGCACAGAGGCCGATCGGGCGCTCCGCGAGGCCTCGCCGGATGAGTGAGTACCCGGATGATCTCCGCGAGCTCGTCGACGGCTATCTGGACGGGCTTCGCTTCTCGGATGCCGCCGCGACGGCGGGGCTCGAGGAGTCGATGCGCTACTCGCTGCTCGCCGGGGGCAAGAGGATCCGGCCGGTCCTTGCCCTGGCAACCGCGCGCGCGATCGGGCAGGACCCCGCGGAGGTCCTGCCCGCGGCCGCCGCGATCGAGCTGATCCACACCTACTCGCTGATCCATGACGATCTGCCGGCGATGGACGACGACGAGCTGCGGCGTGGCCGCCCGACCTCTCACGTCGTTTACGGCGAGAACGTCGCGATCCTGGCCGGGGATGGGCTGTTCGCGGAGGCGCTGCGGTTGTTCTCGGAGCTTCAGCAGGGGCCCGCGGACCAGGTCCTGGCCGCGCTGCGCGAGCTGGCGGGGGCGACCGGCGTGGGCGGGATGGTGGGCGGTCAGTACGTCGACGTCACCGAGGCGGAACTCGACGCCGACGGCCTGCGGCGGCTGCACGAGCTCAAGACGGGTCGCCTGATCGCGGCGAGCGTCGAGGTGCCGCTGATCCTGGGCGGCGTGAGCGAACCTGAGACAATTCCGTATCGCCGCTTCGCGGGCGAGCTCGGTGTCCTCTTCCAGATCGTCGACGACATCCTCGACGTCACCGGCTCGGACGAGGAGCTGGGCAAGCCCCGGGGCAGCGACGAGAGACATGGAAAGGTCACCTACGTCAGCCTGTTCGGCCTCGAGAGGGCTCGCGAGCTCGCGGCCGAGTCTCACCGCAAGACGCGCGACGCGCTTGCGCGAGCGGCAGGCGACACGGGCGATCTCGAGCTGATCACCGACTTCATCTACACACGCCAGTCATGACCGACGAAGAGCGCCTGCTCGAAACGATTCACGGCCCCGAGGATCTCGAGGGGCTCGACGACGACCAGCTCCAGCGCCTCGCGCAGGAGATCCGCGAGCTGATCATCGACACGATCGGCAGGATCGGCGGCCACTTCGGCGCCAACCTCGGCACCTGCGAGCTGGCCGTGGCGCTGCACAGCCTGCTCGACTCCCCGCGCGACAAGGTCCTGTGGGACGTCGGCCACCAGGCATACCCCCACAAGGTGCTTACGGGCCGCCGCGAGAGGCTCGACACGATCCGCCAGTACGGCGGGCTGGCGCCGTTCTGCTCGGTGTTCGAGTCCGAGCACGACATCATGGGCGCCGGTCACGCCTCGACCGCGATCGGCTACGCGGTCGGGCTCAAGGAGGCGATGCGCAAGGGGATCGGCGAGGAGGGCAATGTCGTCGCCGTGGTCGGGGACGGCGCGCTGACCGGCGGGGTCGCCTACGAGGCGCTCCACAACGCCGGCGGGCTCGAGACCCCGATCGTGATCGTGCTCAACGACAACGGCATGTCGATCTCGCCCAACGTGGGGGCGCTGTCGCGCTACTTCAGCCGCGTGCGGCTGAACCCGAAGCTGTTCCAGGCCCGCGAGGGGGTGGAGGAGCGGTTGACCCGGCTGCCGCTCGGCCTCGGTGGCCGGATCGAGCGCCTCGGGCCCGAGATCAAGTCGGCGATCAAGGCCTACTGGGCGCCAGGGCTGCTGTTCGAGGAGCTCGATCTTGCCTACACGGGGGTCATCGACGGCCACGACGTGCACGCGCTGCGGCGCGCCATCGGCGACGCGCTCAACGCTCAGCGGCCAGTCGTCGTCCACATCCACACCGTCAAGGGCAAGGGCTTCGCCCCCGCCGAGGAGGGCGGGCTCGAGGGGATGGAGAAGTGGCACGCCGCCAAGCCGGGCTCGATCGTCGACCGCCGCCCCGCGCCCAAGAAGCCGGTGCCCGTCAAGGAATCCGACTCACCGGCGTCGATAGCGCCCGAGAAGCTCGAGAAGCCGCCGCCGCCGGCACCGCCGCAATACACCAGTGTCTTCGCCGACGCACTCGTTGCCGAGGCCAAGCGCGACGAGCGCGTCGTCGGCATCACCGCCGCGATGGCGGGCGGGACGGGGCTGTCGAAGCTCGCCGAAGAGTGCCCGGAGCAGTACTACGACGTCGGGATCGCGGAGCAGGACGCGATCCTGTTCGCCGCCGGGCTCGCGATCCAGGGCGCCAAGCCCGTTGCGGCGATCTACTCCACCTTCCTCCAGCGCGCCTTCGACCAGATCGTCCACGACGTGTGCCTGCAGAGCCTCAACGTCGTCTTCGCTATGGACCGCGCCGGTCTCGTCGGCGACGACGGCCCCACCCACCACGGTGTGTTCGACGTCTCCTACTTCCGCCCGCTTCCCAACATCGTGCTGATGGCGCCGCGCGACGAGGCGATGCTCGTCCACATGGTTCGCACGGCGCTCGCCCACGACGACGGCCCGATCGCGTTCCGGTACCCGCGCGGGACGGCGGCCGGGGTCCCCCTGCCGGAGCGGCCGCGGGTGCTGGGGCTGGGTGAGGGAGAGATCCTGCACGAGGGCGACCGGGTCGCCCTGCTCGGATACGGGTTCGGCGTCCAGGTCGCGAACGACGCCGCTGAGATCCTGGCCGACCATGGACTGGACGTGACCGTCGCCGACGGCGTCTTCGCGAAGCCGCTTGACACGGAGCTCGCCGAACGTCTCGCCGCCGAGCACGAGCTGCTGGTCACGATCGAGGAGAACGTGCTGCCCGGCGGCTTCGGCTCGGCCGTCCTCGAGCACCTCGAGGACGCTTTCGGCGACCGCGACGGCCGCCGCGCACGCGTCCTGCGGATCGGCCTGCCCGACCGCTACGTGACGCACGGCAAGCCGGCGCTCCTCCGCGAGGAGGTCGGGCTCACCGGCGAGGCCGTCGCGGAGCGCGTGACGTCGACGCTGCAGCTGGGCTCGGGCGTTTTCGGCTGACGCCGGCGTCGCGACGCAACCGTTCGCGCCATGCGTGACGTTTCGGGCGCCCTCAGCGCGCTCGAAACCCCAATCCTGGCTGGGTGGGCAGCGAGAGGAACGTTGAGCGGAATAGTTCGGTCAAACGTTCCTCTCGCGGGATTGACGCGGTGATCGCTGCCCTGGCCGTGGCCCAGCACGGGAGGGTGTCGCGGAGCCAGCTCATCGAACTCGGTCTCGAACGATGGGAGATCTCCTATCGGCTGCAGCTCGGCCGAC
>DASPWW010000007.1:0-7232 GCA_035637595.1 Solirubrobacterales bacterium | reverse complement strand
CAAGGACGCCGGCACCACCGCGGCGACGCTTCTCGGCACGCTGGATATCGACGGCGAGGCACGGCTGACGGATGGCAACTGCGACGGGAACGTGGAACCCGACATCGGCGCCGACGAGCTCCCCGACGCGGACGGCGACATCGAGGCCGACGCGTGCGACAACTGCCCCGCGGACCAGAACGGCGATCAGGCCGACGCCGACGGCGACTCCCTGGGCGACGTCTGCGATCCCGACGACGACAACGACGGGATCCTGGACGGCCCAGACAACTGCGATCTCGTCTCCAATGTGGCCCAGACCAACACCGACGGCGACTCCGCGGGGGACGCGTGCGACCCCGACGACGACAACGACGGCGTCGCCGACGGCTCCGACAGCTGCCCCGCCGGGAACATCGGCTGGACGTCGAACGGCACGACCGACATCGACTCCGACGGCTGCCGTGACGCCGGCGAGGACACCGACGACGACAACGACACGATCGCCGACGGCTCCGACAACTGCGCGCTGGTTGCGAACACGAGTCAGCAGGACTCCGACGGCGACGGCGTCGGGGACGCCTGCGACGCGACCCCGCTGCCTCCCGAGCCCAGCCCCGGCTCCGACACGACGGCGCCGGAAACGACGATCACCGCCGGTCCCAAGGCGAAGCAGAAGAGCGGCAAGGCGTCCTTCTCCTTCACCTCGACCGAGGCCGGCTCGACGTTCGAGTGCTCGCTCGACGACGGCGCCTTCACCGCCTGCACGTCGCCCCACGACCTCAAGGTCAAGAAGGGCAAGCACACCTTCGAGGTCCGGGCCAAGGACGCGGCCGGGAACGTCGATCCGACGCCGGCAAGCCAGTCCTGGAAGGTCAAGAAGAAGAAGTGACTTCCGGCCAGCGGGTCGGTCTTCAGGCCGGACCGACCCGCCACAGCCGGTAGGGCTTGACGCGCTTGACGAGCTCGGCGCCCTCGTAGGGTGGGCTCGGGCCGGCGCGGCCCGTGATCACGTAGGCGATCCCGTCCGGCGGGCGGCCCGCCCGGGTCTCGCCGCCGCCCGCCTCAACGCTGAGGTCGCGCACGCCGCGCAGCTCCCAGGCGATGAACTGCTCGGCGTGCTCGTCGGCGATCTGCTTTTGGGGCGCGAGCACCAACACGGGTCGGTCAATCACCGCCGAGCGCAAAAGCGCCAGGCCCGGCGAGTAGTCGCGCGGCCCGACGGGCGCGTTGACGAGCGCGAGCAGGCTCGAGAACCCGGCCCCGAGCACGAATGCCGCGCCGAGCGCGAGGCGGGCCCGGGGCGGGATGAGCTTGCGTGGAACGCCGGGCGACGCCGCCGGTCCGGGCGCGAGCAGCTCGCGCACCGGTATCAGGGTCGCGAGCGGCGCGATCATCAGCGTCGCCTTGGCGGCGGTGTAGGGCGTGCTCGCGACGCGGGCGGCGACGTAGATGGCGAGCGCCGCGACGAGCGCCGCCGGTATCGCGGTCTCGCCGCGGCTCCACCACCCGGCCAGACCCACGCCGAGCGCCAGCGCGCCGAGCAGCGCGCATGCGTAGAAGAACGCGGCCGGTGCGGCTCCCGCTCCGGGGTCGAGCCGAAAGTCGCCCGTCGGCCACACCCCGAGCGCCTCGAGCGGCGAGATCTCGTCGAACAGGTTGCCGAGCTGGTTGTCGAACTCGACCTGCTCCGTGGTGCCCGAGTCCTCGGAGCCGGTGGCACCCGAGGGCTTTTGCTCTCCCCCGCCCCCGCTCGACTGCTTGACGGGCTGCTTGGCTCCGATGTCCGGCTTCTCGGCCCGCGCGACGTCGAGCGCGGTGCCACGGAACTCGATCATCCGCCCCAGCTCGGGCGCCGCGCCGACGGCCACGACCGCGAGCCCGATCGCCGCCGGAACGGCGGCGCGGCGCAGCACCCCGCCGAGATCCCGCCCCGACAGGCGGCCGCGCACCAGCTCGAGGATCGCGAACAGCCCCGCCGTGGCCCCCAGCCAGGCTAGCCCCGGCGCGCTGTAGGCATACACCGAGCCGAGCGCGATCAGACCGAGCGGGACCGCGGCAAGCAGCGCACGCGGCCCGCGGGCGGCGGGCTCGCCGCGCGCCAGCTCATGCAGGCAGAGCGCGAACGCGAGTACGAACAGCGCCTGGAGAAGCTCCTTGACGAGGCCCTGGGCCAGATACGAGGCCGCCATGTAGGGAAGCGCGACGAGCGCGGCCCCGACAGCGCGCTGGATCGGCGGCAGCTCGCGCAGCACGACGAGCGAGCTGAGCGTCGCGAGCAAGGGGACGGCGATCGTCAGGCCGCTGAATCCGCTGACCAGGTTGCCCCCATTGACGGTGGCGAGCACGGCGGCAAGCGAGTGCGGACCGACCGGGTAACCGTTCTGGATCAGGTCGGGCTCGGGGCGGTGCGGATCAAACAGCCAATCGGCGGCGAAGAGCTGCTGGCCCATGTCGGGGTTGAAGCTCGTGCCCAGAACTCCGAAGTGGCCCTCGACGAAGAACGGGATCGAGGCGCCGGCGAGCGCGAGCAGGGCCGCCGGCGCTGCGTCGCGCGCGGCCACGGCGATCCCATCCGGCCGCAGCCGCCACAGCACCACGAGGGCGGCGGCGGTGAGGGCGCCGAGCACCGCCAGGGCGGTCGCGGCCTCGCCCGGGAGCCGCACCGTTCCCCACGCGACCGCCAGCAGCAGCGCGATCCCGACGCCGGGGGCGAGCCACGACCAGCGCCGCCAGCCGCAGACAACCAGCGCCGCCTGGCCGACGGCGAGCGAGGCGCCGATAACCAGCAGCGCCGAGACATAGGTCCCGAGCATCGGGCCAGCCTATAGCCGGCCGGATGCCCGAAGCGGGCGCAAGGCCATGGGCGCTACTGGGCTCGAACCAGTGACCTCCAGCTTGTCGAGCTGGCGCTCTCCCTACTGAGCTAAGCGCCCTGGGCGACTCAGCCTAGCAGCGAGATTTCGGGCCGTCGGGGTAGCTCAGGCGACCGCCGGGGTGGTCGGCGGAACCGAGGTCGACCTCTCCATCAGGCCCTTGGCGCGCATCGTCAGCTCGAAGGTCTGGCGGGTGTCGTATTGGGGCTCCCAGCCCGTCGTCGCCTTGAGCTTTTCGTTCGAGACGATCCACGGATGGTGCAGGAAATGGAGGTTGCCTGCCGGCGACTCGACGTTCGGCGCGTGCAGCTTCCAGGCCCAGCTGTAGATCCGGTACACGGTCTTGAACGACATCTCGCGGGTCTTCAGCCCCACCAGCTCGGCCGATTCCCGCCACGTCATCGTGCCGTCGGCGGTGAGGTTGAAGGCGCCCGCGGCCTTCTCGTCGAGCAGACTGGTGAGCGCCGAGACCACGTCGTCCTCGTGAACCAGCTGCAGCTCGGCCTCGACTCCATCCATGATCGGCATGAACGAAATCTCCCAGCTGCGCGAGATGTAGTTGTCCACGTTGGGGCCGAAGACGATCGTCGGTCGGACGATGGTCATGACGCGGTCGGGGTGGTCGGCGGCCCACAGCTGGCAGAGCCGGTCGGCCTCCGCCTTGTCGCGAGCGTAGGAGAAGTCGGGCTGGCCGCGCACCGGGTGGTCCTCCGCGATCGGGACCGGGTTGTCGGGCCAGGCGCCGTACGCCGATGCCGACGAGGTGACGAGCACGTGCTCGACCCCTGCATCGGACGCCGCCCACAGCACCGACAGCGTCCCGTTGACGTCGATGTCGTACATCCGCCCCTCGTCGCGGATCGGGTTGAGCAGGAAGGCCAGGTGGATCAGGGCATCGGGCTGCTCGCGCTCGAGCAGCTCGCGGATCCGGGCGCGGTCGCGCACGTCGCCGGAAACGAACTCGGTCTTGGGCCACGGGACGGCGGGGGCGCGAACATCCACGTTGACGACGCGCTCGGTCTCGTCGCGCTTCACGAGAAGCTCCGTCAGCCGCCCCCCGATGTATCCCGAGCCGCCCGTGATCACGTACCTCATGCCCTCTCCTCTCGTCCGACTGGCTGGCCGGCCGGATGATCGCAGTTTCGCGGCGGTGGGGATTGCAAGCAATCGCTAACCGCCAGCACGTCCCCCCGCCAGACGCCCTCCCACTTCCGTCCAGCGCAACCCCGCAAATTGCGTGCAAGGGGAAGTGAAACTTACGCCGAAATGGCGTGTTAAGTTATTGCAAGCCGCTGCCGATAGGCAGGGGTAAGAGACTTGAAGGACCGACGGGCCAAGGGCAGTAGATCTTTGGTGGCACGTCCTTTCGGAACAAGGGGCCCCCTCTGTGGGGCCCTTTTCCGTTCCCGGGCGTGAACGAGGGCCCCGCGGGGCCCTCGTCATGCGCCGGGTGCGCGCGGGACACCTCGCAAAGCCCCACGCTGTATGGGCGTCGGTCCTACCCCCCATGCGCCCGTCCAAACGCTCGCGCATCGACCGCCATCCGCAAACTGGGCGTTACTCGGGCTCGATCTCGAGCGTCAGGCCGTCGACGGCAACGACGCGCACGCGCCGTCCGGCGGTCGCCGGCGTCGAGCATCGCGCCCGCCACAGCTCGCCGCGCACCCTGACGCGCCCCAGCGGCTCGCAGGCTTCGACCACCTCCGCGCGCTCTCCGACCAGCCCCTCAGCGCCGGTCGTCACCCGGTAGCGGCGCAGAAATCGGATCCAGAATTGGACCTCCACGACCTCGACGACCGCGGCCGCGCCAACCGCGACGTAGCCCCACGGCTCGGGGAGAAAGAAAAGCGAGACGAGCGCCGCGAGCAAGAGCATCGGTCGCAGCTTGCCAGGGACGAGGCGCCTAGAGTCGCCGGAATGTCGGCTGGGCTAGAGGCGCCTACCGGAATCGAACCGGTGTAAACGGCTTTGCAGGCCGCTGCGTAACCACTCCGCCAAGGCGCCGCCGCGTCAAGCGTAGCGACGGTCACGGCTCCGCAGGCGCGGAGACTGGCCCGCTGATCCCACTGCGCTTCTTCTTCTTCTTCTTCTTCTTGACCTTCCAGGCGTCGCTGACCGGCGGGCCGACGTTGCCGGCCTGGTCCGTGGCCCGGACCTGGAAATTGTGCTTACCCTTCGACACCTTGACGATCTTGGGGGAGTTGCAGGGCTCGAAGGCGCCGCCGTCGAGCTCGCATTCGAAGCTGGAGCCGGGCTCACTGGAGGCGAACTCGAAGGTCGCCTGCTTGCGCTTGCTCTTGTTCTTAGGCCCCTTGGTGATCGTGGCTTGCGGCCCCGTGCAGTCCTGCGCCTTGGAGGCATCGGCCGGGTCGCAATCCTGGGTCTCGTCGCCGAACCCGTCCTGATCGGCGTCCTGCTCGAGGACGGCGGACACGTTGAGGAGCAGCATGGTGCCGGGGCTCGACAGGAGCACGGTGTCGCCAGGGCCGGGGTCCGATCCGGGAGCGGTCCTGATCGAGTCGTTCGGGTGCCCGGTGGCGTAGAAGCAGCCGGCACTGTCCTCCGTTCGCAACCCGAGCAGGTCACCGGCGCTCACCCTGACCCGTGTCGGGTAGGTCTCCACGCTGCCTGGGGTGAAGGCCTGCACGTCGCTCCTGCCGACGAGCGTGTACGCCGCCCCACCCGCGGGCGCCCAGATCTGCAGCCGTCCGGAGCCCGCGCTCCCGTCATTGCCGCGATGCGACCACATCGTTATCACTCCGGGGCTCGGCACGGTCGTGATGAGCGTCCCGCTGCCGAGCTGCACGAAATTCGCTCCAGCGCACTGGCCCGAGTCGGGCGGATCGGCTGGCGAGACCTGGCCCAGCACGGTGGCGGCGCCCGCCGGAGCCGGAATCCCCAGCACCGCGAGTCCCATCGCCAACGCAACTAGGCTCCGCTTGCACGCCATGCTCTGCCCTGCATCGTTCCACCGCCGGTGGCAGCGGTCAAGCGGCGGCCCGGGGCGGCTGTAGGGTGGTCGCGTGGGCGTGATCGAGGTCAAGCGGGCGGCGCGGCTCGCCTACCGAGAGGCGCTGCCGGAGACCGAGCTGGGGCCGCCCCTCCTCCTCGTCCACGGCTTTCCCGAGAGCTCTTACATGTGGCGCCACCTGATGCCGGCGATCGCGGCGGCCGGCCGCCGCGCGGTGGCCCCCGACCTGCTCGGCTACGGAGATTCCCCGCCCGACCCGCCCGGCACCTGGGAGCATCAGGTCGAGGCTCTGGAGGAGTTCCGGCGCGAGGCGGAGCTCGGTCGCTGTGTGCTGACCGTCCACGACTGGGGCGGGCTGATCGGCCTTCGCTGGGCGTGCGAGATCCCCGACGCCGTGGCGGGTCTGGTGGTCAGCAACACCGGGTTCTTTCCGGCCGGCAAGTGGCACGGCATGGCGCAGGCGCTGCGCACCGAGGGCCAGGGCGAGGAGTTGATGGCCAACCTCACGCGCGAGGCTCTCGGGATGCTCTTGCGCGACGCGTCGCGCGGCATCGACGAGGCGGCCGTCGACGAGTACTGGAAGGCGTTTGCGACCGAGGAGGGACGCCGCGGCCCGCTCGAGCTCTACCGCTCGGGGAACTTCGAGAAGCTCGTGCCCTACCAGGGAAAGCTCGCCGAGCTGGGGGTGCCGATGCTGATCCTGTGGGGCGAGGACGACGAGTACGCCCCGGTCGCGGGCGCCTACCGCTTCAACAAGGAAGTGCCGGGCTCAGAGCTCGTGATCGTCGAGGGAGCGGGCCACTTCGTCTACGAGGACGACCCCGAGCGCTGCGCGCGCGAGGTCACGGCCTTTCTGGATCGGGTCTGAGCGGACGCCGGGACCCGCAGAGCGGATCAGCGGCGATTCAGCGCGCCGCCCGGGTTGTGAACTGGTGGGGGTCAGCCGTTGCAGAACATCTTCGACTTGCTCACCGCACTGACGATGTTCTGGCTCGGCTGGTTCTGCGGGAAGTTCAGGTACATGATCCGGTAGAGCTTGACCCGCTTCTTCGTTCCGCACTTGCGCGGCTTGGGCTTGGTCACGGCGAGGTTCACCGGGTACTCCTTGAAGTTGCCCGCGACGCAGCTCGGCTTGCACTTGTTGACGTGCAGGATCCCCGTGCCGCTGGACTGCTGTCCGCCCCAGTTGCTCCAGTTGATCGAGTCGACGAAGATGCCGTCGTCGGCGCACGAGATCGTGATCCGCTCCGGCCGCGCCTCCGCTCTGGTGCAGTCCTCGGGCGCAAACGGGCCCTTGCCGGCGCCCGCCGACGCCGCCAGCACCCCGGCCGAAGCGGCGACCGCGAGCAGCGCAACCATCCAACACCGTCTCATCTGACCTCCCCAGGTTGTCGTCGCGGCGACGG
>DASPWW010000006.1:0-2727 GCA_035637595.1 Solirubrobacterales bacterium | reverse complement strand
ACGTGGTGCTCGACCGTCTTCCTGCTGATGTAGAGACGGTCGGAGATCTCGGGGTTCGAGAGGCCGTGGCCGAGGAGTGTGAGCACCTCTGCTTCGCGCTTGGTGAGGACCCCGTCGCCTCGCTTGCCGGACGTCGCGGGGGCGCCCAGCGACCGGAGCACCGCAGCGGCCGCGTCGACGTCCCGAGCCGCCTCGAGCCGGTCGAACGCGTCGAGGGCGGCCCGGGCCTCGGCGATCGCGACCTCGGGACGGTCGGCGACGAGTGCCTGGGCCAGCTCCAACCGGGAGCGCGCCACCTCCACCGGCATCTGCGCACGTGTGAACCCGGCGAGGGCTTCGCGCAGGCACGCGTGCGGATCACCGGTGCCGGCGACGAGGCACACCCGGCCGCGAGCGAGCGCCGCCACCGCCCGCAGGTACTCGCTCGTATGACGGGAGGCGCACACGGCGAGCTGCTCCGCGGCCGCGTTCGCCGCATCCCGCGCGTCCGCCGCGAGGTGCACGTCGACGAGGATTGCGAGGAGGGGTCCCGCCGCTGCGCTCGTGCGATCGACCTCGTCGAGCGCCCGCTCCAGCACGTCCACCGCCAGCGCGGTATCGCCGCGAGCGAGGTAGATGGCGGCGAGCGGGCGGGCTGCGGCAGGGTCGGCATCGAGCCCCTCGAGCAACTGCTCCGCTTCCTCGAACCGCCCTTGCCGGACGCGGAGATCCGCGAGCCGAACGAGTGCTCCGCCGCGCAGAACCGGGCGGCTCAGGTTCCAGCACCGGACGGCGTCGGTGAGTGCGGCATCAGCCTCGGGCCAGCGACCGGCTGCCGTGAGGATCCCGCCGTAATGCGTGCTGCAGAACGCCGACACGGCGGGAAGGTTCCGACGCTTCGCGATCGCGTCACCGACGCGCATCCACTGGTCGGCCCGGGTGACGTCGTGTGCGTGCTCGCACGCCGAGAACAGCTGGCAGAAGATCTCTTCCACGACGTTGAAGTCGTCGACCTCGCTGCCCGCTACGGCCGCGAGGGCCTCGTCGAGGAGCACCATGCCCTGTTCGGTCCGGTCGTCGTGGACGAGGCTCGCCCCGAGGTACGCGAGCGTCACGAACTCCAGGTCGCGGTCATCGAAGCGGCGAGCCGCCTCGAGCGCTTCGCGGAAAGACTCCTCCTTCCGGGCCCGGTCGCCCTCGAACATGCCGAGGTTGAGCGCCACCCATCCCGCCTCGGCGGAGTCGCCCGCGTGCGTGAGGAGCGTCTGCGCCCGTGCGATCCACCCGCTCATGACCGCGGGGTCGCCGACCACCGTGCCGTACGCGTACGCGAGCGTCCGCGCCACCCGGATCGCGCCACCCTGGTCCCCGGCCTCGCGGTAGGCCGCGTAGGCGCGCTCCCAGTCCTCGATCGCACGAGTGAAGTCGCGCTCGAGATACGCCGCGCGCGCCATGCCCTCGATCACCTCGCCCGAGGGCGCCTCGGCGAGGGCACGTTCGAGGGCCCTCCGGGCCGCGGCGCCGTCGCCGACCCGAAGCGCGGCGCGACCCTCCTCGATCAGGTCTGAAGCCGTCCCTGCCACGCGCCGATCATCCCATACGACCAAACGATCGTTCTCGATGATCGACCTCGCGCGCCGGGCCGGATCCCGGTTGTCCCCGGCGTGAACGAGCTCAGCCTGTGAAGGCTGGTGCTGCGGTCACCGGCTCGGCGGCGGTCGGCGCCGACGGTTCCGGAGCTGGCGGCTGGGGCGCGGTGACGGTGAACCCCGTCGTGATCGGACCGGACGAGTCGACGATGCACTCCGCCCGAATCTCCGCCGGCCCGGGCTGCGCGGCGGCGGGAACGGTGGCGTTGATCGAGAACGCGCCGCCGGCTCCGGACACGCCGGTCCCCAATACCTCGTCGAGGGAACCCTGCACGAAGTGGATCTCGAAGTCGAAACCGCTGAGCCCGAAGCAGCTCCCGGATACCGTGATCGGGTCGCCCGGCGCGCCCGAAGGGGGGTCGACGGTCACGAACCCGGCGCCGGGGCCGCCGGCGGCGGGGAGGGCAAAGAGCACGCTCAGCGCCGCCGCGCCGATCGTTGCGATGAGGATCCGGCGCATGCCCGTCTCCTTCCACCCCGAGGTCGCCGCACGCTAGCAAACACCGGCCGCGCTACCGTCTGACGCCCGATCAGAACGTGTTCTAGTCTCGGGTCGTGGAGTTCAACCTCGCCGACCTCTTCGAGAACGCGGCGAACCACTTCGGCGAGCGGGAGTACGTCGTCTGCGATGGCAAGCGGCGCACCTACAAAGAGATGGAGGAGCGGGCGAACCGGCTCGCCCACCACCTCGCCGCTCAGGGCGTCGGCCCCGGCGACCACGTGGGGATCTACGCCTACAACTCGGTCGAGTGGATCGAGACGCTCTGGGCTGTGTTCAAGCTGCGGGCGGTGTGGGTCAACATCAACTACCGCTACGTCGAGGACGAGCTGCGGTACCTGTTCGACAACGCCGACCTCATCGCCCTCGTGTTCCAGCGCGAGTTCGCCCCCCGCGTCGCCGGCGTGCTCGACGAGCTGCCGATGCTCCGCCACGCGATCGTGATCGAGGACGGCAGTCGCGCCGATCTCGGCAGCCTCAAGGCCGTCGAGTTCGAGGACGCCATGGCGTCCGGCTCGCCCGACCGCGACTTCGGCCCCCGCGCCCCCGACGACCGCTACATCCTCTACACGGGCGGCACGACGGGCATGCCGAAGGGCG
>DASPWW010000005.1:0-4459 GCA_035637595.1 Solirubrobacterales bacterium | reverse complement strand
CGCCGCTTCGCGCGCGTCTCGGCGCCGTTTACGATCGTCGCGGGCTGAGGCTCCAACCGTGCGGTTGGCGCCTCCGTGGGAGCCACCGCCCTGCTCGCTCCTAGAATTGGGGCATGCTCTCTGAGCGCCAGCAGCGGATTTTGAGCCTCGTCGTCGACTCCTACCTGGAGTCGGGGAGGCCCGTGGGGTCGAAGGCGCTCGCCGGGCAGACGGAGGTCGTCTGGAGCGCGTCCACCGTGCGCGCCGAGCTCGCGGAGCTCGAACGGGCGGGATATCTGACCCACCCGCACACCTCGGCGGGCCGGATGCCGACGGACTCGGGGTACCGCTTCTATGCCGACTCGCTGCTGGCGTCCGCGCCCCGGATGCGGACCTCGCCCGCCGGTCGCGCAGACCTCACCCACATGCGCCGCGAGGTCGACGACGCGATGCGCGAGACGACCTCGGAGCTCTCCAAGATCACAGACCTCCTGGCCCTTGCTAGCGCGCCGCCCCCGAGCACCGCCCACATCCACCGCGTGGAGGTCCTGCTGCTCCAGCCGCGCGTCGTGATGGTGGTCGTGATCGCATCCAACGGCGCCGTGACGAAGCGAGTCGTGACCTTCGAGGAGCCGCTGGACCCGGGGTTGGTCGAGTGGGCCTCGAGCTACCTGAACGAGCGCCTCGCGGGCCTGGGCTTGGGCGCCCGGATGATCGGCGACAAGCTCGCGGATCCGGAGTTGAGCCCCGCCGAGGCCGGGTTCATCGCGGAGATCGACGACGCCTTCACCGGGCTCGAGGAACGGGCAGAGGCCGACCTTTACGTGGAGGGGGCGGCGCGCTTGCTCTCGGATGACCACGCGCCCGACCTGCCGCACGTCGATGCGCTGATGCGCGCCCTGGAGCGGCGCGCGAACCTGCTTCGCATCCTGCGCTCGGCGCTGGACGAGCGCTCGGTGTTCGTGTGGATCGGCCAGGAGAACCCGGCGCCCGAGCTGCGCTCGGTCAGCGTCGTGGGAGCGAACTACGGACTCGGATATCGCAACCTCGGAACGGTCGGCGTGGTCGGGCCGCTGCGCATGGACTACGCGACCGCCATCTCCTCGGTCCGCGACGCCGCGGGCCGGCTCTCGCGATTCTTCGAGACGGTCTACCAGAGGTGAAGCGGGACTACTACGAGGTGCTCGGGGTCGCCCGAGGCGCCGGCGACGGGGAGGTCAAGAAGGCGTTCCGGAGCCTGGCTCGCGAGCTGCACCCGGACGTGAACAGGCACGACCCCGAGGCGGAGGAGAAGTTCAAGGAGGCCGCCGAGGCCTACGAGGTGCTGTCCGATCCGGAGCGGCGCCGCACCTATGACGCCTTCGGGCACGAGGGCCTGCGGTCGGGTGGCTGGGCGCCGAGCGGCGACGCGTTCGGAAGCTTCGAGGACGTCCTGTCGGCCTTCTTCGGCCGCGGCGATCCGCTGTTCAGCGAGCTCTTCGGGTTCGGCCGGCCCGGCCCGGCGGGCGGTGGCGACATCGCGGCGCGAGTCGAGTTGACCCTCGAGGAGGTGCTGACGGGTGCGAGTCGGGAAGTCTCCTTCGAGGCCGCTTCGAAGTGCGAGCGCTGCCGCGGCAACGGCGCGGAGCCCGGGACGCCGATCCGCACCTGCGAGACCTGCGGCGGCAGCGGCGAGCTGCGCGAGGTTGCGCGCACCGCCTTCGGCCAGATGGTGCGCACCGGCGCCTGCCCGACCTGCGACGGCCAGGGACGCGTGCCCGAGAACCCCTGCGAGGAGTGCGGGGGCGCGGGCCGCACGGTCCGCAACCGAACCTGGGATGTCGAGGTTCCGCCCGGCATCGAGTCGGGGCAGCGGATCCGCATCACGGGCGCCGGCCACGCGGGAGAGACGGGAGGCCGCACCGGCGACCTGTACGTCGAGGTGATCGTGGCCGAGGACGAGCGCTTCGAGCGTCACGGCCAGGACCTGGTGTCGATCGCCGAGGTTCCCGCGACCAGGGCGATGCTGGGTGGTTCGGTGTCCGTTGCGACGCTCGACGGCGAGCAAGAGGTCGAGGTCCCCGCCGGGGCCCAGCCGGGCGAGCACGTCGTCCTGCGGGGGCTCGGTCTGCCCTCGCTGCGCGGTGCCGCGCGGGGCGACCAGCACGTGGTGCTCGACGTCTACGTTCCCACCAAGCTGGACAAGGAGCAACGCGGGCTCGCCGAGCAGCTCGACGAATCGCTGGACTCCGGCAATCGCCGACGCGACGGTGGCCGCCGCCAGCGGCGCCGCGCGCGCCGCGCGGCGCGCTAGACCGCTCCGATGATCCGGCTGGCCGTCCGCTGCGCTCCCGAGCTCGCGGATCGCGTCCTCGCCGAGCTGGTGGAGCTGGCTCCGGAAGGGGTCGAGGAAGAGCGCGGCAGCGACTACGTCGAGTACGCGATCTACGGCGCTCCCGGCGAGCTGCCGGCGCTGCCAGAGCTCCGCGCGATCGCCGGCGACGGGCTCGTCGAGGTCACCTCGGCGGAGGTCCCCGAGGACTGGGCCGACCGCTGGCAGGACTTCCACAAGCCCGTTTGGATCGCCGGAGGCCGAATCGTGGTTCGTCCCTCGTGGGAGCCTCGGCCTGAAGCCGGCCCCGCCGGTGCGGAGTCGGGAGCACAAAAAGAAGGCCCGAGCCGTAGGCGAGGGCAAGAGATTCTGGCGCAACAAGCCGGCCTAGGGCCGGCTCGTGAGCAGCCGGCGGGCATAGATGTCGTCATCGATCCCGGGCAGGCATTCGGCACCGGCTCCCACCCCACGACGCGGCTGTGCCTGGAGCTGCTGCTCCAGCTCGCCGAGGCCGGCGAGGAACGGGGCGCGCTCTGCGATCTCGGGACCGGCTCCGGGGTCCTCGCGATCGCGGCGGCGAAGCTCGGCTTCGACCCGGTTCTCGCGTGCGACCACGAGGAGACGGCCCTCGAGGCCGCCCAAGCGAACGCTCGGGCGAACGGCGTGGACCTCGAGCTGCGGCGCGTAAACCTCCGCACCGGCCCCGCGCCGAGCGCGCCCACCGTGCTCGCGAACCTCACCGGACCGGTGCTGCGCGAGGTCGCTCGACGGCTGGACCATCCGCCCGATCGGCTCATCTGCTCGGGCCTGCTGGCCTCCGAGGCTGACGAGATCGCCGACGCGTTCGGCGCGCACGGCCTCGGCGAACGGGAGCGGGTCGTCTCCGGCGACTGGGCGGCCCTGGTACTGGCGCGACCGTAGCTGCCGCGCTTCCCGTTATCTTCCCCGCCGTGCTCGCCACCATCACCGCCTACAACGTGGGCACGTTCGTCCACGTTCTCGCGGTCGTACTCGCCTTCGGTCCGACGTTCGGCTACGCGTTCTTCATGGCCTTCGCCGACAGCAAGGCTCCGGCGAGCGTCCCGGCGGTGTTGAAGGCGGCGCGGATGAGCGACCGCTTCCTGGTCACGCCGTCGATGATCGTCTTGCTCGCTGCCGGGATCTACACGATGGCCAAGGGCGACATCAGCGCCAGCGAGTCCTGGATCACCGTTGGCTTCATCGCCATCATCGTCCTGTTCGGGATGGTGCACGGCTTCTTCGGCCCTCGCTACCGCAAGGGCATCGAGCTGGCCGAGCGCGACCTCGCGGCTGGCGGCGAGCTGGGACCGGAGTACCGCGCGGTCTCGGCGCAGATCGCGCGTGGTGGTCAGATCGCTGGGCTGATCGTCGCTGTGGCGATCTTCTTCATGGTCGTCAAGCCCTGACGGCCGCCGCGCGACAATCCATGGCATGAGCGACAAGCGGGGCTCCCTGCCGATCGCGATGTTCGACTCGGGTGTCGGTGGCCTAACCGTGCTCCACGAGTGCCTGGTCTCGCTTCCCGAGGAGGACTTCCTGTATCTCGGCGACAGCGCTCACTTTCCCTACGGCACCAAGACGGGCGAGGAGCTTCGGCGCCGGGTCGAGGTGAACACGCGCTTCCTGCTCGAGCGGGGGGCGAAGCTTGTCGTGATCGCCTGCAACTCCGCCAGCGCGGCGGGCGCGGAGCGGGCGCGAGAGCTTGCGGCTGAGCGCGGCGTGGAGGTGGTGGGGGTGATCGAACCCGCCGCGGAGATCGCGGCGGCGATCACCGACTCCGGCCGGGTGGGCGTGCTGGCGACGCCGGCCACCGTCGAGAGCGGGGCGTACCGCCGCGCCCTCGAGCGCGCGGGACGGGAGCTCGACGTGGTGGAGATCGCGGCTCGCGACCTCGCGCCGATCATCCAGAACGGCTTTCCCTTCGACGAGGAAGTGGTGGCGACCGTCCGCTCGTACTGCGCCCCGCTGCGCGACGCCCAGGTCGACACGGTGATCCTGGGCTCTACTCACTACCCGCTCGTCGGGCCGATGCTCCAGCGGATCCTGGGTCGCGACGTCCGCCTGGTGAGTGCCGGTCACGCCGTCGCCGCCACGGCGCAGCGCGCGCTCGAGGCGAGCGGCCTTCAGACGCCCCGCCAGGGCGAGGGC
>DASPWW010000004.1:0-9964 GCA_035637595.1 Solirubrobacterales bacterium | reverse complement strand
TGCCGATCGCCGGCAGCGGAAAGGCAAGCTGAGATGGCAGATCAAAAGAGACCCCTGAGAGAGGCCAACGTCGCCAAGGACGCGAAGGCCAAGGACGCGGCGCTCAACGCCGCCGTGAGTCAGATCGAGCGCGAGTTCGGTCAGGGCTCGGTCATGAAGCTCGGCGACAAGACCGCGGTCGAGGTCGAGGCGATCCCGACCGGCGCGCTGTCGCTCGACCTGGCCCTCGGGGTGGGCGGCGTCCCGCGCGGGCGCATCGTCGAGATCTTCGGCCCCGAGTCGTCGGGCAAGACGACGCTCGTCTACCACATCATCGCCGAGGCTCAGGCGCGCGGGGGCATCTGCGCCTTCGTCGACGCCGAGCACGCGATCGACCCGATCTACGCCCGCCGCATCGGGCTCGACGTCGACGAGCTTCTCGTCTCGCAGCCCGACTACGGCGAGCAGGCGCTCGAGATCGTCGACGTGCTGGTCCGCTCCGGCGCCGTGGACGTGGTCGCGGTGGACTCCGTGGCGGCGCTCACCCCGCGGGTTGAGCTCGAAGGCCAGATGGGGGAGACCCAGGTCGGGCTCCAGGCGCGGCTGATGTCCCAGGCGTTGCGCAAGCTCGCCGGCAACCTGAACCGGGCCAAGACCGTTTGCATCTTCACCAACCAGATCCGCGAGAAGATCGGGGTCAGCTTCGGCAGCCCCGAAACCCAGCCCGGCGGGCGGGCGCTCAAGTTCTATTCCTCGCAGCGCCTCGACCTACGCCGGATCGAGACGCTCAAGGAGGGCACCGAGGCGGTCGGCAACCGCGTCAAGGTCAAGGTCGTAAAGAACAAGGTCGCCGCGCCGTTCCGGCTTGCGGAGTTCGACGTCGAGTACGGCCAGGGGATCTCCAAGGAGGGCTGCATCCTCGACCTCGGCCTCGAGCACGACCTCGTCCAGAAGTCGGGCTCGTTCTTCTCCTACGGGGAGCTGCGCCTCGGACAGGGCCGCAACAACTCGAAGCAGTACCTGGCCGAGCATCCCGAGCTGACTACGGAGATCGAGGGCAAGATCTACGCGGCTCTCGGGATCGAGCAGCCGGCCGCGGCGCCGGCGCCGATCGCCGACCTTGAGGCCGAGACCGAGGTCGCCGCGCCCGCCAAGGACGCCAAGAAGGCCGAGGCCAAGCAGCCCGAGCGAAAGGCCGCGTAGGAGATAGCGGTTCCGCGGAACCGCCCCACCGTGGCGGCCGACGCCTACGAGCTGGCGCTGAAGGCGCTTGGGCGCAAGGAGCGCTCCAGCGCCGAGCTTGCGCGGTGGCTGCGCGAGCGCGGCGTCGCGGACGACGACGTCGACGAGGTCGTCGGGCGGCTGACCGAGATCGGCGAGCTGGACGACGGGCGCTTCGCGCTGCGCTACGCCGAGGACAAGCGCGAGCTCGCGGGCTGGGGCGCCGAGCGCATCCGCTTGGCTCTGCTCGCGCGCGGGATCGCCTCCGAGCACGTCGAGGCGGCGGTCGCGGTCGACTCGGAGGGGATCCAGATCCGGCGCGCGAGCGACCTGCTGGCGCGGCGCGAACGCGGGCTCGACTCGGACGCCGACCGGGCCAGCGCGCTGAGCTTTCTGACGCGCAGGGGCTACTCGTACGAGATCGCCCACGAGGCGATCCGCGCGGCAAGGGTCCCCTAGTTCACCCTCGCCTTGGGCCCCGGCAAGAGGCGAGCACTGCCTGGAGACATTTGCCACGAGCGTCGGTAAGCTCTGCGCAGGGCATCAGCGATGCGTAGTCCGACGGATGGGGGGAACATGATCATCAGCAAGCTTCGGGCGCGGCTGACCTACAGCAACGTCGTCGCCACGCTGGCGCTGTTCCTCGTGCTCGCCGGCGGCGGGGCGTGGGCCGCCAAGAAGCTCAAGCTCAAGCCCAACAGTGTCCGCTCCAAGCACATCGCTCCCGACGCGGCTACTGGAGAGGACGTCAACGAGGCGACGCTTGGGCCTGTCCCAAGCGCCCTGCATGCGAACACGGCCGACACCGCGAGCACGGCCAACACCGCCGATACCGCGAACAGCGCCAGCCCAACGGGCGCGGCCGGGGGTGACCTGAGCGGCACCTATCCGGACCCGGTGGTGGGACCCGATGCCATCGGCGCCGCCGAGATCCAGAACACGTCGCGCAGCTTCAGCCTGCCGCTGGCCTCGTTCGTCAACGACACCGACCAGACGACGATCGACTTCACGCCGTCGGACGGCACATCGCCCGACTTCGACATCTCCAGCAACATCTTGGTGCTGGAGTGGGATGACAACGCAACCGGTGTGGCGGATACCGACTTCGTCCAGTCCAACTTCTCCATCCCGGCCGACTACGCGAGCGGCGGGGTCTTCACCATCCATTTCTCGAAGGACGGCAACACGCCGCCGATGGAGCGCTTCGATTGCCAGGTTGCATTCAACGGATCCTTCGGTGCCCACGCATTCACCGACGCCTTTGGGAGCGGGCCCGCGGCGGTGGCCTTGGCCCTCGTCCCGCCGAATCCCTATGTGGTGGGCCCCCCGGTGGACGTGAGGTGCGCCGTCCAGGACTCCACGGGCGGCAACACGTCAAACGACGTGGTGCGTATTAGCGACATCACCTTCATCTATAACGCCAAGCAGTAGCCGCGCCCTTTGCCTGCATCTCGCGAATCCCGCTTGCGACGACGCGGTCATGGCACTACGATCATTGCTGCGACCAGGTGTCGCCTGAAAACACGACTGTTTTGCCGGATTGAGACCTTGAGCACGGAACGAAGCAAGTTTTCCCCGCACCGCCGAGGCGCCCCCAGGGGGTCGATCGCCTAGCGGGCGGTCCCCCGACAGGCGCCGCGTCGATGCGGCGCCCGGCCCACAGCGCCGGGTCCGTATCACCGCCTCACCGATAGCGAGACGCGTGTTTCCGGCGACCACGGTCGCGGGCCGGTCGACAACGGCCCCGACGGCAAACGAGACACCACGGCCAGCAAGGCCGGGCAAGGGTGGAAGCCGATGGAGATACGCGAACTGCTCCCGTTCCTCAGTCGGGGCACGGCTGGGGAGGGGGAGCCCGATGCTGAGCCCTCAGCCGAGGCGACCGCGGGGCGCCCGGCGCCGGCCGCACGCGACGAGGCCGCTGCCGCCGAGCAGCCGGCGAGCGACGACCCTGGCCTCGCGGACGAGCTGCGAGCGCGCCGCGCCGAGATCGCTCGCATGGAGGAGCAGGCGCTGCGCAACTCCGAGTCGATCAACGTCCAGCTCGCCGAGCTGGACCGCCGCCGGCAGGCGCTGGAGGACAGGGAGCGCAACCTCGAGCAGCAGCTCGAGGAGCTCAAGCGCGCCAAGCAGGTCCAGCGGCGCGAGCTCGAGCAGCTCTCGGGGCTGTCGGCGGCGCAGGCCAAGCAGCTGCTCGTCAAGGAGGTCGAGGAGGAGGCGCGCCATCAGGCCGGCCTGACGATCCAGCGAATCGAGGCGGAGACCAAGCAGGAGGCGGAGCGGCGGGCGCGGAACATCCTCGCCGTGGCCGCGCAGCGGCTCGCCGCGACTCACGCCAGTGAGACGACGACGCGGCTGGTAGAGCTGCCCAACGACGAGATGAAGGGCAGGATCATCGGTCGCGACGGGCGCAACATCCGCGCTCTCGAGAGCCTCACCGGGGTCGACCTGATCATCGACGAGACGCCGTCGGCGGTCATCCTGTCGAGCTTCGACGGCGTGCGCCGCGAGATCGCGCGTCTAACACTCGAGAAGTTGATTGCCGACGGGCGTATCCATCCCGCGCTGTGCGAGGAGATGTACGAGCAGGCGCGCGCCGAGATCGAGCAGCAGGTCATCGACGAGGGCGAGCGGGCGGTTCTCGAGGCGAGGGTGCACGCCCTCGACCCCGCGCTCACGACGCTGCTCGGCCAGCTCAAGTTCCGGACCAGCTATGGCCAGAACGTGCTCGATCACCTGATCGAGTGCTCCCACCTCGCGGGAGCCATGGCCGAGGAGCTGGGCGCCTCGGTTGAGACGGCTCGACGCGCCGCGCTGCTGCACGACATCGGCAAGGCCGTTACGCACGAGGTCGAGGGATCCCACGCCGTGATCGGCGCCAGGATGGCGCGGCGCCACGGCGAGGACGAGGCGGTCGCCCACGCCATGGAGGCGCATCACAACGAGGTCGAGCCCCGCACGGTCGAGGCGGTGCTCGTTCAGGCGGCTGACGCGCTGTCTGGAGCCCGCCCCGGGGCCCGCGGCGAGTCGCTCGAGCAGTACGTCACGAGGCTGCGCGACCTCGAGGAGATCGCGCAACGCAATCAGGGCGTGCACAAGGTGTTCGCGATGCGCGCCGGGCGCGAGATCCGGGTTATGGTCGACCCCGGCGAGGTCGACGACGAGCGGGCGGCGCTGATCGCGCACGAGATCGCCACCGCCGTCGAGCGCGAGATGGAGTACCCCGGTCGCATAAAGATCACCGTCATCCGCGAGAGCAGGTCGACCTCGTTCGCGAGCTAGACGCCCGATCCCAAACCCCGGCGCGCCCCCGGTCACACGCGGGTGCGGACTTGACCGTCTAGGATCGCGGCCGATGGGAGACCTGTTCTTCCCGATCGGGATAGCACTCATCATCATCGCCCTCGCCGTCTCGGCGCTCGGGCTGCGAAACGAGAGCTTCCCCGGCTCCCGAGCCGCGCTGGCGGGCGGCCTGGCGCTGTTCATCGTCCTCGTGGCCGCCACCACGACGTTCGCGGTGATCAATGCGCGCGAGGAGCAGGAGACGCGTGAGAACGAGCAGGCCGGCGAGGCGGCCGCCGAGCAGGAGCTCGGAAAGGAGGCTCAGCAGGCCGAGGAGGTCGGCAAGCCCGGTGGCGGAGCCGCCGGAGCGGCGCTCGAGCTGGAGGCCCCCGAGAGCGGTGACCTCGCGTTCGACGCGAAGACCCTCGAGGCCGATGCCGGCGAGGTGACGATCAAGTTCACGAACCCCGCCGCGATCGAGCACGACGTGCACATCGAAAAGGACGGCGAGGACGTCGCGGCGAGCGACCTCGTCTCCGATGGCGACACCACGGAAGCGAGCGCTGAGCTGGAGCCCGGCGAATACGTCTATTACTGCTCGGTCCCCGGCCACCGCGAGGCCGGGATGGAGGGGACCCTCTCCGTCAAGTAGGAGCGCCGGCCGCGCGGCTTCGCCACGCGACCGGCGCCGCAGGTCGTCCCGTGGGTCGCTTGGTCGCTAGTTGACCGTCAGGACCTTCGAGGTCCCCTTCTTGCACTTGTGGAGGTCGTCGCCGTGCTCCACGCTCGTCTTCTTGGCGACCGCCTTGTAGCCGCCGGGGCTCACGGCCGAGGGCAT
This sequence comes from Solirubrobacterales bacterium, assembly GCA_035637595.1. GTDB lineage: Bacteria > Actinomycetota > Thermoleophilia > Solirubrobacterales > 70-9 > DASPWW01. The sequence continues at coordinate 4,644 of DASPWW010000004.1, read as the reverse complement.
GTTGAGCGTCCACGCCCCCGTCTCGTCGGTCTTTGCCGTGCCGAGCGGGTCGCCGCCGCCGCCGTACTCCTCGACCTTGGTGACCTTGACGGTGCGATCGACCTTGCACCCACCGCCCGCCCTCACCTTGCCGGTGAACGACTCGGGCGTCTCGTGCTTGATCGCGACCTTCTTGGTCTCGAACACCGCGTCGTGCGCGGCCGCGATCCCGGCAGCGACGGCGATCACGCCGAACGCAGCCACGGAAAGAGCCAGTACGCGTCTCATCGGGACCTCCTTCGGGGGGTCTCGTTTTCACGTTCAGAGGGGGCCAGGGTCATCAGGATCCCGCCTCGGCCCCTCGCGGAAGCGAGGCACCGTAGCAGTTGTTCAGAGGCCGTGGTGTGGCCATTCGGGGGTGCGGCCCTGCTTGAACGCGCTCGCCCCGATCGAGTGCGAGTCACGGCGCATGAACATCGCGATCGAGGCCTCGATCTCCTGACGCAGCTGCTCCTCGTAGGTGCGGCCGACGTTGCGCACCAGCGTCTCCTTGTCGGTGCGGATCGCTCCCTGGGGAAGCGCGGCGATCTCGTGTGCGAGCTCGACCGCGCGCTCGAGCGCCTTTCCCTCCGGGACGACCTCGTTGGCGAGCCCGATGCGAAGCGCCTCCTCGGCGCCGACGGACCTGCCGGTGACGATCATCTCCATCGCCCGCCCCCAGCCGACGACGAGCGGCAGCCTGACGGTCATCCCGTCGCCGGCGACGATGTTCCAGCGCCGCTCAAGGGCGCCGAAGACGGCGTTCTCGGCGACGATCCGGATGTCTGCGAGCAGCGCGTTCTCCAGACCCGCGGCAACCGCCCAGCCGTTGACCGCCGCGATCACGGGCTTGAAGACGTCGGCGCGGCGGGTATAGCCGCAGTCGCCGGGCGAGTCGTAGACATGGGTGCGGAACTCGTCCCAGTCGCCGAGCTTCGCCTCGGCGGCGTCGGCCAGGTCCCAGCCGGCGCAGAAGGCCTCGCCGCGCCCCGTGATCACGAGCACGAACGCGTCGGGGTCGTCGCGGAAGCGCCGCCACGCGTCGTGCAGCTCGGCGTTCATCTCACGGCTGACTGCATTGCGCTGCTCTGGGCGGTCGTAGGTCAACACCACGACGTGGCCGTCGGACTCGTAGCTGAGGTTGCGGTAATCCATGGCTCTCTCTCCTCGTCGGCTGAGGGACGGGGCTAACGCTATGCGAGCAGCGCCTAACATCCGCTGCATGCCGAGCCGCTACCACGTCACAACCTTCGGGTGCCAGATGAACGAGCACGACTCCGAGCGCATGAAGGGGATGCTCGACTCGCTCGGCTACGAGGAGTGCGACGAGCGCGCCGACGCCGACCTGATCCTGTTCAACACTTGCTCGATCCGCGAGTCGGCGGACAACCGCTTCATTGCCCACCTAGGGGAGGCCAAGCGACTCAAGGGGGAGGACCCCGAGAGGGTTGTCGGCGTCGGCGGTTGCTGGGCGCAATCGGTCAAGGAGGAGGTCTTCGAGCGCTTCCCGTTCGTCGACGTCGCCTTCGGGCCCGGCCAGATCCACCGCCTCGCCGAGTTCCTGACCTCGGACTCGCTCACCGCCCAGGGTTTCTTCGAGTTCGAGGACCTCTCGGGCCACCTGCCGCTCAAGCGCGAGCGCGAGTTCCAGGCCTGGATCCAGATCTCGCAGGGCTGCAACTGCGTCTGCGCCTACTGCATCGTCCCCTCGACGCGGGGCCGCGAGGTCTCGCGCTCCCCGGACGAGCTGATCGCGGAGATCGAGGGCCTCGCCGCCGACGGAGTGCGCGAGGTGACGCTGCTGGGCCAGAACGTCAACAGCTACGGTCGCGACCTGCCGCGCGAGCGCCGGATCCGCTTCGCGGAGCTTCTCGCGCTGGTCGACGCCGTCCCAGGGATCGAGCGCATCCGCTACACGAGCCCGCACCCCAAGGACATGCGCGACGACGTGATCCGCGCCCACGCCGAGCTGCCCGCGCTGTGCGAGCACGTCCACCTGCCGCTTCAGTCGGGGTCGAGCCGCATCCTCAAGGCGATGAAGCGCACCTACGATCGCGAGCGTTACATGGCGCGGGTCGCGCAGATTCGCGAGCACCTCCCGGACGCCGCACTTACCACCGACATCATCGTCGGGTTCCCCGGCGAGACGGAGGAGGACTTCGAGCAGACGCTCGAGGTGGCGGAGGAGGTCGGCTACGACGGCGCCTTCACGTTTTTGTTCTCGCCGCGCCGCGGAACCGCAGCCGCCGCCTATCCCGATCAGGTGCCCCATCCCGTCAAGCGCGAGCGGATGCAGCGGCTCGTCGAGGTCGTCCAGCGGCGCGCGGCCGAGCGCGCCGAGCGCTTCGTCGGCCGAACGATGGAGGTTCTCGTCGAGGGCCCGAGCCGCACAGACCCCTCGCGGCTGCGGGGACGCACGCGCCACAACAAGACGGTCAACTTCGAGGGCACCGCGGCCCCGGGCGAGCTCGTAGACGTCGAGATCTCGGGCGCGACCTCGACCACGCTGAGCGGCCACCAACCGCTCCTCGCCGCGGCCCGCTGAGCCCAGACCCCGAGACCACGGATCGCCGCTCGTGAGGGTCCTGGCGCTTTTCGGCCCAACGGGGGTCGGCAAGACCGGCGTCGCGATCGCCGTCGCCGAGCGGCTGCGCGAGCGCGGCGAGGACCCGGTGGCGATCTCGTGCGACGCGCTTCAGGTCTATCGCGGCCTCGAGGCGCTGACCGGGGCCGCGACCCGGGACGAGCGCGCGCGGCTCGAGCATCGGCTGGTCGGGACCATCGAGGTGTCGGACGAGTTCAGCGCGGGGCGGTTCGCGCAGCTCGCGCGCTCCGAGATCGACGACCTGCTCGCGTCGGGCCGGCGCCCGATCGTCGTCGGGGGCACCGGCCTCTACATGCGCGCCGCGCTCTCGGACATGGAACTGCGTCCCCCGGTGCGGGTCGAGATCCGCGACGCCGTCGAGCGTGAGGTCGCCGAGCGGGGCCCCGAGGCGCTGCACGCCGAGCTCGACCCCGAGCTCGCGGCCGGCGTTCACCCCAACGACCGCAAGCGCATCGCCCGCCTCACCGAGCTCGAGCGCGCCGGCCTCGAGCCGCCGCCCGCGGGCCCCGGCGAGCTGTGGACGGCGCAGCTCCGCCATCCGACGCTGTTGGTGGGGCTGGTCGTGGATCGCGACGAGATCGCCAACTGCATCGACCAGCGCGTCGAGGCGATGGTCGCCTCGGGCGCCGCCGACGAGGCTCGTCGCGCCGACGCGGCCTGCGCCTCGCGCACCGCCCGCGCGGCGATCGGGTTCGAAGAGCTGCTGTCGGGCGACGTCGATGCCATGAAGCGCGGCCAGCGCGCCTACGCCCGCCGCCAGCTCACATGGATGCGCAAGATGGAAGGGCTGCGGCTGATCCATCGGAGCGGTCGCACGGACGAAGACGTCGCGACCGAGATCGTCGCGGAGCTGGACGACTAGCGATACTGACGCCGATGTCCGAGAGCCACAACGAGGCGCTGATCCGTCGCGCGATCGACGCCTGGAACGCCAACGACTGGAACGCGCTTCAGGAGCTGATCGCGCCGGATGCGGAGCTGGTGGCACCCGGAGGCTGGCCCGAGACGGGCTCGTTCAAGGGCTGGCCGGCGGTCCGCAATCTGCTCCACGGCCTCAAGGAGGCGTGGAGCAAGGAGCATTTGGAGATCGTCGGCGTGGCGTCCCGTGGCGACAGGGTCCTGGTCGAAGCCCGCTGGTACACCAGGGGCGAGGGGAGCGGGCTCGACATCGAGACGACGGTTTGGATCGCGTACGTGTTCGAGGAGGGGCGGGTCACTCGCATCGAGTTCACGCTCGAGGAGGAGGCTGCGCGCGACGCCGCGGGAATTGCCACATCTGGAGCCAACGGATGAGATTCGAGAAGTGGCAGGCGCTCGGCAACGACTACGTGATCGCCGAGGCCGGCGAGCTGCCGTGGGGGCTGAGCGCCGAGCGCGTCCAGCGGATCTGCGATCAGCACTTCGGGATCGGCGCTGACGGCGTGCTGCTGCTCTCGCGTCCCGACGGCGGCGACGAGGTCGCGCAGCTGCGGATCTTCAACCCCGACGGCTCCGAGGCCGAGCTGTCGGGCAACGGGGCGCGCGAGGCGGCGCTCTACCTACGGCGCGCGGGGTGGACCGACGGCGACGAGTTCACGATCCTCACCGCCGCCGGCCCGATCCGGCCGACGATCCTCTCGGAGACCGAGTGCGCGATGGACCTGGGGCGAGCGAGCACCGCCTCGGCCGACTTTCCGACCGGGAGCCCGGACGGCCGCGGCGAGCTCGAGGCCGGCGGCAGGACGTGGAGCTTTCGCCACGTCTCGATCGGCAATCCCCAGTGCGTGATCGAGGTCGGCGGAGAGGTCGAGCGCCTCGACCTCGCTGCGCTGGGGCCCCAGATCGAGCGCGACCGGCTGTTTCCCAACCGCACCAACGTCTCCTTCACCCGACGTCAGGGCTCCACCGTACGCGCGCGTATCTTCGAGCGCGGGGTGGGGGAGACGCTCTCGTCGGGAACCGGGGCGTGTGGCGCCGCCGTGGCGGCGGTCCTCGCGGGAGCGCAGAGCCCCGTGACGGTCCAGCTCGACGGGGGCGAGCTG
>DASPWW010000003.1:0-58331 GCA_035637595.1 Solirubrobacterales bacterium | reverse complement strand
GCGAGCGCCTCGCGCCCTCAGCCGAGGCGATCGCCTATCCGTTGAGCCCGCACTCGGTCTTCTCCGAGCTGGCCCAGCGGCCGGCGCGCGGAGATTCCCCGGCGCCCGGCGGCCGCGTGCAGTGGGTGCACCCGATCGAAGGGTAGCCGGCGTCGTGCAGCGGGTTGTACGGCACGTCGTGCTCGTGGATGTAGCGCCACACGTCCTGCTCGGTCCAGTCGGCGAGCGGGTTGAGCTTCCAGAGCCCGAATCGCCGGTCCCAGCCGAACTTGGCCGCGCCGGCTCGCGTCCGCGAGTCCGAGCGGCGGATTCCCGAGACCCAGCAGTCGATTCCCGACAGCGCCTCGCGCATCGGCTCCACCTTGCGGATGCCGCAGCACGCGTCGGGCTGGCGGCCCCACAGCTCGTCGCCGTAGACCCGGGCCTGCTCGTCGAGTGAGATCCCCGCGTAGCGGTCGAACTCGATGTCGTAGCGCGCCGCGAGCGCGTCGCGGGTCGCGTAGGTCTCCTCGAAGAGGACGTCCGTGTCGAGATAGAAGAAGCGCGTCTCGGGCTCGATGCGCTGCGCGATGTCGATGATCACCGACGTCGTCTTCTGGAACGAGCACGCGAAGTAGAGGCTGGGGTGGAAGGTCTGGATCGCCCATTCGACGACCTCCTCCGCAGAGCGGCCCTCGAGCTCGGCGGTCACGGCCGCGGGATCGACGCGGCCGGGCGGCGGCGCGTGGCCGTTTCCAGCCGGTTGGCCGTTGGTGCTCGGCGCCAGGTCCAGCTCTATACCGCGCACTCGCCCTCGCCGCGCTCGACCTTGTAGGGGTCCTTGCGGTCCCAGTCGATGAAGTGGTTGAGGTTCTCGACGTTGAACTCGATCGGCATCGCGAGGTCCTTGACGGTCTCCTCGAAGGCGTCGGTGCCGACGCGCTCGGCGAAGGCGTTGAACTCCTCGCCGTCGTTGCGCTGCTCCTGATAGAGGCGCACCCAGCGCTCGACCGCATCGGGGACCCGCTTTGCGGGCAGCCGCGCCTTCAGCCGCGCGCCGAAGGCGACATCACCCTCCTCGTAGCTGCCGCCGATGTGGGCGATGTAGGCGGGGATGGCGCGCTCGCCGACCTTGATCGAGGCGCCGTAGAAGCCGATGCTGGCGATGTGGTGCTGCGCGCAGCCGTTCGGGCAGCCGCTCATCTTGACGTGGATCTTGCGGGTGATGGGATCGGTGATCGCCATCGCCTCGAGGCGCTCCTCGACGGCCTGGTTGAGCCCCATCGAGCTCGTAATCCCGAGCTTGCAGCTGTCGGTTCCGGGGCAGCTCACCACGTCGGTGATCTCCCGAACCCCGGAGCCGTCAAGACCTAGCTCGCCGAGCCGCTGCCAGACGTCATAGGCCGACTGCTCGCGCACCCAGCGGAGCACAAGGTTCTGTTGCACCGTGGTGCGCGCGTAGCCGCCGCTGAACTCGCGGGCAATCGCGGCGAGGCCGCGGAGCTGCTCCGGGGTGAGATCGCCGCGCGGAACCTTGACCTCGACCGTGACGAAGCCTTCCTGGCGCTGTGGCTGAATGTTCGTCTCGACGAAGGCGTCGAACTCGGAGTGGTCGCCGTTCGGGCTTCCCGGATTGAGCGGTGGGGCGGGGGCGTTCGGCTCCTCGTCGTGGACGAACTCGAGGCGGTCAACGTCGTAGTCGCGCTCGTTGACCCAGTCGCCCTCCAGCTCCTCCTCGACCATCTCGCGGAAGGCGTCGATCCCGACCTTGTCGACCAGGACCTTGATCCGCGCCCGGGCGCGATTCTTGCGCAGCCACTCCTGGCGGTCGAATATTCGCCAGCACGCCTCGGCGACCTTGAGGTAGTCACCGCTGTCGAGCTCGACGAACTCGTACAGGGTCGGTGCGATGCGCGGCATGATCGAGGTGCCGCCGCCGATCCGCATCTCGACGCCGCGCACGCCGTCGCGCACCTTGGGAATGAAGCCGATGTCGTGGATGCCCGTGATCGCGACGTCGCGGTCGGTGGCCGTGAACGCGGTCTTGACCTTGCGCGGCATCACCTGGGTGACGGGATGGCGGACGAAGTAGCGGACGTACGCCATCGCGTAGGGGGTGATGTCGAACAGCTCGCCCTCGGTGACGCCGGCCCGCGGGTCGCCGGTCACGTTGCGGATCGTGTTGCCGCAGCCCTCGCGCGATGACAGGTTCGCGTCGCCGAGCTCCCGGATCGCCTTTGCGGCATCTGGCAGCGGGACGTGGTGGATCTGGATGTTCTGACGCGTCGTGATGTGGCCCTTGCGCAGCGGGGCATACTTCTCGATGACGTCCGCGAACGCCTCCATCTGCTCCGGGTTGATCCCGCCCAGCGGCAGCTTGGTGCGGATCATCTGAACGTCGGGCTGGCGCTGGCCGTAGACCCCCTGTTTGAGGCGGAAGGGGATGAAATCGTCCTCGGCGATGTCGCCGCGCATGAATTTCGCGGCCTCGGTGTCGAAGTCGTCGAACTCGCGCTCGAGGATGGGGATCACGTGCCCCGGGACGTCCTCGTAGACCTCAGGGTTCTCGAGCGAGCCGACCTTGCCCTTGCCGCCATGGCCCTTGGCAGGGTCGACGTCGAGCTCGTGCTCCTCGGCGATCCGCTCGGCTGCGGACGCCTGCGACGTGGCGCCTGGCTCCATCGCACGCCATATTACACAAATCCCTACCGGCTTTAGGGCATTTAGGCGTGGCTGTGCCTCAGGAGAGAGGGCGGCGGGCCGAAGCCCGCCGCCCCGTGATTCGTCCCGGCGGCCGTCGGGCCGCCGGCCAAGCGCTACCTAGTCGACGTCGGTGCCCTCGATCAGGAAGGCGACCCGGACATGGGCTCGGTACTCGTCGAGGTTGTCCCCGCGGATCCCGGTGCTGACGATGTCCACGGCGCGGATGTTGCGCAGCGAGCTCTGGGCCTGGTTGAGCGCCTGCTTTGCGGCGTCGTCGGTGGACTGCTGCGAGCTGCCGACCAGCTCGATGATCTTCACAACGGCCACTCGTCTCCTCCTTCTGTTTCGGAGCCTGAGGGGTGTGTTCTATCTCGCCGCGCGCCGCGGCACAAGCGCGGCGGCCCGCCGGTCAGCCGGGACGGGCGCCCCAGGGAGGGCTCAACTCACGCTTCGCGCCGACCCCCGCGACGAGCCCCGCCCGCTGCCAGCGGCTCTCGGCGCCCGCCGCCGTCGCGGGCGCGGGCGCCGTCTCGGCCAGGAAGTTCTCGATCGCGGCGCTGATCGCCGCCGCCTCCTGCGGCGAAGCCGCGGGCGTTATCAGCTCGATCCGAGCCCTCGGTGGCCGGCGCTCTCCGTCCCTCGCCATGTCCCCAACCTACCGTTACCGGCGGGCCCAACCTCAGCTACTCGGGTCAGAGCCGTCCTGCAAACCCAGCTGCTTGGGCCGCAGGCGCCGCGCAACGCGATCGAGTAGGCCCCCGACCTCGTCGGGCTCGAAGCGGACCTGCGCTTGGGTGAAGCGCAGCGGCGTGCGACCCGCGGCGGTATGGGCTTGGTCTCGTTCGCGGTCCTTCGCCTGCTGGGCGGGGGTGCGGTGATAGCGCAACCCGTCGGTCTCGACGACCAGCCCGAGGTCCGGCCAGTAGAAGTCGACCTTGAGGGCGTTGACGTAGCGGCCGGTTTCGGGAAGCGGCAACCCCGCCTTGCGGACGATCGCCATGAAGCGGCGCTCCAGCTCTGAGTCGGTGAGCCTGAACGTCCGCTTGTCGAGAGTCTTGCGCAGGGCGGCGACGCCGGGTCGGCGCGGCTCGAGACCGTCGAGAGCCGCTCGCAACTCATCAGGATTGGTCAATCCCCATTTGTCGGCGGCGCTGACGGCGGCCTCGAGGGGGCTGGGTGGGAGGTAGGTCGCGAGGTCGATGAGGGTGCGGACCGGAGTTGTGACTGGAGTGTTGTGGCAGGTCGTTCGGTCGGCTGGGCTCAGGGTCCTGCTGCCATGGATCACGATGCCTGGCCGCCTTCGGCGCCCGGTCTTCGGAATCGAGACCTCCGGCACGCGGTACCGTTCCCGGCCGATTTCCCAGATCGCGGCCGCAGTGCCATGGCTCGCGACGGCCGGTGGGCCGCACGCAAGAACGGCAGCCATCCAACGGCCGCGGTTGGTGAGCCCAGGTCGTCCAACGGCGTAGATGCCGCGGAACACGGCGTGGAGGCGTCCGGCTCTGATCCGCCGCATGATCTCGTCGCTCGACAGGCCAAGACTCAGCAGCTGCCGTCGAGTGATCACACCGTGCTGCCGCGCCGCGAGCGCCCAAGCCTCCCTCGCGGCGTCGTTTTTATGGCCCATTGCCCGAAAAAGCTCGCCATGACGCGATCTGCCCCCTCTACCCAGCCAGGTCCGTAGCGGCAGACTGTGCCGAGTGATCCCGATCTTCACCAACGACGCCGTGCTCGCCGCGGTCGACCCCGGCGAGGCGATCGAGCGGACGCGGGCGGCGTTCGAGCGCCATGCGCTCGGTGATTGGGAGATGCCCGCAAAGGTCTACCTCGACAGCCCGCCGCACGGCGACTTCCGCGCGATGCCGGCGCGCGGCGACGGCCTGGCGCTGCTCAAGTGGGTGACCTCGTTCCCCGGCAACCCGGAGCGGGGGCTTCCCGTCGTGGCGGGGCTCGTGCTGCTGTCGGACGCGGCCACGGGCGAGCCGCTCGCGATCGTCGACTGCCGCGCCGTGACGTGGCTGCGCACCGGCGCCTCGGCGGCGATCTCGGCCCGGGCGCTCGCCGCGGCGGGCGCGCGATCGGTCGGGCTGATCGGCTGCGGCGTCAACGGGGCCTGGGTGGGCCGCTGCCTCGCCGCCGCCGGCTACGGGCCCGGCGTTTGCGCCGACCTCGACGCCAAGGCGGCGCAGGCCCTCGCCGACGAGCTCGGCTGGAGGATCGGCGCGCGCGAGGAGGCCGCGGCCCAGGACGTGGTCGTCACCGTCACACCCGGCGATCACCCTGTCCTGCTTGATTCGGATCTAAGAGCAGGCCAGCACATCGCCGTGCTGGGCGCCGACGCGCACGGCAAGGCGGAGGTCGAGCCCGAGGCGATCGGGCGGTGCCGGCTGTTCTGCGACGAGTGGGAGCAGGCGTCGGGCGGCGGCGAGCTCGCCGGCCCGGTCGCGGCGGGCCGGATCGGCCGCGACGACGTCACCGAGATCGGCGCGGTGCTGAGCGGGCGCGCCGCGGGGCGCCGCTCGGACCAAGAGGTCACCCTGTTCGACTCGACCGGGCTCGCGATCCAGGACCTCGCGATCGCCCAGGCCGTGCTCGAAGCGTGGCAGGCCGGGCGGGTCGAAGCGCAGACCGTCGAGCTCTAGACGATCGATTCCAAACCCATCAACCGTCCAGGGCTTACGCCTCGTGGGGAGGCTCGTCGTCGAGCGGATGCGTCTCGGTCGCCCCGGAAGCGGGAGCGGTCGTCCTGGACGCCGGTTCGGCCGGCCGCGAGCTGATCACGACGGAGATCCTGGCGGTGCTGAGGATGCCGCCGGCCGCGAGCAGCACCGCCCCGATCAGCCCGAGCCAGGCGCCGAACTCGAGCGACAGGCCTCGGGCGGCGGGCGGGTCGCTGACGAGCGTGACGCAGACGAAGGCCAGCGCGGCGAACCCGATCCAGGGCAGCGAGCGCTGCTCCGCCAGCGCCCTGGGCGCAGCTGCGTCCGGCAGCCGCATCGGCAGCGCGACCGCGAGCGCGGCAATCGCGAGGCCGGCGAGAACGACGTCCCCGACCTCGAACACCTCCCAGGCGCTGAGGTCGGGCTCGTACCAGTCGAGGAACAGGCTGACGAGCAACGCGACCGCCCCGATCATGACCATCAGCTGTCCGGCGTTGAAGCGCTGCTGCATCGATTCGGCTAGAGCGGGATGTTTCCGTGCTTGCGCTTCGGCTGCTCGACGCGCTTGGTCTGCAGGGTGTTCAGGGCGCGGATCAGCTTGGGGCGCGTCTCGTGGGGCGCGATCACGTCGTCGATGTAGCCGCGCTCGGCCGCCGAGTAGGGGTTGGCGAAGCGCGCCTTGTAGTCCTCGATCAGCTTCTCGCGGCGCTCCTCGGGCGTCGGCGACTGGGTGATGTCGCGGCGGAAGATGATGTTGACGGCGCCCTCCGGCCCCATCACCGCGACCTCCGCGGTCGGCCACGCGAAGTTGAAGTCCGCAAGCATGTGCTTCGAGTTCATGACGTCGTAGGCGCCTCCGTACGCCTTGCGCGTCACCACGGTGAGCTTCGGGACCGTGGCCTCGGTGAACGCGTAGAGCAGCTTCGCTCCGTGCCGGATGATCCCGCCCCACTCCTGGGAGGTGCCGGGGAGGAAGCCGGGTACGTCGCAGAAGGTCAGCAGCGGGATGTTGAAGGCATCGCAGAAGCGCACGAAGCGCGCCGCCTTCTCGGACGACTCGATGTCGAGCACCCCGGCGAGGTGCTTGGGCTGGTTGCCGACCACCCCGATCGGAAAGCCGTCGAGGCGCGAGAAGCCGACGACGATGTTCTGGGCGAAGTGCTCGTGGACCTCGAAGAACTCGCCGTCGTCGACGATCAGGGAGATCACGTCGCGCATGTCGTAGGGCTTCGACGGATCGTCGGGGACGATCGTGTCGAGCGCCTCCTCCTGACGGTCGGGCTCGTCGTAGGGCTCGACCCGCGGCGGCATCTCGAGGTTGTTGAGCGGCAGGAAGGACATCAGGTAGCGGACGTCCTCGAGGCAGCTCTCCTCGTTCTCCGCGGCGAAGTGGGCGACGCCCGACTTCGTGTTGTGGCTCATCGCCCCGCCGAGCTCCTCGAACTCGACCTCCTCGCCGGTCACGGTCTTGATCACCTCGGGACCGGTGATGAACATGTGCGAGGTCTCCTTGACCATGAAGATGAAGTCGGTCATCGCGGGCGAGTAGACGGCGCCACCCGCGCACGGGCCCATGACCAGGCTGAGCTGCGGGATCACGCCCGAGCACTGGACATTGCGCACGAAGACGTCTCCATAGGCGCCGAGCGAGACGACGCCCTCCTGGATCCGCGCCCCGCCCGAGTCGTTGATCCCGATCACCGGGGCCCCGACCTGCGCCGCGAGGTCCATGACCTTGCACATCTTGTCCGCCATCACCTCGCCGAGCGAGCCCCCGAACACCGTGAAGTCCTGGCTGAAGACGAACACCGTGCGCCCGTCGATCGTGCCGTAGCCGGTCACCACGGCGTCGCCCCACGGCCGCCGCTTGTCCATCCCGAACTCGTGGGTGCGGTGGCGGACGAAGGTGTCGAGCTCCTCGAACGACCCGGGGTCGAGCAGCTTCTCGATCCGCTCGCGCGCCGTCAGCTTGCCCTTCGCGTGCTGCTTCTCCACCGCTTCGGTGGAGGCCGAGTGGATCGCCTGCTCGCGCAGCTCGCGCAGGTAGGCGAGCTTCTCCTCGTGGGTCTGGGGAAAGCTCTGGCGCACGGGCGCCGCGATTCTACGCCGCGCGAAGCCGGCGGTCCCGCGAACCAGATGCCCGATGGGCGTCTAGGGTGTCAGGCAGGTGGCGACGGCCACGAGGTTGGCGCTGGCACCGCTGTCGTTCCCTCCCGCGACCGACGCGGACTCGGCGGTGTGATCGAGGGCGACCCCCGCGATGAACAGCTCCGCGTCGATGCCCGCCCCCGTCCAGTGGGCGCTGCCGCCGATCAGCTCCTCGCCGGCGTTGCAGCTCGCCGTCGACTGGCCGATGTTGTAGGAACCGTTCTCCGCGGTGCCGCCGGCGACGACGGTCGGCGTCATATCCTCGCGGTCGACCAAGGCGTCGCCGAGCTCGATCGCGCCGACGGCGTTCGGGCCGAGCTCGTCCTTGCCGACCGCGTTCGACTGGATCTCGTCGGAGCCGACGGCACTTGTTCCGATCTCGGCGTTGTTGACGGCCCCGAACGCGATCTCGGCCGCGCCGACCCCATCGGTGGCGATGTCGACGTCGTCGACCGCGTCGGGGGCGATCTCGGGGCTGCCGACGGCGTTGGCCGCGATCTGCGGGTCGGGGTAGCTGCCCGTGAGGTCGCCGCCGGCCGGCCCGATCGGTCGCGCCGTCCCGCCGCCGGTCCCGGCACCGCCGCCCAGCTGGGCCTCGAGCGCCGCGAGCCTCGCCTCGAGCGCCTTCACCTGCGCGGTCAGCTTCTTGATCTTCTTCTTCGCGCTCGCGCTCGCCGTCGCCTCCGCGGCGCTTGATTCGCCGCCTGAGCCGGCGAACGCCATCGGCGCGACGAGGACCGAAAGCAGGGCCGCCGCGCCAGCCAGCAGCCGGACGCGTCGAGGCGCCACTATCGCTTCCTCACCTTCCACTTGTGCAGCGCGGGCGTGGGGTCGACGTTGCCCGCCGGGTCGACGGCCGCGACCTCGAGCCTGTGCTTGCGGCGCTTCACCTTGAACCTCTCGGCCGGGTCGCAGGGCTCGAAGTCCTTCTTGTCGAGCTTGCAGAGGAAGCTCGAGCCGGGCTCGTCGGAGGCGAACTCGAACTTCGCCTTGCGCTTGCCGGTCTTCTTCTTCGGCGCCTTGACGATCGTCGTCTCTGGCGGGTCGGTGTCGGCCTCGGGCCCGGCTCCGGCCCCGGTGTCGCGAGCGAAGGCGGCGACGGTCTCGTCGAACTCGGAGGCCGCGTACACGGACGCCCCGTCGGCGCTCACCGCGACCGACCGCGCGCCGTTGAGCCCGTCGGTCGTCTGCGCGCACGCGTCGGCTCCCTGGGGAGGGTCGTTGTCGTCGACGCAGCCCTTCGGCGTCAGGGCGCCGGGGTTGGGGCTGCGGTCGAAGACCGCGATCGCGTCGTCGCCGCGCGCGGCCGCGTAGAGCGACAGCCCGTCCGGGCTGACCGCCAGCGCGAAGACGTCGTCGAGCCCGTCGGCGGTCTGGGCGCAGCTGTCGGGGCCCGTGTCGTTGTCCTGCACGCAGCCCATCGGCGTAAGCGCCCCGCCGGGAGCGCGGTCGAAGCGCACCACCGCGTCGTCGTCGCGCGAGCCGGCGTAGACCGACAGGTTGTCGGGGCTCACGGTGACGACCTGGGCGCGGTCGAGGCCGTCAGTGGCCTGGCCGCACGTGTCGGGGCCCTGGCCGGCGTCGTTGTCGTCGACGCAGCCCTGGGCCGTGAGCGCCCCGCCCGCCGCGCGGTTGAAGCGGACGACCGCGTCGTCCTGCTCGGAGGCGACGTACACCGAGGTCCCGTCCGCGCTCACCGCGACCGAGATCGCGGCGTTCAGCCCGTCGGTCGTGTTGCCGGCGCCGCAGTTGTCGGGTCCCTGGCCGGCGTCGTTGTCGTCGATGCAGCCCTGCGGGGTGAGCGCCCCGTTCGCCGCGCGGTCGAAGCGCGCGATCGCGTCGTCGCCCAAAGAGGCGACGTAGACCGAGGCGCCGTCGGGGCTTACGGCGACCGAGTAGGGCTGGTCGAGCCCGTTCGTGCTCTGGGCGCAGATCCCCTCGGCGCCCGTGTCGTTGTCCTCGACGCAGTCGAGCGGCGCGATCGCCCCGGTGGCCGGATCGCGGCTGAAGCGCACGATCGCGCTGTCCGCCGCCGAGACCGCGTAGAGCGACGTCCCGTCGGGGCTCAGCGCCACCGACTTCGTCTCGCCGAGGCCGTCGGTGTCGGTGCCGCATGTGTCGCCACCGGTGTCGTTGTCATCGACGCATCCCTGGGGCATGAGCGCCCCGGTCGCCGGGTCGCGGTCGAAGCGCACGACCGCGTCGTCGAACTGCGAGGCGGCGTAGACCGACCGCCCGTCGGCGCTCACGACCACCGCCTGCGCCGCCTCGAGCCCGTCGATGCTCGGCGAGCAAGCGTCGGGCGCCAGGATGTCGTTGTCCTGGATGCAGCCCTGGGGCGTCAGGTCGCCGGTCGCCGCGAGCGCGGTCCCGGCGATGCTCAACGCCAGGGTCGTGGCGCCGAGCGCCAGCAGGCTCCTGCGATGGCGGTGGCCCAGCATCACTACTTGCCCTTCTTCCTCTTCCTCTTGACCTTCCAGCTGTCGCCGGCGGGCGTGGGATCGACGGTGCCGCCCGGGTCGACCGCCTGGACGGCGAACTCGTGCTTTCCCTTACCGACCTTCTCGGCGTCGGGCGAGATGCAGGGAGCGAACGGCTTGCCGTCGACGCTGCACTGGAACGTCGAGCCCGGCTCGCTGGAGCTGAACTCGAAGCTCGCCTTCTTCTTCTTGGTCTTGTCCTTCGGGCCCTTGGTGATCGTCGTCTCGGGCGGCACGCACGCGCCCTGGGTATCGCCCTCGCTCGGGCACGCGTCCTGGGTCTCGTCGCCGAACCCGTCGCCATCGGCGTCGGGCTCGAGTGTCGCCGCGACGTTGACCAGCAGCGGCTCGAGAGCTGGCGAGAATGGGAATGTGCCGCCGAGCGCGGGATCGGGGTCATTGGAGAACGCGACCTGGTCACCCGCGGCGCCGCCGACCGCGCAGCGCGTGCGCCCGAGCTCAATCTGGCTGAAGCCCAGCAGGTCGCCGCCCTGCACGGGGATCCGCGTCGCGAAGGTCTTGAGACCTCCGGTGACGAGCGTCTCGACGGCGCTCTGGCCGATCGTCACGTAGTTGTTCGTGGTGCCGACGCGGCGAAAGACCTTCAGCCGCACGTCGACGGGGGCGGGCGTGTCGGTGGCCACGTCGTGCTGCCACGAAGTGATCACCCCGCCCCCGGCGGGGACCGCATAGCTCCGACTTGCCGGCCCGGTCGCGACCTGGACGCTGGTGCCGGGGTCCTCGCCGCAGTTGCGGGTTCCCGCCGACGTCTGTCCGATCGTCGTCGCCGCCGGAGCGGGCGGCGTGAGGGACAGGAGCACCGCGGTGGCCACGAGCGCCGCCGCCGGCGACGTCCTCGACCGGCTCACGGGATCGACACCTTCCTGACCTCACTGACCTCGGTCCGCTCGGCGACCCACGGCGGGAGCAGGGAGAGCGCCTCGACCTCGTCGCCCGCCTCCATGGTCCAGAACATCCGGTGCCCGCCCCTGCCGCACGAGGCGAGGGTCTCGTGGCGAAGCGGGCTGTCGAACCCGTTCCAGGCGGCATACGCCGTCCGGCACTCAGCGGCTCCGTGGCTGTGGCTGAGCACGAACCTGGCCATGGCGGCGACGCTAGCCGCCTTCCGGCGCTCGAACATGGGGGAAACTCCCCCAATTTCCAAGCGCCGCCCCGCTAGCGCTTGATCAGCTTGAGCTCCTTGTCCTTACTCGTTACTTCTTCTTCTTGACCTTCCAGCTGTCGGTCGCCGGCGTGGGGTCGGTCTGGCCGCCGGCCGTGGCGCGGACCTCGAAGCTGTGCTTGCCCTTCTTTGCCTTGACGTCGTGGGGCGAGGTGCAGGGCTCGAAGGGGCCGTCGTCGAGCTTACACTCGAAGGTCGAGCCCGCCACCGTCGAGCTGAACTCGAACGTCGCCTTCTTCTTCTTCGTCTTTTTCTTTGGGCCCTTGGTGATCTGTGTGTCCGGGGTCGGCAACGTCACGTGTACGTCGGTGTGCTGCTCGGCGATCTTCAGGCCGTCCCAGAGGAAGTCGACTACGCAGTCCACGGTGCCGCTGGCCGGCAGGTCGGCCACGCTGAGCTGGGGCGGGGCCGAGATCGTCTCCGTGTAGGGCAGCATCGCGGACCCCGCCACGCTCGCCCACGAGCTCGAGTCGATCGAGGCCTGGAGCGGGTCGCAGGAGAGCTGGCGGGTCACCGGCCAGGTGAGGAGGTGAAGCGCCTTGGTGATGCCCGGCGACTGGGAGACGTTGAAGATGCCGTCGTACAGCGCCGTCCCGTTCGTGTTGAAGCGGGTGTGGATCCCGTTCGTGTCCGCCGCGATCCCGAGCATGTCCGCCTCGTCCGGAAGGCCGCTGCTGTCAGCCGCGATCACGCGGACGTCCTTGGCCGCCAGCGCGGCGAGGGTCTGGGCGTACGTCGGCGCCGTGAAGTTGTAGGCATCAGAGCCCGTGCTGTCGTTGTGGAACGAGCCGTCGGAGACGAGGGCGATGACGTGAGGCACGCCGTCGCGGAACGAGATTCCCTGGCCGGCCGCGGTGCTACCGGTCGGCCAGGTCAGAGCGGAACCCGTCATAGCGGCGTCCATCGCGGGAACCTGCGCCTCTGGGGCATCGCCTCCGTTGCGGATCGAAAGACTGTTGACCGCCGTCTGCCAGGTGCCAAGGCTGGCGGTCAGATCGGTGTTGCGCCGATAGGGGCTGTCAGGGTCCATCCCCGCCGAGTTCCCGAACGTGCTGTACGGGTAGTCCTCGAAGCTCGCGACCCCGAACATCGAGTCCGCCGAGTCTGCCCGCACCGCGTTGAAGAACGAGGTGGCCCCAAACTTAGCGTTGGAGACCTCGCCACTCATGGTGCCGGTCGTGTCGAAGACGAACGCGAAGTCGAGCTTCGGAGGCAGAGGCGGGACGGCGAGGTTGGTGTCGAATTGCGCCGTCTGGCCGGGCGTAAGCTCGACCGTCGCGGCGCTGGCCAGGGATGGGACGACCAGCCCGATCAGGGCAACGGCCACCGACAGCACGACCGTCCACTTGCGGCGTGCTCGTGCCTCGATCGCTACCCCCTGGTCACGCACCCCACGTACAGTCTCGCACGGGACTACCACTTGATCAGCTTGAACTTCTTGTCCTTGGTGTTCGGCTCGCCGCCGGTCGGCGTGAAGGTGACCGCGGGATCGACCTTGGCCTTGCCCTTGTCCTCGAGCTTGTGCTTTGTCTTGCCCTTGGGCTTGATCCGCAGCTTCACTTCGCCGGCGCCGCCGACGTCGAGGGTCACCTGCTTGAGGTCGCTGCCCGCGAGCAGGAGGACCCCCGGGCCGGGGACGGTGACCGGCAGCTTCGCGGTGCCCTTCTTCTTGTTTTTCTTCGGCTTGCCGATCGTGAACTCGTTCGAGGGAGGTGACGACGATGACGCCGGCTCGAACGGCGCGCTGAGCGAGGACTGCGTGTCGAACGGCTTGCTGGGCAGCGGAACGATCGTCCCCGTCGCCCGCTCGTAGAGCTTGAAGCCGGCGTTTTCCCGCTGGAAGCCGATGTAGTCGCCGGCCGCATCGAGGACGCAGAACGTGTCGTCGTCGACGGCGTCGTTCAAGCCGGGAAGGTTCAGGAAGCTGGCGCTGGCGCGGTTGTAAATGAAGACGTTCTTCTGGTCACCGGCGTTGGCAAGCCCCCCATGCCATCCGACGAGGTTCCCGTCGCCGTTGATGCAGGGATCCTCCTCGTCGCGGTTGGGGTTGTCCGGCACGCCGGTGTCGGTCTGGTTGGCGAGGTTCTGAACGTACGGGTTCGAGTCGGTTCCTAGGTTGACCACGCAGCCGGCAACCGGACCGCACGTCGTGGCGAGGAACTGTCCGTTCCCGCTCAGCTGGGTCTGCCGGTGACCGTTCATCGGCGGGAAGCCAGTCGGGACGAACTGCCCCGTCGCGCTGTTGTAGACCACCGCCGGCCCATTGGCGTTGTTGTCGAAGGCGAGCAACCCACCATCGCTCACGGTGAGGAAGCCGGGGTTCGCGTAGATGTCGATCCCGGGCAGCGCGATCTCCTGGTCGGTGTCGCGGTCGAGCAAATGCAGCTTCTTGTTGGCGTCGGTGAAGAAGATGTAGCGCCCGTTCAGGGACATCCCGTAGCGAAACTGGGCGGGGGTCGCGACCGCGACGGGCGGCGGCGTCAGGTCCTGGCCGAGCTCGGCGTCATAGAGGCGCAGCTGGTTGCCCTCGACGTAGGAGATGATCGGCTTGCGCGCGAGGGCGGTCGCCGGGAGCAGGCAAGCCACCAGCAACGCGACGACGGCCGTGGCCGCGAGGCCGAGGCGACAACGACGCCGGATCTCCATGGCGGCCACGGTAGGGGGCGGCCGACCGCGCAACATGGGGGAGATTCCCCCAATTTCGCGTCTGCGCTGCCACACTCTGGGGCGGTGCATGAGGGAATCGGGGAGCTGATCGGGGAACGGGAGCTCATCGGCAGAGAGTCCGAGCTGGCGCTGCTCGAGCGGGCGCTCGACGGGCTTGGGTCCGCGCCGGCGCCCGTCTTCCAGGTCGTCGGCGAGCCGGGGATCGGCAAGTCGCGCCTGATGGCGGAGGCGGCCGCGCTCGCTCGCGGCCGCGGCCACCACGTCTTCTCGGGGCGCGCCGCGGAGTTCGAGGCGGGGGTCCCGTTCGGCGTCTTCATCGACGCCCTCGACCCCTACCTGGGCGCGATCAACCCGGGTTTGTTGCGGGGCCTCGGGGAGGAGCAGCGAGGTGAGCTCGCCGCCCTCTTCCCGGCGCTCGCCGACCTTGCGGAGCCGCGGCCCCTGGCGCTCCAGCCGGAGCGCTATCGCTCGCACCACGCCGTGCGGGCGATGCTCGAGCTGCTCGCCCGCCGGCGACCGAGCCTCCTGGTGCTGGACGACATGCACTGGGCCGACCAGGCCTCGCTGGAGCTGGTCGCGCACCTGCTGCGCCGCCGCCCCGACGCACCGGCCTTGATGCTGCTGGCCTTTCGCCCCCCGCAGGCGCCGGAGCGGCTGCGCGCGGCGCTCGGACGCGCGGAGCGAGAGGGCGCATGCGAGCGGCTCGACCTCGCTCCCCTCGACCGGGCCGAGGCGGAGGAGCTGCTCGATCCGGCGCTCGAGCCTTCGCTGCGCGCGCGGCTCTACAGGGACAGCGGCGGAAACCCCTTCTACCTCGAGCAGCTTGCCCGCGCCGCGGGTCGCGGGGACCTCGCTCCCGCGGCGGACTCGAGTCCTCGCCACGGGGTGCCGAGGGCGGTGACCGAGTCGATCGCCGACGAGGTCTCGGGCCTCGCGGAGCGCTCCCGGCTCGTGCTGCGGGGCGCCGCCGTCGCGGGCGACCCGTTCGAGCCCGAGCTGGCCGCCGCCGCCGCTGACGTCCCGGAGCCGCAGGCGCTCGAAGCGCTCGACGAGCTGCTCGCCCTCGACCTCGTCCACTCCGGCCCATCGCCGCTCGATTTTCGGTTTCGCCACCCGATCGTCCGCAGCGCCGTGTACGAGTCGGCGGGGCGCGCCTGGTGCCGCGCGGCCCACGCCCGCGCCGCCGCGGCGCTCACAGCCGCGGAGGCGCCAGCCGCGGCCGTCGCCCACCACGTGGAGCACTCGGCGCACGCCGGAGACGAGGAGGCGATCCGCCTGCTCACCGAGGCGGGACACGCGACGGCGCCGCGCGCGCCGGCAACGGCGGCGCGGTGGTTCGACGCCGCGCTGCGGCTGCTCCCGGACGGCGAGGGGGTCGAGCAGCGCCGCCTCGAGCTGCTCGTGCCCCTGGCGAGGGCGCTGGGGTCGTCGGGGCAGCTCGAGGCGAGCCGGGAGACGCTTCAGCAGGTGCTGGAGCTCCTGCCCGCCGAGGCCGGTGCCGTTCGCGGGCAGGTGATCGCGTTCATGTCGCTGATCGACCACCTGCTCGGGCGCCACGGAGAGGCGCGCGACACCCTGATGCGGGCGCTGGACGGCCTGCCCGACCCAGGGTCACGGGACGCCGCCGCGCTGCAGGCCGAGCTCGCCGCGGACTGCTTCTTCCTCGGCGAGTGGGAGGGGATGAACGAGTGGGCGCGCAGGGCCCGCGATCTCGCGCGCGAGGCGGACGACCCCTTGACGCACGCGGCCGCCGCGGCACTGCTCGGCCTCTCCTGCTACGAGTTGGCTCGTCCCGTCGAGGCCCGCGAGCACGTCGCGGAGGCGGTGGGGATCGTCGACGGGCTCTCGGACGACCAGCTCATGCTGCGCGTGGACGCCTGCCACTGGCTGGGCTGGTGCGAGCACCTCATCGATCACTACGAGGACGCGATCCGACACCTCGAGCGGGGGATCGCGATCTCCCGCAAGACGGGTCAGGGCCACGTGCTCGCCCCGATGACCATCGGGCTCGTGATCGCCAACACCTGGCAGGGCCGGCTCGGCGAGGCGGCGCGCCGCACCGAGCAGGCGATCGAGATCGCGCATCTCGCCGGAAGCGACCAGCTGATGGCGTGGGCGGAGACGATGCACTGCTGGGTCGCGGGCCGAAGGGGGGAGCTGACCGACGCGATCGCGGCCGGGCGCGAGGCCGTGCGGATCGGCGAGTCGGTCGCCAAGGGGCCGTACACCGTGGTCGCGAGCTGCTGGCTTGGCGACGCCCTGGTCGAGTCGGGCGCGCCCGCCGAGGGGCGCGCAGCGGTGCTCGCCGCCGTCGAAGGCCCCGAGCTGCCCGAGGTCGAGCCCGCGTTCCGTTCCTGCATCTACGAGGTGCTGAGCCGTGCCGAGCTTGCGCAGGGCAAGCTGGAGGATGCGAGGACCTGGGCGCGCCGCGCGCAGGTCGCCGTGGAGGGGTTGGGACTGCCGGGCCGCGAGTCGTTCGCGCTGCGCGCCCTCGCGCAGGTCGCGCTCGCCGAGGGACGGGCGCAGGAGGCCGCCGCGCTGGGGCTCGAGGCGGCGGAGAAGGCCGGAGCCGCCTACCGGATCGAGTCCGCGCGGGCGCGGGTCGTTGCCGGGCGCGCGCTCGCCGCAGGCGGCGACCGCGAGGGCGCCCTCGCCGAGCTCGAGCGGGCGTCGGCCCAGCTCGCCGAGTGCGGCGCGCTGCGCTACCGCGACCAGGCGGTGCGCGAGCTGCGCCGGCTCGGCAAGCCGGTGGGACGCGGCGGGCGACGCGGGCGCGGCGAGCGCGGGCTCGAAGCCCTGAGCGGTCGCGAGCGCGAGGTCGCCGACCTGGCGGCCGAGCGGCTGACCAACCGCGAGATCGCCGAGCGCCTGGTGCTCAGCGAGAAGACCGTGGAGCGCCACATGTCCCGGATCTTCCAGAAGCTCGGCGTGTCCTCCCGGGTCGAGGTCGCGCGGGAGATCGAGCGGAGCGCTGCCCTGGCCGAGTCGGGCTGACGGTCTCAGCCCGTCAACGCCGGTGCGGCGGGTGGGCCGCGCGCTGGACGACCCGCGCCAGCGCCTCGACCAGCGCCGGGTCCAGCTCGGCGCCGCCCGCGGCGCGCAGCCACGCCAGCGCCGCGTGCCGGGGCTCGTCGGGCGCGCCGGCCGGCTGCTCGTGCAGCAGCGTCTCGTACGCGCACGACACGCGGATGATCCGCGCCGCGAGCGGAATCCCCTCTCCCGCGAGGCCGCCCGGGCCCGTGCCGTCGAAGTGCTCGGCCGCGTGGAGGATCCAGGCCGATGCCTGCTCGGGGATCCCCGCCCCGAGCGCTACCTTCTGGCCGAGCGACTCGTGCGACTCGAGCTGCTCGCGCTCGCTGGCCGACAGCTGCCCGCGGGGCTCGGCGAGCAGCCACGCCGGCAGGTAGAGCTTGCCGACCTCGTGCAGGCGCGCCGTCTCGCGGATCAGCTCGCATTCCTCGCGATCGAGCCCGATCTCGACAGCGACCGCGAACGCGTAGGCGGCCGTCGCGTCGGCGTGCTCGCGCGCCCCGGGGATGTGCTGCTCGAGGCCGTCGAGAAGCGGCTCGCCGCGCAGCCTCGTCTCGGCGGCCTCGCTGAGGGTCCCGCCGCCGGACCCGTGGGCGGGGTCAGCCGCGGGCGAAGGGTCGCCGCTGTGGGGCGGAGAGCTCATCGAGCAGTTGCTCCAGCGCGTTGTCGGCGGGCGACGCGCCGTCGCGGAGCCGTGCCTCGATGACGACGTTCGTGCCCCAGCCCTTCTCGGCGAGCGAGAGCTCGATCCCAGCGGCGCCGTCGCGCACGGGGCGCCACGCGAGCCGCTCGCCCTCGGTGCGCTTGGTGACCTCGATCGCCACCTGCGGTTCGCCCAGCAGCTCGGCGGCCCAGCGCTGCATCAGCTCGGCATCGTCGACGAGCTCCCACAGCTCGGGAGGCGACTTGACCAGGGTGCGCTCGGCTTGCGGCATCTCGACTGGCCCCTTCTGCCCCCCGCACCGGACTCCTGCCGATTAGAAGAATGCTCCGCCTTGATATTCGCCGAACACGTCCCGCATCGCGTTGCAGACCTCGCCGATCGAGCCGCCGTCGCGCAGCGCGTCCTTGATCGGGAACAGCAGGTTGCCGTCGCCGCGAGCGACCCCGCGCAGCGCCTCGAGGCGCTGCTCGACCGCCTCGCTGTCACGGTTTTCCTTGAACGCGGCCAGGCGGTCGAGCTGCCGGCGCTCGGCCTCCGGATCGACCCTGAGGATGTCGACGTCGTCGACGGTGTCGGTGACGTACTTGTTGACGCCCACGACGATGTCCTGGCCGGTGGAGTAGCGCTCGTGGTAGGAGAGCGCCGACTGCTCGATCTCGCGCTGGATGAAGTCCAGCGCCTCGACCGATCCGCCGAGCTGCTCGACGCGATCGATCAGCTCCCAGGAGCGCGCCTCGATCTCGTCGGTCAGCGACTCGATGAAGTACGAGCCGGCGAACGGGTCGACCGTGTCGGCGGCGCCCGACTCGTGCGCGATCACCTGCTGGGTGCGCAGCGCGATCCGCGCCGAGCGCTCCGTGGGCAGGGCGAGCGCCTCGTCGAAGCCGTTGGTGTGCAGCGACTGCGTGCCGCCGCAGACCGCGGCGAAGCCCTGCAGCGCGACGCGGATGATGTTGACCTCGGGCTGCTGGGCCTGCAGCGTGACGCCGCCCGTCTGGGTGTGGAAGCGGATCTTCTGTGAGTGCTCGTCGGTCGAGCCGAAGCGCTCGCGCATGATCTTGGCCCACATGCGGCGCACGGCGCGGAACTTCGCGATCTCCTGGAAGACGTTGTTGTGGCAGTTGAAGAAGAACGCCAGCCGGGGGCCGATCTCGTCGACCTCCAGCCCGGCGTCGCTGGCGGCCTGCACGTAGGCGATCGCGTTGGAGAGCGTGAACGCGACCTCCTGGACCGCGGAGCAGCCCTTCTCGCGGATGTGGTAGCCGGAGATCGAGATCGTGTTCCACTTCGGGACGTGCTCGCGGCAGTAGGCGAAGATGTCGGTGGTCAGGCGCATCGTGGCCTCGGGCGGATAGATGTAGTTGCCGCGCGCCACGTACTCCTTGAGCACGTCGTTCTGGACCGTGCCCCGCAGCTGGTCGGACGGCACGTCCTGCTCCTCGCCGACGAGCTGGTAGAGCAGCAGCAGGATCGCCGCCGGCGCGTTGATCGTCATCGAGGTCGAGACCTGGTCGAGCGGGATCTGGTCGAAGCAGATCCGCATGTCCTCGATCGTGTCGATCGGGACCCCGGTGCGCCCGACCTCGCCGCGACACAGCGGATCATCGGAGTCGCGGCCGAGCTGCGTCGGCAGGTCGAACGCCATCGAGAGGCCGGTCGAGCCGTGCTCGATCAGATAGCGGTAGCGCTCGTTGGTGTCCTCGGGGCTGGCGAAGCCCGCGTACTGGCGCATCGTCCACAGCCGGTCGCGGTACATGCCCTCGTGAATGCCGCGTGAGAACGGGTAGGAGCCCGGCTCTCCGAGCCGCTCCGGCAGGCCCGGGGCGACGTCCTGCTCCTCGTAGAGCCGCTGGACCTCGATCCCGGAGTCGGTGAAGCGGCGAGGGTCGTCGGGGCCGACGCTCGGGGCGATGAAGCGGTGCTCGTCGCCGCCCGCGCCCTGCGGGCGGCCGTCCTTGCTTCGTGGGACTGCGGCGTCCCCTCTTGCCGCCTGCCCGGCGCGGCTAGCCATCGTGAAAAGGATACGTGCGGCAGATCGCGACGAGGTCGAGAGCCTCGTGGAGGCCCGAATCCGCGAGCCGGAAGTCCGCGGGGCCGATCGCCGCGGCACGAAGGTCGTCCGACGCCCGCTCGCGGCTCAACCTGCTGTCGTAGAGGCGCTGGCGCAGGGCCCGCGGGACGAGGCGGCGCAGCTTCAGCGGATCGCGGCGCAGCAGTCGCTCCAGCTTGCGGCGCTCCTCGGCGACGAGCTCGAGATAGCGCGCCGAGCCGAACAGGCCCAGCAGCTCGACCCGCGGGTAGCGGCGCCGGCACAGATCGCGCAGCTCCCCGGCCGAGAACTCGACAAAGTGATACGGATCGATGATCTCGTCGGGCCGCGCGAAGGTGAGCCGATTGGGCGTGACGAACACCGCGACGCCCCCGGGGGCCAGGACCCGACGCGCCTCGGCGAGGACCCGATCCGGGTCCGGTGCGTGCTCCAGCGACTGCACCGCGAGCACCGAGTCGAAGCTGGCGTCCGCGAAAGGGAGCGCGCGCATGTCCGCGACGTGGGTCTCGCGGTCCTGGGACGAGAGCGCGTCGGCATCGATGTCCACCCCCACCGTGGTCCGGGGGGCGAGCAGCGCGTAGCTGTGGCCCACCCCGCAGCCGAGGTCGAGCGTCCGGCCTGCCGGCAGGAGGTCGGCGCACAGCGCGTAGGCCGCGACGTGACGCTGCCAGGTCGGGTTGAACGCCCCCGCCGAGGTTGTGACGCGCTCCCCGGTGACCCTCACGCGCGAGGGTCTCAAGGCGCGCCCGACGGCTCGGGGGCGTAGATGCGCAGCTCGGCGTCGCGATAGGAAGGCTCGCGGTCCGCCAGGCATCGGGCCGCCTCCAGCTCGGCCTCCCTCACCTCGCGCGAGTGCTCGGAGAACTCCTCGAGCTCGGGATCCGGCGCGGCCGGCAGCGGGGTGATCCTGAGCACGATCCACCCCTCGCGACCGGCATCCCGCAGCCACGCGCAGTCCGAGTGCGGCGGGATCAGGGTGAGGTCGTGGCGCAGGCGATCACCGGCCAGGGTCCCGATGACCCGGCCTCCCACAGCCACCGGCTCGTCGCCGTCCGCATAACCCGGCTGCCGAACCAGCCACGCGGCGCCCGGCGGGCTCGACGCCAGGGCGGTTGAGCGCTGCACGTACCCCGAGGCGGCAAGCGCCAGCAGCGCCGCGGCGGCGAGCGGGACGGCGACCAGCCCCAGCGTCGTGAGCCGCGCGGGCGTCGCCCATCGCGGCGGCCGGATCGATCGCGCGGCGGCGAGCGCGAGGGTGGTCGCGGCGCCGGCAGCCGCGCCCGCGAGGGGAACCGCCACCGACGGGAGCATCGGATCGACCCCCAGTGCGGTGACCTGCTCGTAGTCGCCCACGAACCCGAGCTTCGCGTCACCGATCAGGTTCGCCGCCACGGCGATCGCAAGCGATGCCAGCGCGAGCGGGCGGATCGGTCCACGCTCGGACGCCGCGAGCGCGAGCGCGAGCGCCGCGGCCGCGATCCCCGGAAGCAGGTAGCGGACCGCGCCGCCCTGGAGGGCGTCGAAGACGGGGCTCGAGGGGAACGCGGTGTAGGGGGCGCTGACCCAGGTCAGCAGCGCGAAGCCGGTCGCGGCCGACGCCGCTAACGCGCGCCGCGAGCGTGCCAGCAGCGGAGCGAGCAGTGCGCCCGCGAGCAGGACGAGGTCGCCGTACAGGGCGCGGCCGTAATCGTCGAAGCGACCCTGCGCGGAGCCCGGGTCGAGCAGCAGGCGGTCGTCGCTGAGATCGAACAGGGCGGGGATCGGGTCTCCCCACGGGGTTGCCGTGAATGGCCAGAGCGGTGAGCCGTGCAGGACGAGGTTGCGCGCGTACCACAAGCCGCCGACGACTCCCGCCGCGACCAGGGCAACCGTGAGGGGAGCGGCCACCGGACGGATCCGCCCCCGGACGGTGACGGCCGCCGCGATGACGCACACGGCGGCCAGCGGCAGGGCGGTCGTCTTGGTGCCGACCGCGAGGCCGGCGGCGAGCACGGCTGGCACGAGCAGCCGGGGAGCCTGCCGCGAGCCGGCGCACAGCGCCGCGCAGCAGACCAGCCATGCGAGCGCGGGGACGTCCGTGGTGAACGTGTTGAGCTGATCGATCACCAGCGGGCTCGTGGCGAGCGCCGAGATCGCGAGCAGCGCGGCGGGCCTCGGCACACCGATGCCCCTCATCCCCGACCAGCCGGCCACAACCAGCAGTGCCAGCATCGCGGGATTCGACAGCGACACCGCTACGAAGCTGTGGGCGATCCCGGTTGCCCACGCGGCAAGAAGCTCGGTCGTCAGCGGGTAGGCCTCGAGCGGGACGTCCGTCGTGACGGGGTGCATCGCCGGGGGGTCGCCCGCGCTCGCCCAGGTGACGACGATCGGGACGTGGTAGGAGAGGCCGTCGCCGACCAGGGCCGGGTTGTGCAGCATCCACGCCGCGAGCGCGACCAGCGCCCCGGCGCAGGCTCCCGCCGTCACCCTCATCGCGGCCGGCAGCGCCGCCCACTCCTCGGCGAGCTCGGCCGATGCCGGGCGCTCGGGACGTGGCAGCGATTGCTTGGCAGCGAGCCAGATGCCGCCCGCCGCGAGGGTCAGCGCGACGGGGTCCGAGCCGAGGTCGACGAGGCCGAGCGCCAGCGCGCACAGCGCCGCCGCGGTGGCGGCGATCGGCGTCGCCGCGAGCACCCTCAGCAGGCCGGCGGCGCCGAGCGCCGCGCCCGCCCGCAGCCCGGCGGCGCCGAGCGCGAGCACCGCGAGCGCGAGCAGCGCGTGGTCGATCAGCGACGCCATGGCGCCACTACACTGCCAACCCGATGCTGGGGGTGGAAACGTCCGGGGCGGGCGCCCAGCGATCCCCTCGGGCGCGCGCGGCCAAGCTTGTTCGCGGTCACCCTCTGCTCCTGATCGTCTGCCTCGGGGCCGTAATCAGGTTCGCCACGCTCGGGACGCAGGACTTCTGGCTCGACGAGCACGCGACCCTCATCGTGATCGCCCAGGGCCCGCTTGATCTTCTCAAGGCGGTCCAGCTGGGCGAGTCTAACCCGGCCCTGTACTACGTGATCGCCGGCGCCTGGGAGAGGGTGTTCGGGGACAGCGAGGTCGGCATTCGCTCGCTGTCGGCGGTGGCGGGGATCGCGGCGATCCCCGTGCTCTACGCAGCGACGAAGGCGCTCTACACGCGCCGGGCGGGGCTGGTTGCCGCAAGCCTCGCCGCCACCAACCCGCTGCTGATCTGGTACTCGCAGGAGACCAGGAACTACTCGCTGCTGGTCTTCCTGTCGGCGCTTTCCTTCCTGTGCTTCGTCAGGGCGCTCGACGACCGCGGCCAGCGCTGGCTGTGGGGCTGGGCGCTGGCCTCGGCGCTGGCCCTCTGCACGCACTACTTCTCGCTTGCCCTGATCCTCCCGGAGGCGGCATGGCTGCTGCTGCGCAAGCCCGGCTCGCGGATCGACACCGCGTTCGGGATCGGCGCCGTGGGCGCGGTCGGAGTCGCGCTGCTGCCGCTCATCGCCACGCAGCGCGGCCGCGGGGACTGGATCGCCCACTACAGCCTCCCGGGTCGCCTGCTCCAGCTTCCCGAGCACTCGCTGGTCGGGCTTCAGGTCCCGTGGCAGGCGCTCCCCGCCATCGTCCTGGCGGTCGTCGCGCTGATCGCGCTTTACGGGGGAAGCAAGGCCGACGAGAAGGGCCGGCGGGGGCTAGCGATCGCGGGCAGCATCCTGGTCGCCGGGATGGCGATGCTGCTCGTCGCCGCGGCCGCGGGGGACGACTACATCGTGACCCGAAACCTGCTCGAGCTGTGGGTTCCCCTCGCGGCCGTGCTCGGCGTGGCGCTCGCCGCGCGGGGAGCGGCGGGCCGCATCGGCACAGTGCTGACGATCGGAGTCTGCGCCGTCGGGGTGGGGCTGGTCATCTGGACCGCCGCCACGCCCGAGGCTCAGCGCCCGAACTACTCCGACCTCGCGGCGGAGCTCGGGCCGGCGAGCACCGAGCGGCTGATCGTCTCGCAGACCAGCTTCAGCTCGCCGCTCGTCCTCTACCTCGACGGATCTCGCATCGCAACGGACGAGGACCTCTCGGCCTCGGAGCTCGTGGTCATCGAGCCGCGCCCGACCGAGAGCTATGCCGTCGGGACCTGCTGGTGGCTGTCGAGCTGCGGGGGCGTCGACCTGCAGCCGCCGCCGCGCTTCGAGGTCCCACCCGAGTTCGAGCTCACGCGAACGGGCTCGACGCGGCTGTTCGACTACCGCGTCTACGAGGCGCCGCGGCCCACTGCGATCCAGCGTCCGGTCGAGTACCTCACGCCGCGGGTCTTCGTCCAGACACCGCCATAGGGATCACTTCGCGAACTTTCGCGAGCGCACGATCCCGCGCCGGTGCATCACCAGCCTCGACGCGGCGAGCAGCGTCTTGACGCCGTAGACCGTCGCGGGGCCGATCGTGATCGACGACGCATCGCGGAAGTAGCGCGAGCGCGCCGGGACCTCGGCGATCCGGAACCCGAGGTGCGCCGCCTGGAGCAGCATCTCGGAGTCGAAGCTGAAGTCGAGCGCGTTGCGCAGGAACGGGACGCTGAGCAGCAGGTCGCGCGAGTAGGCGCGGTAACCGGTGTGCAGGTCCGTGAGCCGGGTGCGCATCACCCGGTTCTCGATCCCGGTCAGCAGGCGGTTGGCCGCGATCTTGTAGAGCGGCATGCCGCCGGCGCGCGCCGCGCCGCGCTCGCGCATCCGCGAGCCGAGCACGAGATCGGCCTCCCCGGCGACGATCGGGCGGACCAGCTCCGGGATCAGCGAAGGCTCGTACTGGCCGTCGGGGTGCAGCATCACCACCACCTCGGCCTCGCCCTGCAGCGCGTGCAGGTAGCAGGTCTTCTGGTTGCCGCCGTAGCCGACGTTGTGGGGATGCCAGATCACCGTGACGTCGAGCGTGCGAGCGACCCCGAGGGTCTCGTCGGTCGAGCCGTCGTCGACGACGATCACGTCGTCGACCCAGTCCCGGGGGATCGCCTCCACCGCCGATGAGATCGTTCGCGCCGCGTTCAGCGCCGGCATCACAACCGCGACCTTGGCCCCGGCGCCCTCAGACACGTCGCGCCTCGATGTAGGTGCTGCCCCCGCGGCCGAGCGCCGCCTCGACCACCGCGCACGCCGCGGCGACCGGAAGCAGGAGCGCCGCCGCCGCGAGGGCCGTCCACCGCCGTCCCCGCGACAGCGGGCGCCGGCGGGCCTCGGGACGGCGGATCGCGTCGTAGAGGTCGAGGCGCCCGGGAAGCGACCCGACCAGCCCGTAGAGCCAGCCGAACACCGCGTGCCCGCCGCGCAGGTGACTGGTGCGCTCGACTCGCAGATCCAGATCGCGCAGCCGGGCCACCACGGCGGGCGCCGGCACGTGGACGATATGGCGCGGCAGGTCGAGTGCGAACCAGCGGTCGCCGAACACCGTCGCCTGGAGGCTGCTCGCGTTCGGCATCGCGATCACCAGCAGCCCGTCGGGGGCGAGGATCGCCGCGGCGCGGTCGACGGCGCGACCGGCGTCCCTGAGGTGCTCGAGCGCGTGCCAGAAGACCACCGCCGCCCACCTTCCCTCGACGTCGGCGAGGTCGATCGCGCGCACGTCCGGGCGAGTCGCGGTTCGCTCGAGTCCGGTGGCGTCTCTCCCTCGCGCCTTGAGCGCGTCCAGCAGCGCCCCGTCCCCGGCGCCCACGTCGAGGATCGGGCCCGGAGGGGCGATCCGGTCGAGGCGCCTCGCCAGGCGGCCGCGCGAGCGGCGCAGCACCGCGTCCCCGGGCCCCACGAAGCGGCCTCCCGACGGCCGGTACCAGTCGGCGTAGGCGCGCTCGAGATCGTCCTCGGACGGGACGGGATCGGTGGTCGCCGCGCCGCAGCGCCCGCATCTCGCCCTGCCCTCGAGCCGCACCGCCGCGCCGTCGAAGTCCAGCCCGCACCACTCGCAGCGCTCGGCCCGGTCGGGCGCGGCGGGGAGGGGCGAGGGTGTCTTGGCTGCGTCGCGCGCCGGGCTGCTCGGCATCGGGGAAGCATAGGAGCCGGGAGGCGACGCAAAGCGAGGCGGGGGGGACGATGCTTACGACGGCGGCACTAAGGTTCAGCGCACGCGATGGAAGCCAAGCGTTCCGCGCTGCCTCTCCTGCGGGCGCCCCGTTCGCACGTCCTCACCGGTGCTCGCGCGGCGATCACCTCGACATGGGCTCTCGGGGCGCTCGTCTTCGTCGCGACGTGGGGGGGCGGCGGCGCGGCGCCGACCCCGTACAGCGTCGACATCTCGATGCACGCCGGTCTCAACCTCGCCGCCGCGCAGGGGCTGAACTTCGGGCCCGATCTCGATTTCACCTACGGGCCGCTCGCCTTCCTGAAGACCTATCTCGTGTTCTATGTCTGGCCGGCCCGCCTCGCCGCGCTGTACGGAATCGCGCTGCATCTCGCGCTGTGCGTCAGCCTCGTGTGGGCGGCGCGGCGCAGCTTCCCGCTGCTGGTCGCGATCCCGCTCGCCCTCGGCGCCGCGCTGCTGCTTCGCGGTGACGTCTCGGCCGCGGCGATCAGGGACGACGGGGCTGTGGTCGTCCTCGCCTTCATCTGGTGCATCGCCGCGCTCGGCGACCGGCCGCCTTCGTGGTCTCGCCGTTTGGTGGTCCTTGGCGGTGGCCCGTTCGCCGCGATCGAGCTGCTCGCGAAGCTGAACACCGGCGTCATCGTTCTCACCCTCCTGACCGTCACCGTGATCGCGCTCGAAGGGGACCGGCGCCGAAACGTGGTTACCTTCGCCGCCGCGTTCGCCGCCTCGATCGCGGCGCTTTGGTTCGCGGTCGGCCAGGGCCTCGGCGACGTCCCCGACTTCGTCGGCGCGACGGCGCAGATCGTCTCCGGCTACTCGAGTGGCGCGTATCTCGAGTGGACGACGCGCGACTACGACTACCTCCTGGCGCCGCTCGTCATCGCCGCGGCGGTGGCGATCGCCTGGGTGTCTGCGCGCGGGGATCCGACGCGCCGGCGGACCGTGATCCTGGCTCTGGTCGCCTACGTCGCCTTCGCGGACCTGAAGGGAGGCTTCGTCTCCCACGACGTGTTCCACATGGCGGTCTTCTACTCGACGATGCTCGGCATCTGCCTCGCCTTCCCGGTCCCGGAGCGTCCCCGGATCCGGTTCGGCGCCGCGATCCTCATCGCGGCGGTCGGCGCCGCAGGGCTCAGCGCCACCTGGGACGGCTATCCGATGACCGACCCGATCGAGAGCGTCTCAAACGGCGCATCGACCGTCGCGACGCTCGCCGACACGGGTAGGCTCGAGCGCGACATCACGAGCAGCCGGGCGAGCCTGATGGCAGCCTACGACCTCGATGACCGGATGCTGGCGATGCTCGAGGACCACAGCGTGCACGTGGATCCCTCCGAGGCCGCGGCGGTGTGGGCATACCAGCTCGATTGGCGCCCGCTGCCCGTCTTTCAGTCCTACGTCGCCTGGACCGAAGACCTCGACGAGCGCAACGCCGAGGTGGTCGCCGCGGCTGACGGGCCCGAGAGGATCCTGCGCCGGCCGGGCAACCCTCTCGGTCGCTTCCCCGCGTTCGAGTCGCCGGCGGCGATGTTGGCGATGCTGTGTCACTTCGCCCCGCTGCGGACGACCGATGACTGGGAGGTTTTGGGGCGCGTCGGCGACCGCTGCGGCGAGCCCGAGGCGATCGGCGGCGCGGAGGCTCGATACGGCGAGCCGATACCGGTGCCCTCCGCGGGCCGCGACGAGGTGGTGTTCGCTCGCGTGCGTGGGCTCGAGGCGTCGGGTCTCGAGCGCCTGGTGACGTTGCTTTACCGGGCGCGACCGCGGCAGGTCAGCTTCGACGGCGGCCCGAGCTACACGCTGACCTCCGGAACCGCCGCCGACGGCCTGCTGTTGCGAGCGCCCGCGCGGGTCGACTACCCGGGTCCGTTCGCGCTCGCGCCGAACGCGAACAACGTGACCTTCCTGCTAAGCGGGAGCTCGTCGGATGACCGCATCACGATCGACTTCTTCTCGATGCCGGTGAGGCCGCTGCGGCGCTGACCCCGTGGCGGGACCGCCGCCCGGCCGATCGGCGATCCTTGAGCCCCTAAGGTGACCGCCCAGGCGACCGACAACTCCGAGGCCGGGTACTCGACCTTCTCTCGCGCGCTCGTCGCCAGTTCGCTGCCGAGCCTGGCGTGGTCGCGGGACCGCGCCACGCGGCCGATCGCGGCGGCCGCCCGGACCACGGTGCTGGGCAGGATCCCGCCGGCGGAGCGAGAGTGGCTGCGACGGATCGAGGATCGCCGCCGCGAGCTGGCCCGGACGAGCGCGGTCACCGGACCCGAGTTCCACGCCGGCGAGCGTCCCGAGAGCGGCCTCTTCAGCGTCCTTCACGGGCCCGTGTCGATCGCCAGCGCCGCGTCGGTGGTCAGCGTGTCGCCGCTCTGGGGGCTGTTCCTGATGCGTCTCGTCCGCGAGCTCTCACCGCGCTCGTGCATCGAGCTGGGCACCGGATTCGGGCTCTCCGGCTGCTATCAGGGCGCCGCCCTCGAGCTCAACGGGGCGGGGACCCTGACGACGCTCGAGGGAGCGCCGGAATGGGCGATGATCGCCGAGCAGGGGTTCGCCGAGCTCGAGCTCGGGCGCGTCGAGGTGCGGGTCGGGCCGCTGGGCGAGACGCTCCAGCGGCTGCTGAGCGAGAGCCCCCCCGTCGACTTCGCGTTCGTGGACGCCGAGCACGGCGAGGCCGCGACGCTCGGCTACCTCGGCGCCCTGCTGCCCCACATGAGCGACGCAGGGGTCGTCGTCTTCGACGACATCAGCTTCTCGAGGGAGATGATCCGCGCATGGCGGTCGATTCGGCGTCACCCGCGGATCTCGTTCTCGATCGGCATGTGGAGGTTCGGCATCGCCGTGGTCGCGCGGGCAGGTGTCGCGGCGAGCACGGCCACGTGATGGCCCCGTCCTCGACAGACGGCGAGCTCGCGGTGGTCGTGCCCGCCACCGATCGACCGGCCAGCCTGGCCCGCTGCCTGGAGGCGATCCGGGGCGCCGACGACCCACCCGACGACGTCATCGTCGTCACCGAGCCGCCGGGAGCCGGCCCCGCCGCGGCGCGCAACGCCGGGGTCGCGCGCACCGACGCCGCCGCCGTCGCGTTCGTGGACGCGGACATCGTCGTCCACCCGGACGCGTTCACGCGGCTGCGTCGCGCTTTTGGGGACGATCCAGGGCTCGTCGCCGTGTTCGGGTCCTACGACGACGCCCCCGAGGCGCCGGGCCCGGTATCGGGCTTTCGCAACCTCTTACACCACCACGTGCACCAATCGTCGGCGGGCGCTGCGCGGACCTTCTGGGCCGGCGTCGGCGCGGTGCGCCGGGATGCCTTCCTCGCCGTGGGCGGGTTCGACGAGCGGCGCTACACCGTGTCGTCGATCGAGGACATCGAGCTCGGCATGCGGCTCTCGGCGTCAGGCGCCCGGATCAGGCTCGATCCCGAGCTCCAGGGCACGCACCTCAAGGCCTGGACGCTCGCCGACTCGGTACGGACGGACTTCGCGCGGCGCGGAGTGCCATGGGTTCGGCTGCTGATCGAGCGCCGGGAGGTGCCCGACGACCTCAACCTTGCGTGGCACCACCGCGCCAGCGCCGCCGCGTCGGTGCTCGGCCTCGGCGCGCTGGTCGCGCGGCGGCCGGGCGCCGCTGCGGGTGCCGCGGTCGCCCTGGTGCTGCTCAACCGCTCCTTCTATTCGCTGTTGATGCGTCGTCGGGGGCCTGGCCAGGCGGCGGCCGGGGTCGCGCTGCACGCGCTTCACCACGCGGTCGGCGCGGCGTCTTTGCCGGCCGGGGCGGCGGTCGAGGCATGGTCCGCGAACGGGGCCAGGTGAGCCGCCCCGGCCCCGTCGGCGCCGGGTCTCGGCTCGGCGGGCTGCGAGCGCGGTGGCGCCGGGCGTCCGCTCGCCGGCAGGCGCGCCGAAGCGCCGGGCACCGCGTCTTGCGAGCTTTCGCCGCCGACTACCCCGATCCGTTCTTCATCGAGATCGGCGCCAACGATGGCGTGCGCGGCGACCACCTCGCGCCGTTCATCCGTTCGCGGCGCTGGAGCGGGGTGATGGTCGAGCCCGTGCCCCATGTCTTCGAGCGGCTGCGGCGCAACTACGGCGACCTCGACCGGGTGGCGCTCGAGAACGTCGCGATCGCCGACCGCGACGGTCGGCTGCCCTTCTACCACCTCGTCCCGGCCCGCGAGGCCGGCGCCGCCGGGGGGGACCAGGTCTGGTCGGACGCCTTCGGGTCGTTCTCGCGCGACGCCGTCCTGCGCACGGCGGCGGCGTACCCCGGACTGGATCGCCGGCTCGAGCGCATGGAGGTCCCGTGCCTGAGCTTCGAGTCGCTGTGCCGCAGGCACCGGGTCGACCGCCTCGACCTGCTCGTGATCGACACCGAGGGTTACGACGCCGAGATCCTGAGGCAGATCGACTTCGGCGTCCACCGTCCGCGAGTGCTCGTCTACGAGTACTGCCACCTGTCCCGGGGCCAGCGCGACGAGTGCAACGGCCGACTCGAGGGGCTCGGCTACGAGACGATGGACGAGAGCCTCGATACCTGGTGCGTCGACGCCCGCCCCGACGATGCCCTCACGCGG
This sequence comes from Solirubrobacterales bacterium, assembly GCA_035637595.1. Classification (GTDB taxonomy): domain Bacteria; phylum Actinomycetota; class Thermoleophilia; order Solirubrobacterales; family 70-9; genus DASPWW01. The sequence continues at coordinate 28,137 of DASPWW010000003.1, read as the reverse complement.
CGCTGGAGGGAGATTCTCGACGCCGGCCCCGCGGTCTCGGAGGACGACCTGCGCCGCTGGTTCGAGGGGGTGGCCGGCCACGAGCCTGGCTGACGCCGCATCGCGGATCGGCGCCCGCCCCTATCTCGGAGCGCGGGAGCGATGGCGCGCCTTGGTGCGGTGGAGGTTCGGGCGCCGCCTGGCGGGCCGCAACCTGCTGCGCGCCTTCGCCGCCGCCTATCCGGAGGCGTTCTTCGTCGAGATCGGCGCCAACGACGGCGATCAGGGCGACCCCCTGCGGCCATACATCCTCTCCGAGCCCTGGAGGGGGATCATGGTCGAGCCGGTCCCGCATGTGTTCGAGCGCCTGCGACGGAACTACGCGGGGCTCGACCGTGTCGCGGTCGAGAACGCCGCGATCGCCGACCGCGACGGCCGGCTGCCCTTCTTCCACCTCGCGCCGCTCGCCGGCGCCGATCTCGAGCGTGTCCCGGAGTGGTACGAGAAGGTCGGATCTCTGTCGCGCGAGCAGGTCCTGAGCCATCGCGACGAGATCCCCGACGTCGAGCGGCTGATCGTGCGCAGCGAGATCCCCTGCATGACGTTCGAGTCGTTGTGCCGCAAGCATGGCGCCGACATGGTCGACCTGCTGCTGATCGACGCCGAGGGACACGACTACGAGATCGTCAAGCAGCTCGACCTCGAGGCTCGCCGTCCGCGTGTCCTGATCTACGAGCACATCCACCTGCCGCCGGACCAGCGCGCCGAGTGCCGGGCGCTGCTCGAGCGACACGGCTACGAGACCAAGGAGGAGTTCCTCGATACCTGGTGTCTCGACACCCGGTGGGACGATCGGCTCACCCGCCGCTGGCGGCGGTTCCGCGACCTGGTCGACGAGGACGAGCTTCGGCGCTGGTTCGAGGGGATCACGGGGCGCGGGGGCTGACGGGCCGCGCTTGCGTGGGATCATTGCCGTCCGTGGTAGCCCTGAGCCGCGCGTCCAGTGACCCGGAGGTCCCGCCGGCGGCGTTCTACTGCGTCGCCGACGAGAGCTACTTCCTCGGGGCGGTGGGGCTGATCAACTCGCTGCGCCTCGCCGGCCACGACGAGCCGATCTTCCTGCTGGCCTGCGGGCTCGAAACCGCCCGGCGCGAGCTGCTCGAGCCCCACGTGACGCTGGTCGACCCGCCGCGCGACGCGCCGCCGTGGCTGCTCAAGACGGTCGCCCCGCGGCTTCACCCCGCCGAGACGATGGTCCTGGTCGACACCGACATGATTGTCACCCGGTCGCTCGCCCCACTCGTCGAGCTGGCGGCCGGGGGCCGCGCCGTCGCGTTCGCGAACAACATCGACAGGTTCGTCCCCGAGTGGGGCGCGCTGCTCGACCTCGGCCCGGTACGCCGGCAGCCCTATGTCAGCTCGGCGCTGGTCGCGATCGGGCGCCAGCCGGGCGACCGGGTCCTGCGCCTGATGGAGGGACTTCAGCCTCGCGTCGACTTCGAGCGCACCTTGTGGCGCCGCAACGAGCGCGACTACCCGTTCCTGTACGCCGACCAGGACGTCCTGAACGCCGTGCTCGCGAGCTGCGTCGATGCCGAGGCCGTCGTCGCGCTCGACCGCCGGCTGTCCCCGGGGACCCCCTTCGAGGGCCTCGAGGTCACCGACGCCGAGGCCGTGCGCTGCGCCTACGAGGACGGCACCGAGCCCTACGTCGTCCACCACTCGCTGTGGCCGAAGCCGTGGCAGGCCCCCGCATACGAGGGGGTCTACACCCGCCTGCTGCGCCGCCTGCTCACCGGCGCGGACGTGGCGATCAAGGTCGCCCGCGAGGACGTCCCTCTCGGGCTGCGAAACGGCGCCGTCGCATTCGCCGAGCGCCAGCGCGTCAAGGCGCGCGAGCAGGTGCGCTGGCGGCTCGGCGGCTTGCTCGGGGAGCGGCTCGGCGTGGGGCCGCTGCGGCGCGGCCGGGTCACCTAGCCGGCGATGGCTCCCGAGGCGGCCTTCTACTGCGTCGCCGACGCGCGCTACTTCGCCGGCGCCGTCGGGCTCGTCAACTCGCTGCGCCTGGTGGGTCACGACGAGCCGATCTACCTGCTCGACTGCGGGCTGACCGGGCCCCAGCGTGAGCTGCTCGCCGCTTGCGTGACCGTCGTCGCCGCGCCGACCGACGCGCCGCCGTGGCTGCTCAAGACGGCCGCCCCGCTCGCGCACCCCGCCGACGTCATGGTGCTGCTCGACACGGACGTCGTGGTCACGCGATCGCTGCGGCCGCTGATCGAGCGCGCGGCGGGCGGTCACCTCGTTGCGTTCGAGAACCCCATCGACCGCTTCGTCCCCGAGTGGGGCGAGCTGCTCGACCTCGGGCCGGCGCGGCGCGGGCCCTACGTCAGCTCGGCGGTGCTGTGCGTCGAGCGCTCGCTCGGGACCGAGGTGCTCGGCCTGCTGTCCGATCGCCAGGCCGCGGTCGACTTCGAGCGCACCTTCTGGCGCCGCAACGAGCCCGGATATCCGTTCACCTACGCCGACCAGGACGTGCTCAACGCGATCCTCGCGACGCGGGTGGCGCCCGATCTGCTCGTCGCGCTCGACGCGCGGCTCGCGCCGACCCCTCCGTTCACGGGCCTGCGCGTGATCGATGAGCGCGCGCTGCGCTGCGCCTACGACGACGGGGTCGAGCCGTACCTCGTCCATCATCACGTTGTGCGGCCCTGGCTGGAGCCAACCCACCACGGCGTCTACTCGCGGCTGCTGCGGCGACTGCTCGTCGGGCCGGAGATCCCGATCCGGGTGCCCAAGGACGCGATCCCGCTGTGGCTGCGCAGCGGTCCCCTGGCCTGGGCGAAGCGGGTGAGCATCAACGCTCGCGAGCGTTTCCGCTGGCACGTTCGCGAGCCGCTGGAGGCGCGGATCCGCCGCCGGGCGCGAGCGGCCGGATGACCGACGCGGCCTTCTACACGGTCTGCGACGACGGCTATTTCCTCGGCGCCGTCGGGCTCGTCAACTCGCTGCGCCTCGTCGGCCACGACGAGCCGATCTTCCTGCTCGACTGCGGGCTGACGGTCGAGCAGCGCGAGCTCCTCGCGCCCGAGGTAAGCCTGATCGACGGGCCGCACGACGTGCCGGGGAACCTGCTCAAGACGATCGCCCCGCTGAGCCATCCCGCGCAGGCCATCGTGCTGATCGACGCCGACATCGTCGTCACCCGTCGGCTCGACGAGCTGATCGAGCGGGGATCGCGCGGCGAGGTGCTGGCGTTCGAGACCGGTATGGACCGCTTCTGTCCCGAATGGGGCGAGCAGCTCGGGCTCGGCGCGGCTCGGCCGAAGCCCTACCTGTGCTCGGCGCTCGTGTTCTGCGGCGGGCCGCTGGGCGAGGAGATCGTGCGCCTGATCGACACGCGCCGCGACGCCGTCGACTGGGAGCTGACCTACTGGCGCCGCAACGTCGCCGACTATCCGCTGGTGCACGCCGACCAGGACCTCTTCAACGCCGTGCTCACGACCCGGGTCGACGACGATCGGATCGTTCCGCTCGAGGGCCGCTTGCTGGCGTTCCCGCCGTTCGCCGGGTTGAGCGTGGCCGCGGCGGACTCGCTGCGCTGTGGCTACCCCGACGGCGTCGAGCCCTACGCGGTCCACCACTGGGCCGCGAAGCCGTGGCTCGAGCCCACCCACCACGGCGTGTACTCGCGGCTGCTGCGGCGCCTGCTCATCGGAGACGACGTCGCGATCCGGGTGCCGGCCGACCGGATCCCGCTGCGGCTGCGCAGCGGGCCGCTCGCGTGGGCGGAGCGCACCCGGATCAATGCCCGTGAGCGCCTGCGCTGGCACGTCGCCGGCCCGCTTTCGGCCCGGGTCGGGGCGCGGCGCGGAGGCGAGGCGTGAGCGGCGCGGCGTTCTACTGCGTCGCCGACCAGCGCTACTTCCTCGGCGCGGTCGGGCTCGTCAACTCGCTGCGCCTGGTCGGCCACGACGAGCCGATCTTCCTGCTCGACTGCGGGCTGACGGTCGAGCAGCGCGAGCTACTCGCTCCCCACCTGACGCTGGTCGACGCGCCGGCCGACGCCCCGCCGACCCTGCTCAAGACGATCGCCCCGCTGCGTCACCCCGCCGAGACGGTTGCCCTGATCGACACCGACCTGATCGTCACCCGCCGCTTGACCGAGCTGCTCGAGCGGGCGTCGGAAGGCCGCGTCGTCGCGTTTCGCAACGACATGGATCGGTTCGTCGCGGAGTGGGGGGCGGTGCTCGACCTCGGCTCGGTGCGCCGCCAGCCCTACGTCGCATTCGCCTTCGTCTGCATGGACCGCTCGCTCGCGAGCGTGGTGCTGGGGCTGATCGAGGACCGCCAGGGACGGATCGACTTCGATCGATCGACGTGGGGGCGCCACGATCCCGACTATCCGTTGCTCTACGCCGACCAGGACGTGTTAAACGCGATCCTCGCGTCGAGGGTCGAGGCGGACCGGGTCGTCGCGCTCGACGACCGCCTCGCGCCCGTTCCCCCCTTCCGGGGGCTGCGCGTCGTCGACGAGGGCTCGCTGCGCTGCGCCTACGAGGACGGCACCGAGCCCTACGTCGTGCACCACTTCGTCGTCAAGCCGTGGCTCGAGCCCACCCACCATGGCGTCTACTCGCGGCTGCTGCGGCGGCTGCTCATCGGAGACGACGTCACGATCCGGGTGCCGCCCGACCGGATCCCGCTGCGGCTGCGCAGAGGCGCTCGCGCCTTCGTCGAGCGCAAGCGCGTCAACGCCCGTGAGCGCTTCCGCCTCCACGTGCGCGAGCCGCTCTCCTCCTCCTTCGGCGGGCCGGGCGCGCGCCGGGGAGGCTCCGAGAAGTGATGCCCGGCGTTCGCGAGGCCGGCTTCTACTGCGTCGCCGACCGGCGCTACTTCCTCGGCGCCGTCGGGCTCGTCAACTCGCTGCGCCTCGTCGGCCACGACGAGCCGATCTACCTGCTCGACTGCGGGCTGACGGTCGAGCAGCGCGAGCTGCTGGCCCCCCACGTGACGCTCGTCGCGGCGCCGACCGAGGCGCCCCCGTGGCTGCTCAAGACGGTCGCTCCGCTGAGCCGCCCAGCGCCCGTCAGCGTCCTCCTCGACACCGACCTGATCGTCACCCGGCCGCTGAGCGAGCTGATCGGGCGCGCCGGCGAGGGCAGGATCGTCGCGTTCGCCGACAGGCAGGACCGCTTCTTCGCGCAGTGGGGCGAGCTCCTCGACCTCGGCACCGCGGTGCGGCGCACATACGTGTCCTCGGGGCTGGTGTTGCTGGGCGGCGAGGCTCGGGATCGGGTGCTTTCCCTGCTCGACGCAGCCCAGGACCGCGTCGAGTTCGAGCGCACCTTCTGGCGCCGCAACGAGCGCGACTATCCGTTCCTGTATGCCGACCAGGACGTGCTGAACGCGATCCTCGCGACCCGGGTGGAGGCGGACCGCGTCGTCGCGCTCGACAACCGGCTCGCGCCCAATCCCCCGTTCCGTGGCCTGCGGCTGCGCGACGAGGTGACCCTGCGCTGCGCCTACCGCGATGGGACCGAGCCCTACGCCGTTCACCAGTACGTCCGCAAGCCGTGGCTCGAGTCGACCTACCACGGCGTCTACTCGCGGCTGCTGCGGCGCCTGCTGATCGCCGAGGACGTCGCGATCCGCGTGCCGGAGCACGAGGTGCCGCCGCGGCTGCGCGGCGGCGGGCGCGCCCGGGCCGAGCGTGCCGTGATCAACGCCACCGACTTCATGCGCTGGCGCTTCGGCGACCGGCTGCCGGCGGCGATCGGAACCCGCCTCGAGGACATGCGCCGCCGCCGCGCCGCCCGCCGAGCGTGATGGACGCCGCCTTCTACTGCATGTCGAGTGAGGTCTACTTCCTCGGCGCGGTCGGGCTCGTCAACTCCCTGCGCCTGATCGGCCACGACGAGCCGATCTACCTGCTCGACTGCGGGCTGCCGGCCGCCCAGCGCGAGCTGCTCGCCCCGCACGTCACGCTCGTCGATGCGCCCGGCGACGCGCCGCCCTTCCTGCTCAAGACGGTCGCCCCGCGCAAGCACCCGGCCGAGGTGATGGTCCTGATCGACGCCGACATGCTGGCCGCGCGGTCGCTGGCCCCGCTCCTCGCCCAGGCGGCCGCCGGGCGGGTCGTGGCGTTCGAGAACGACAGCGACCGCTTCGTGCCCGAGTGGGGCGAGATGCTGGACCTCGGCCCGGCCCGACGCCGGCCCTACGTGTCCTCGGGTCTGGTGCTGCTGGGCGGGGATGCCGGCCAGGAGGTCCTGGACCTCTTGCACGACCGCCAGGGGCGAGTCGACTTCGAGCGCTCCTACTGGGGCGCCGGGATGGAGGTCGACTACCCGTTTCTCTACCTCGAGCAGGACGTCCTCAACGCGATTCTCGCCACCCGCGTGGAGCGCGACCGGGTCGTGACCGTCGAGCACCGCCTCGCTCCGACCCCGCCCTACCGCGAGCTGCGGCTGCGCGACGAGGCGACGCTTCGCACCGCCTATCGCGACGGCACCGAGCCCTACGTCCTGCACCAGTTCGTCCGCAAGCCGTGGCTGGAGCCCACCCTCGACACGGTCTACTCGCGGCTCCTGCGGCGCCTTCTGACCGGCCCGGACGTCGCCGTCAGGGTGGCCGAGCGCGACATCCCCACCCACGTTCGGGGCGGCGTGCGCGGGGGGGCCGCGAGGGCGCGCGGGAATGCGAGGCACTTCGTACGCTGGGAGCTGCCGGACCTGCTGCCCGACGCGGTCGGGTCGCGGGTCAAGGAGATGTGGCGGCGCCACGACGCCAGGAGGGCATGATCGACGCGGCCTTCTACTGCATCTCGAGCGAGGTCTACTTCCTCGGCGCGGTCGGCCTGATCAACTCCCTGCGCCTCGTCGGCCACGACGAGCCGATCTTCCTGCTCGACTGCGGCCTCGAGCCCCACCACCGCGAGCTGGTCGCCCCGCACGTGACGCTCGTCGATGCGCCGAGCGACGCGCCGCCCTACATGCTCAAGACGGTCGCCCCGCGTCGCCACCCGGCCGACGTCCGGGTGCTGATCGACGTCGACATGGTCGCCACGCGACCGCTTCGGCCGCTGATCGACTCGGTCGTGCAGGGCGGGGTCGCCGCCGTCAAGGACAGGCTCGACAGGTTCGTGCCCGAGTGGGGCGAGCTGCTCGACCTGGGGGCGATCGAGCAGCGGCCATACCTGTCCTCGGGGATGGTCTGCCTCGGCGGCGCGCCGGGCGAGGAGGTCCTCGAGCTGTGGAGCGATCGGCTGCGGCGCGTCGACTTCGGGCGCTCGTACTTCGCCGACGACGTCGCGGGCTATCCCTTCCGCTACATCGACCAGGACGTGCTGAACGCCGTGATCGCGGCGCGGGTCGATCCCGAGCGGGCCGCGGTGATCGAGGCCCGGCTCGCGCCCAGCCAGCCGTTCCGCGGCCTGCGGGTGCGCGACGAGGCGACGCTTCGCACCGCCTATAGCGACGGCACCGAGCCCTACGTCCTGCACCACCCCTACCCGCGCAAGCCGTGGCTCGAGCGCATGTACCACGGGCTCTACTCGCGGCTTCTCGCCCGCCTGCTGCTCGGCGACGACGTCGCGGTCCGCGTTCCGCACGACGAGGTGCCCCTGCGGATGCGGGGCGGCTTCGTCGCGGGCCTGGAGCGCAAGCGGGTCGACGCCCAGGACCTCGTGCGCTGGTACGCGCGCGACGTGATCCCCGAGTGGGTCGAGGCGCGCGTCGGGGCGCTGCGGCGGCGCACGGGCGGCCGCCCTTGAGGTCGCCGGACCTCGAGCCGGCCGCGTTCTACTGCGTCGCCGACGCGGGCTACTTCGTCGGCGCCGTCGGCCTGGTCAACTCCCTGCGCCTGATCGGCCACGACGAGCCGATCTACCTGCTCGACTGCGGGCTCGAGCCGGCCCAGCGCGAGCTGCTCGCCGCCGAGGCGACGCTGCTCGAGGGCCCCGGTGACGCCCCGCCGTGGCTCCTGAAGACGATCGCCCCGCTCCGCCACCCCGCGCGGGTGATGGTCCTGATCGACGCCGACATGGTGGTGACGCGGTCGCTCGCGCCCCTGATCGAGCATGCCGCGTCGGGCCGCGTGGTCGCGTTTCGCAACGACACCGACCGGTTCGTGCCGGAGTGGGGGGAGCTGCTCGACCTCGGCGAGGTCCGCCGCGCCCCCTACGTCTCGTCGGGGCTGGTGCTGTGCGGTGGCCCGTTCGGCCGCCAGGTGCTCGAGCTTCTCGACGATCGCCAGCGCCGGGTCGACGTCGAGCGGGGCTTCTACGGCAGCCGGGATCCCGACTATCCGTTCACCTATCCCGAGCAGGACGTCCTCAACGCCATCCTCGCCACGCGTCCCGATCCCGCGCCGATCGACCGGCTCGACGGCCGGCTCGCCGCGGTCCCGCCCTACACCCGCCTCTGGGTGCGCGACGAGGCGACGCTTCGCACCGCATATCGCGACGGCACCGAGCCCTACGTCCTGCACCAGTTCGTCCGCAAGCCATGGCTCGAGCCCATGCATCATTCCGTCTACTCGCGCCTGCTCGCCCGCCTGCTGCTCGGCGAGGACGTCGCCGTCAGGATCGCCGAGCGGGACGTGCCGCGGCGCATGAGGCGCGGGGCGCGGGCCCGGCTGGAACGCTTCGCGGTGGACGTGCGGGATCTGTCGCGCTGGTACGTGACCGAGGTCTTCCCGCGCTGGGTCGGAACCCGGGTGGGCGCCCTGCGCCGGCGGGTGAGCGGCGGCCGGTGACGACCCGACCGCCGGCCGCGTTCTACTGCGTCACCGGGGGGGACTTCTTCCCCGGCGCCGTCGCGCTGCTCAACTCCCTTCGCCTGGTGGGCCATCGCGAGCCGCTGTTCGTGCTCGATGCCGGGATGCAGGCCGGCCAGCGCGAGCTGCTCGAGCCGCACGCCACGATCGTCGACGGCCCGCGCGACGCCCCGCCGAGCCTGCTGAAGCTGGCCGCCCGGCGGGTCCACCCGGCCGGCGTCATGGCCCTGCTCGACGCCGACGTCATCGTCACCCGCCCGCTCACCGAGCAGATCGAAGCGGCGTCGCGAGGCGGCCTCGCCGCCTTTCGCAACGACACCGACAGGTTCTTCGCCGAGTGGGGCCGGCTCCTCGACCTCGGTGAGCTGCGGCGCGGCCGTTACCTGACGTCCAGCGCGCTGTTCCTCGACGCCGAGACGGCGGACGAGATCCTGCCCCTGGTCGAGGACCGCCAGCGCCGAGTCGACCTCGCCAGGACGTGGGTCGGATCGGGCTCCGAGGCCGACCCCCTCTACTTCCTCGATCAGGACGTGATCAACGCGGTGGTGCGAGCGCGCCTCGATCCCGGCCGGGTGGTCGAGTACGACGCGAGGCTCGCACCGATCCCGCCGTTCAACGGCGTGAGGCTCGCCGACGAGACGGCGCTGCGATGCCGGTACGACGACGGCGCCGAGCCCCACCTGCTGCATCACGCGTCTCGCAAGCCGTGGCTGGTGACGATGCGCAGCAACGTCTACTCCCGCTTGCTGACACGGCTGCTGTTCGGTGACGACGTGACGCTGCGGCTCGACTCTCGTCATCTGCCACTTCGGCTGCGCAGAGGAACAGCCGCCGGCGCCGCGCGCCTTGCGGTCGACTTCGGTGTGGGGGCCCCGGCCTACGCCCGGCGGAAGCTCTTCCCGCGCCGGATCAGGGCATGGCAGGACTCGCGTTGACGCATACCCTGCGCCCGTGAGCGAGTCGATCAGGGTGATGGTGGCGTCGGTCGGCTGGACGGGCCACGCCTATCCCGCGCTGGCGCTGGCGCGCGAGCTGCGGACGTCGGGCCACGACGTCCTGCTCGAGACCTTCGAGCGCTGGCGGGACGTCGCCGAGGGCCTGGATCTGCGGTTCGAGCCCGCCGTCGAGCGGATCGCCTTCGGCCCTGCGCCGGCGCCCCCGCCGGCGCCCGGCCTCGCGGCAGCCGCCCGCGACCTCGAGCCGCTGATCCGCGACTTCCGCCCCCGGGTCGTCGTCAGCGACATGTGGACGCTCGCCCCCGCGCTCGCCGCCGAGCTGGCGGGGGTCATGCGGGCGACCCTGATCCCGCACCCGTATCCGGCTCGCGAGCCGGGCCTGCCGTTCTACCCCCTCGGCCTGCTGCCGGCGCGCTCGCCGTTCGGACGGACCCTGTGGCGTGCGCTGTGGCCGGCGGTCGGAACCCGGCTTCCCAACACCAGGCTTGGCAGGGTCCGCGCCGACCTCGACACCACTCGCCGTGAGCTCGGCCTCGCGCCCGTCGAACGCTACGACGGCCAGATCAGCGACCAGCTCGCGCTGGTGGCGACGTTCCCGCAGCTCGAATACCCCCGCCACTGGCCGGCCCACGTCCACGTCACGGGGCCGATGCTCTTCGAGCAGCCCTACCCCGATGTCGAGTTGCCGCCGGGCGCCGAGCCGCTCGTCCTCGTGGCCTCGAGCACCGAGCGGGACCCGCGACACGAGCTGACGCGCGCGGCCCTCGAGGCGCTGGAGTCCGAGCCGGTGCGGGTCGTCGCGGCGCTGAACCGGCGCGGCGCGACGTGGTCGGGGGCGGCGCCGGCGAACGCCCGGGTGCTCGACTGGGTCTCCTACTCCCAGCTGATCCCGCGGGCTTCGGCGGTGATCTGCCATGGAGGGCAGGGGACGATCGCCAGGGCGCTCGCCGGGGGCGTGCCGGTGCTGGTGGTGCCTCCCGCCGGCGACATGGCCGAGAACGGCGCACGCGTCGCGTGGGCCGGGGCCGGCCTGATGCTCCCGGGCCGCCTCGGGCGTACCGGGTCGGTGAGGCGCGCCGTGCGGCGGTTGCTCGCGGACTCCCGGTTTGCGACGCGCGCCCGCGAGATCTCTTCGTGGGCGGAGCGCAATGACGGCGCCGCCGCGGGGACGCGGCTGGTCGAGCGATTGGCCCGGGCCGCGCCGTGAGCGGGCGGAGGATCCTCGTCAGCGCGATCGAGCTCGCCGGGCACGCCCTGCCGGCGATCGCCCTGGCGCGCGAGCTCGGTGCTCGTGGCCACGACGTGGTGGTGCAGACCACGGGACGCTGGCGCGAGCTGCTCGACGAGCTAGGCCTCGCCGCCGCGCCGCCCCACCCGTACTTCGGACGGCCGGGGAGCGCCGGGGGCGCCGCAGAGCAAGCGACCCTGGCGGACCACGTCCGGGGGCTGATGCCGGCGATCCGCGAGCTCGGTCCCGACGTCGTCGTCAGCGACGGGCTGACGGCCGCGCCGGCGCTCGCCGCCGAAGTCGCGGGCCTGCCCGGTGCCAGCCTGCTGCCCGAGGTCTACCCCGTCCATGAGCGGGGGCTGCCCCTCTTCGGGTCGGGCCTCGCGCCTCCGCGTACCACCCTGGGGGGCGCGGCGTGGTCGGCCGTCCTGCCGCTGTGGAGGCGGCTACCCGCCACGCGCTCGACCCGGCGGATCTTCAACGAGCAGCGACGCCAGCTCGGGCTCGCGCCCGAGAGCGGGTTCCACGGCTCGCTCAGCAAGCAGCTGACCATGGTCGCCACGTTCCCGCAGCTCGAGTACCCGCGAGTCTGGCCGCGCCACGTGCACGTGACGGGGCCGATGATGCTCGACCCTGGGGGCACCGAGGTCGAGCTGCCGGGCGGCGACGACCCGTTGGTCGTCGTCGCGTCCAGCACCGTCAAGGACATGGAGCGCAGGCTGGTCAAGGTCACGCTCGAGGCGCTCGCGGAGGAGCCGGTGCGAGTCCTGGTGACGATGGGCGGAGGAGGGGAGCCGCTGGGCGGGCCGGTGCCAGCCAACGCCCGGGTCGTCGACTGGATCTCCTACCCGCGGGTGATGCCGGTCGCGGCGGCCGTGGTCTGCAACGGAAACCACGGCACGATCGCGTCGGCGCTCGCCCACGGCGTTCCCGTCCTGGTCAGCCCGGCGATGCCCGACGACGCCGAGCACGGCGCGCGCGCGTCGTGGGCGGGCTGCGGGGTGATGGTTCCCGCGTGGCTGCTGCGCCCGGGGCCGGTCCGGCTCGCGATCCGGCACCTTCTGGACGAAGAGCGGTTCGGGGCCCGCGCGCGCGAGATCGCGGACTGGAGCCGCGGTCACGAAGGCACCGCCCGCGGTGCCGAGCTCGTCGAGGAGCTCGCGGGCCGGTGAGCGATCGCGTGAGGGTGCTGGTGTCCGCCGGCTACTCGGAGGGCCACGCCTTTCCCGCCCTCGCGCTCTCGCGCGCGCTCGGCGAGCGCGGCCACGAAGTCATGGTCGAGCTTTCGGAGCGTTGGCGCGACACGGTCGGCGGCCTCGGTTTCGGGTTCACGCCGGCGCGCGACTACGTACTCCCGGGCGCCGCCCCGGCCGGCGCCGGTGAGCCGACGGCCATCGATGTGGCGCGATCGCTTGTCGCCACGATCGGCGCCTTCGACCCCGACGTCGTGGTCAGCGACCTGGTCGCCGCGGCACCGGCTCTCGCCGCCGAGGTGGCGGAGGTTCCCAACGCGACGCTGATACCTACCGTGTATCCCGTCCAGGGCCGCGGCCTGCCGCCGTTCCAGGTCGGGCTCGTCGCGCCGAGGACGGGCCTCGGCTCCGTCGCGTGGCGCGCGATCGAGCCCGCGGTGAGGCCGTTGCGGCCGAACACTCGCTGGCTCCGCCGCGTGTCCGGGCTGCTCGGCGCCGCGCGGGCCGAGCTCGGCCTCCCGCCGCTGCCGCCCGACCGACCCGTCACCACCTACGGCACGGTGAGCGAGGGCCTGGCGATGGTCGCGACCTTCCCCCAGCTCGAGTACCCGCGCGACTGGCCCGCGCGCACGCACGTCACGGGGCCGATGCAGTTCGAGCTCGCGCACCCCGACGTCGAGCTGCCGGCGGGCGATCGGCCGCTCGTCCTCGTCGCGGCGAGCACCGTGCACGGCGGCGGCGGCGGGCTGATCCGAGCCGCGTTGCGGGCCCTGGAGGCCGAGCCGGTGCGGATACTGGCGACGATCAACGCGCGAGGGCAGACCTGGTCCGAGCCGGCCCCGGAGAACGCGGCGGTCGTCGATTGGCTCTCCTACGGCCAGGTGATGCCGCGGGCGGCGGTCGTGATCACGAGCGGGGGCCACGGCACGGTCGCGCGGGCCCTGGCCGCGGGGGTGCCGGTGCTGGTCTGCCCGGGGGGTGCCGAGAGCGCCGAGAACGGCGCCCGCGTCACATGGGCGGGCGCGGGCCTGATGCTGCCGTCGCGGCTGCAGCGGTCCCGCGCGCTTCGCAGCGCCGTCCGCCGCCTTCTCGACGATGGCCGCTTCGCCGCCCGCGCGAAGGAGATCGCTGCCTGGGCACGCGCGAACGACGGCGCCCGGCGCGGGGCGGAGCTGGTCGAGCGCTACGCGCGACGGTAGGCGGAGACCACTTCGTCGAAGGGGCCGCTCGCCCTCACGTGGCCGTCGTCGAGCCACGCGGCACGGGGGCAGATCCGCTCCAGCGCCGGATGGTCGTGGCCCGCGGCGATGACGATGCCGCCGCGAGCGCGAAGCTCGCGGGCGTAGTCCTCGACGATGCCGCGAAACTCGTGGTCGAGCGCCTCGAAGACCTCGTCGAGCAGCAGCACGTCAGGGGAGATCGCCTGGATCCCGGCGAGCCCGAGGCGCGCCCGCATTCCCAGCGAGTAGGTGTGAATCGGCCGGTCGAAGGCGTCGTCGAGCTGCACCCGCTCGGCTACGAGGTGCATGTTGCGCCGCGTCTCTTCGAACGACCGCCCGGCGAGGACGCCCAGCAGCTCCGCGTTCTCGCGCCCTGTGAGCAACGAGGACAGCCCGGCGGCGGTCGCGAGCAGCGACCCGATGCGCCCCCGTACCAGGGCCCGGCCCTCGTCGGGCGGCAGCACCGAGGCCACGACGCGCAGCAGCGTGGTCTTGCCGGCCCCCGTGGGCCCGATCAGCGCCATGCCGGAGCCGGGCTCGACCTCGAGGTCTATCCCCCGCAGCCCCCAGGTGGTAGAGCGGATGCGGCGAAAGAGCGCCAGTCCGGGGGTCACGACGCGGCCGAGGCGGTCGAAGTCGAACCGCACGCCGACGTTCTCGAGCTGCACCCCACCGGCCGATCGGGCGCTGGACGGCGGGGCGGCGGCGACCGCGCTCATCGGCGTCACCCCACCAGCTTTGCGAGCCGCGACTGCTCGCGCATGTAGACCGGAACGCTGATCGCCAGCACCACCGCGGCGGCGCCGAGCGGGACGAGCAGCTCCCAGGCCGCCGGCGAGCGCCCGTACAGCAGCGCGTCGCGGAATGACTCGAACAGTCCCGTCAGCGGGTTGTAGGGCAGAAGATCGCGAGCCTCGCCGGTGACCTCGTCGAGCGCCACCAGCCCGGCGGCGAGAAAGAACCCCGCGCGAGCGAATGAGACCGCGAATGGCTGCAGCTCCGGGTACCAGATCCCGAACAGCGTCGACGGGTAGGCGAGGGCGAGGGCGAGAACGACGGTGATCGCGAGCGCGACGGGGAGCCACAGCACCGCGGCGGTCGGCTCGACGCCGTAGATCAGCATCATCACGGGCAGCAGCACGAGGCTCGCGGTGAAGGCGATGGTTTCGGTGAGCACCGACGCGATCGGGATCAGCATCCGCGGGAAGCCCATGTTGAGCAGGATCGACCCACGCAGCTGGACGGCGGTCAGCGCGTTGACGATGCTCGCCATGAGCAGGGTGAACGGGACGATGGCGCAGGCGAGGCTGAGCCCGATCGCGTCCGCGCCGCGGGTGAGCACGAGCGAGACCAGCACCAGGTAGACGCCCAGGGCCGCGAGCGGGTCGAGTATCCACTTCAGGTAGCGCAGCCCCCCACGGCCGTAGCGCACGCGCAGGTCGGAGGTCGTCAGGACTCGGAGGACGTCGAGTCGGTGCCGCGCCCCGCCCGTCGCCGGTGGGTCGCCGCGCCCGGCTGGCGCTGCGGTCGTCGCCTCCATACGAGTCCGGAGGCTAGTCCCGCTAGGCGACGAGGTCGAGGTCCGCGAGGCCCTCGGCCAGCGGGCCTTCCTCCAGGTACTCCGCCTTGTGGTTCACCGACCAGACGTCGTGGGCGGTGCCATCGGTGTGGTTGACCGTGGCCAGCATGGCGGTCCACATCGAGTGGTCCTGGTTGTTGTAGCGGTGCAGCCCGTTGCGCCCGAAGGTCTTGAGATTCTCGAAGCTCTCGAGGTAGCCGCGGATCTCCGCGACCGCCTCGCGGTAGCCGGCGTCGTACATCGGGTAGGCCTTCGGGACGCGCACCTTGACGCCGTTGAAGATCTGCGTCGAGTCGAGCAGACCGATCGCATCGAGGTCCGCGGTCGCCATCGCGACAGCGTCCTCGTCGGGCATCTCCCATACCTCGTCGCCCTCGAAGCAGAAGTACTCGACGCCGAGGCACGTCGTCCCGTCGCGCACCATGTCGGGGCTCCAGGCGCCGAAGTTCTGGACCCGGCCCGCACGCGTGCGCGGGTCGTGCAGGTAGATCCAGTTGTCGGGGAATGGCTCGCTCTCGGTCGTCATCAGGGCTACGAGGCACAGGCAGCGGTAGCGAAGCCTGGCCGCCGCCTCCCGAACCGGAGCAGGCGCCGGCGGGTCGAGGCACTCGACCAGGTCCGGGAGGGCGATGCTCGACAGGACGGCGTCGACCGGGTGCTCCTCGACGTTCCCGTTCGTGCGCACGGCGACGCTCTCCACCCGCCCGCCGGAGTGGCTGATCCCGACACAGCGTCGGTTGAGCATCACCGGGATGCCGTGAGACTGCACGGCCTCGGCGAACGCATCCCACATCTGACCCGGCCCGAGGCGCGGGTACAGGAACCTCTCGATCAGGGTCGGGGCGTGGTTGCTGCGCAGCCCGACGATCCCGAGCAGCGCCTGCCAGAGGCTGAACTCCTGGATCCTCTGCGCGGCCCACTCGGCCTGGATCTCGGATCCCGGGATGCCCCACACCTTCTCGGTATAGGAGCGAAAGAAGGCGTCGTAGAGGCGGCGGCCGAAGCGCCCGACCACCCAGTCCTCGAACGTCTGCGGTCGCAGGCGCCGCGATCGCCGGCGGGAGGCGAGATACGACATCGCGCAGGCTGCCGACTCGGCGAGCCCGAGCCCGCGGAAGACCTCCTGGGCACCAAGCGGATAGTTGAAGAAGCGGTCGCGGTAGTAGATCCGCGAAAGCCGCGGGCGGGTCAGCAGCTCGTGGCCGAGCATCTCCTCCCAGAGGCGCCGCACGGGCTGGAGCTTGGTGTAGAAGCGGTGCCCCCCGAGGTCGAAGCGAAAGCCGTCGAACTCAACCGTCTTAGCGATCCCGCCCACCGACCCGTCGGCCTCCAGCACGGTCCCGGGCAGACCGCGGCGAGCGAGCACCCACGCTGAAGTCAGTCCTGCGGGACCCGCCCCGAGGACAGCGGAACCGAGGCTGTCGCGGTCACTTCCTCTCGCCCCGAGCAAGGCGACCGAGTCTAGCTAAGGCCTCCCCCGGCATTCGCCACACGTGGACTCCGGTCACCCGAGCCCCGGACGCGTCGCGAGCGGCCGAAACGCATCGGTAATGATCCGGCGAGTGGCGATCGCAGACTCGGTGACATCCATCGTCGGCCGCGCCCGCCGGTCTCCGGCGGGCGCCCGCGCGCGGATGGCCGTGGCGGCGCCGCGCCTGGCGTTACGCCGCGACGCCGCCGGACGGGCGATCGCCCGTGCGGTCAGGGATGCCTCGCTCGGGCGGCTCGACGACGGCGACCGCGCCTGGGCGCGCCGCATCGAGTCGCGGCGCGAGACGCTGCTGCACGCGAGCGCGACGACCGGCCCCGCCTTCGACCCCGGCACCGCCGGTCCCGAGGGGCGCTTCTCGATGGAGCGCGAGCGCACCACGGTGGCCATCGCGTCAGCGTTCATGAGCCTGCAGCGGGCGTGGTGCGTCCTGCTGCTGCGGCTCGTAAGGGAGGTCGAGCCACGCTTCTGCCTCGAGCTCGGCACCGGGTTCGGCATCTCGGGGGCATATCAGGCGGCCGGCCTGGAGCTCAACGGCGCGGGCCGGCTGACGACGCTGGAGGGATCGGCGGATTGGGCCGAGCTCGCTAGCGACGGCTTCCGCGAGCTGGGGCTCGACGAGCGGGTCGACCTGCTGGTCGGTCCGATCGCCGAGACGCTGCGCACGCTGCCGTCCGCCGCGGGGCCGTTCGAGCTCGTCTTCATCGATGCCGAACACCAGGCGGAGGCGACGGTGGAGCACTTCGACGCACTGGCGCCGAGGCTGGCGCCCGGTGCCGTGGTCGTGCTCGACGACCTCAACTGGCTGCCGATTCGCGAGGCCTGGAGTCGGATCTCCGCCGACGACCGCGTCGGCCAGGCGGTGGCGGTGGGTCGCCTCGGGTTTGTCGTCGTAGCCGCGGAGGGTCGCGGAGGAGCTTGAGAACGTCCACCCTCATCGCTCCCGATTCCGGGGTCTCGGCTGCGCTCTCGCGGACCTGGATGGCAACGTCGCTGGCGTCGGTGCCCCGCCTCCCTGACAGCGTGTCGGGCGCGATCGCCGCGGCTCTGAAGACCACGGCCCTGGGCCGCTTTCCCGCCGAGGAGCGCGCCTGGGCCGCCCGCATCGAGGCGAGGCGGCGAGATCTGCCGGCGATGCTCGCCGCTGCGGGCTCCCCGGAGCGCCCGCAGAGCGAGCGGCTGTCCGAGGCCGCCAGGGCCGCCGCGTGGATGAGCGTGCCGCCCGTCTGGGGACGGTTCTTGATGCGTCTCGTGCGCGAGCTCGCTCCGCGCTCCTGCATCGAGCTCGGCACCGGCTTCGGGATCTCGACCGCCTACCAGGCCGCGGCGCTGGAGCTCAACGGCGATGGCCGCATCGTCAGCCTCGACCTCGACGCGCTGACGTCGGTGGCGCATCCCGGCCTGGCGAGCCTGGAGCTGCGCCACCGGGTCGAGCTGGTGGGTGGCCGGATCGAGGACACGCTCCCCGGGGTGCTGGAGGGCACCGGACCGATCGAATACGCGCTGCTCGACTCCGACCACACCGAGCAGGGGACGCTGTCCGCGTTCGACGCGCTGGCGCCGCACATGCGCAGCGGGGCGATCGTGGTCCTCGACGACATCAACTGGACCGATGGGATGCGGCGCGCGTGGTCCTCGGTCGCCCGCCGGGAGCGGGTGGCGGCGACGGTCGGCCTGAGACGGGTCGGGATCGCAGTGGTCTCGAGCGACGGCTCTTGAGGCTCAATGCTCACATCCCGCCCGACTCGCCGGCCGCCACGGCCGCGCATCGCGCCGTGATGGCGGTCGGGGCGGTGCGCCTCGCCGGGCGCGAGGAGGCCGGGGCGCGGGCGATCGCCGCCGCCCTGCGCGACACCGCGGCCGGGCGGATGGCCGCGGGGGAGCGGGAGTGGATCGGCCGGGTCGAGGCCCGGCGGGCCGAGGTGCCGTTCGCGATGGTCGCGGAGGATCCCGCCGCGGACGGCTCGGCGGCCGATCGCGCCGGGCGGCTCGCGTCCGCCTGGGAGACGTGCCGGTGGACAAGCCTTCCGCCGCTGTGGGGGCGCTTCCTGACCCGGCTCGTCGGCGAGCTTTCGCCGCGATCGTGCCTCGAGCTGGGCACTGGCCTGGGATTGTCCGCGTGCTACCAGGGCGCGGCGCTGGAGCTGCGAGGAGCGGGGTCGCTCACGACCATGGACGCGCACCCAGCGGCGAGGATCGGCGAGCGGGGCTTTGCCGATCTGGGGCTCGACCACCGGGTCAAGCTCGAGTTCGGCCCGATAGACGACACGCTTGCGGAGCTGCTCGGGCGCATCGGACCGGTGGACTACGCGCTGTTCGACGCCGACCACTCCGAGGAGGCTACGGTGCGGCACTTCGACGCCGTTCTCCCGCACCTCACCGGTGGAGCGGTGGTGTTGCTAGACGACGTCACGCAGACCGACGAGATGCGGCGGGCGTGGAGGTCGATCGCGAGCCGCGAGCGCGTTCAGGTGGCGGTCGGGCTGCGGCGGATCGGGGTCGCGGTGCTGTCGCAGCGCGGTCCCGGCGGCCCGTCGCGATGACCGCGTCGTGGCTGCTCGACCGCGTCCCCCCCGACTCGGCGGTGGCCAATGCCGCGCGCCGAACCCTGATGGCGGCTCGCGTCCCGCGCCTGGCTCGGCGCTCCGATCCCGCCGCCGGTGCGCTCGCGCGGGCGTTGCGCACCACCGCGCTGGGCCGCATCCCGGCCGAGGAGGGGGCCTGGATCGAGAGGATCGAGCGGCGGCGCAGCAGGGTGGACGAGCTGGCGCTCGGGATCGCGACGATCTGCCCGTTCTGGAGCGTCCCGCGGATCTGGGGCATCCTCCAGCTGCGGCTGGTGCGGGAGCTCGCGCCGCGAACCTGCCTCGAGCTCGGGACGGGCTTCGGGATCTCAGCCGCCTATCAGGCCGCGGCGCTCGCGCTCAACGGCGCGGGAAGGCTGCTGACGCTCGAGCGCGAGCCGCGCGTGGTCGAGATCGCGCGCGAGACCGTCGCCGAGCTTGGCCTCGAGAGCCGCGTGGAGCAGCGCGTCGGCGAGATCGGCGAGACCCTCGCACGGGTTGCGCCGGAGATCGCCCCGGTGGACTACGCCTTTGTCGACGCCGAGCACACCGAGCGGGCCACCGTCGCAAGCTTTGGGGAATTGCTTCCCCACGCCTCCGACGGGGCCGTGGTCGTGTTCGACGACATCTCGATCAACGCCGAGATGCGTCGCGCCTGGGACGTCGTGCGGCGCAACGAGCGCGTCGCGCTCGAGCTCGACCTGCGCCGGTTCGGACTTGTCGTGATCGGCGCCCGCGGTGCGGTGGGGCCGTGAGGTCGCGTGTCAACGCGGGCGCCCTGATCGGCTCTCCGGCCGGGGCCCGGGCGCTCATGGCGGCCGCCCTTCCGCGCCTGGTCACCCGGCGGGACCGCTCGTCGCGCGCCCTGGCACGCGCGCTTCGCACCGCCGCCTTGGGCCGCGTTCCCGCAGAGGAGCGCGCCTGGGCGCAGCGCATCGAGGCGCGCCGCCGCGAGCTTCTTTCCCGGCAGGCGACCACGGACGTCTCCAACGTGGAGTTCGAGGGCCCGATGGAGGTCTCCGCGGCCGCGTGGTGGCTCAGTTTGCCGCCGGTCTGGTGCGCGTTTCTGATGCGGCTCGTCCGTGAGCTCGGCCCGCGGTCGGCGGTCGAGCTGGGCTCCGGGCTCGGTATCTCGGGCGCCTACCAGGGTGCGGCGCTCAGAGAGGAGGGGACAGCTGGGCTCGTGACGCTCGACGCCTCTGAGGCATGGGCCGAGCTCGCCCGGGAAGGCTTCGCGGAGCTCGGGCTCGCGGACACCGTGGTGCTGCGCCTCGGCGACATCGCGCAGACGCTTCCCGGCGTCCTCGTCGAGATCGCCCCGCTCGACTACGCATTCGTCGATGCCGAGCACACGGAGGAGGGGACGATCGCCTACTTCGACGCGATCGCCCCCCATCTGGCGCCGGGCGCCGTCGTGGTGATCGACGACGTGACCTATCCGGAGCAGAGCCGCCGGGCGTGGCGGGCGATCCGTCGCCGCCCGGCGGTCGCGAGGGCCCTGTGGCTGGGGCGGGTCGGCGTGGTGCTGGCAAGCGACGCCTGACGCGGGCGATAGTAGGGTCGCGCCATCGGCCGCCTCAGGGAGTTCATCTGGGAACGTACCCCCGCCCCTGCCCTTGACCTCTGGTACCGGGTGCGCCTGGCGGGCCTGCCGCGCCGCCACCGAATCGTCTATCCGTACACGCTCGTCAATCCAATCCAGATCCTCTTCCTCGAGGAGCTGTGCCGGAGGATCCGGGAGGCGGGGGTCGCCGGCGACTTCGTCGAGTGCGGTGTGTACAAGGGCGGCAGCGCGGGGATCCTCGGCTTTCAGGCGATTCAGTCACCGAGCCGCCGCCTGTGGCTGTTCGACTCCTTCGCGGGGATGCCGGAGCCGGGTGAGAAGGACGACGCGGCCGCGCGTCAGATCGCCGGCGGATACGTCGGCAGCGAGCGAAACACGCGCCGCATCCTGCGCCGCCTCGGCGTGCCCGAGGAGCGGTACCGCCTGGTCGTCGGCCGGCTCGAGGACACGCTGCCGGCGCTCGACAAGCCACCGGTCGCGCTGCTGCACGTGGACTGCGATTTCTACGACCCTGTGAAGCTGTCCCTCGAGCAGCTCTACCGTCACGTGACCCCCGGGGGTTACGTGGTGCTCAACGACTACGGCGTGTTCGGCGGATGCCGTCGCGCCACCGACGAGTTCCTCGCCGAGCGGGAGCCCGGAACGGAGCCGATCCCGATCGACGCGATCGCCTCCTACTTCCAGAAGCCTTCGAGCGGCGCCAACTCGTGACCTAGACGATCGATCCCAAATCCCCGCGCACCCGGATGACGCGCCTGGCGCCGTCTAGCCTCTCGAGGCACCCCGCGTGGCCGCTTCGCGCAGGAACCCCGACGCGGTGGCGAGCTGGGACAGCGCCAGGCAGCCGGCCATGCCGAGCCTGCGGTCGGCAATGCTCTCCCGCATCGCGCGGCCCACCGCGCGCAGGACGGCCCGGCTGTCCGCGGCCGGCCCGGCCTGCCCCTGCTGCTCGCGCCGGAACGCCCACGCCCCGCGGCCGTAGCCGTAGTGCTGGCCCCAGAACTCGCGCAGGGTGAGGGTGCGCATGTGAACGACGATTGCGTCCGGGGCGTAGACGAAGCGGCGCCCGCTGCGCACCCAGCGCTCACACAGCTCGCGGTCCTCGGCGTAGCGGAAGGCCTCGTCGAAGCCGCCCAACTCGCGGAAGTCCTCGGCCGGGAAAGCGACGTTGTAGGACGCGAAGAAGCGCGGCACGGCGGGATCGCGGGCAAACCCGGCATGCACCGCGTCGACGATCGCCTGGCTTGCCGCCGCGGTGTCGCCCGGCGCCCCGTTGAGCGTCCGGCCCCCGACGGCGAAGCCGGGGTTGCTCCGCATGGCGCGCTCGAGCGCAGCGAGCCAGCCCGGCGACGGCTCGCAGTCGTCGTCGGTGAAGGTGACGAGCTTGCCGTGCGCCCCGAACGCCCCCGCGTTGCGAGCCGCCGAGGGCCCGGTGTGCCGCGGCCGTACGCGACGCAGCGCGAGCGCACGCGGCGCCGCCGAGACGACGCCTTGCACCTCGTCGCCAGGCGAGTCGTCCACCACGACGACCTCGAAGCGCTGCGGCGCGTACTCCGCCGCCGCGAGCGCGGCGAGGCAGCGCTCGAGGTAGCGGGGCCGGCCCTTCGTCGGGACGACCACCGAGAGCACCGGCCTCGCACGGGTCATCGGGAGGCGCCGCTCAGCTCGTACCAGTCGACGAGGCGGTCGCAAGCGTCGGACAGCGGCACCGACTCGCGCTTCGACTCCGGGGTCGCCGCTATCACTCCGAGGATCGTCTCGGGCCCCGTGCGGCCGCGCTCGAGGGTCAGCAGCCCGGAAAGGCCCGTTCGCACCTGCGGCTGGACGGTGAAAGCCACATCACGCGGCTCGTCGAGCTCGACGGTCCCGACCGGCCAGTACGGCCCCATCCTCGAGCTGTTCGGCGGCAGGTCGGCGTGCAGCAGGCCGGGGGCGTCGACGGCCACCGGCTCGAGGCTGTGGTACTGGAGCGAGATCTGCCAGCGCCCCGGGGTCAGGGTCAAGCTCCGGGTCACGGGCTGGCCCTCCTTCACCCATTCCACGTAGCTGCCTCCAGTGGGGTCGGCCCCGAACGGGATGCCGAACGGGGCCAGGGCCGGGTTCCGCTCGAACACGTGGGCAACCCCCTGCCGGCGGCTGAGATCCCTGCCGGCCGTGGTGCCGCAGTCGAGCACCCCACCCGGGAGCTCGCCCTCCGGCAGCGTCTCGCGGGGAGGGGTCGGTCCGACACGCTCATACAGGGTGAAGGACTCGGTCTGGGCGACGGGCTTGAAGTTGCTCGGTGGCTCGCTCATGAACTCCGAATTCGTCGCGATCGCGTAATCGAAACCATCGAGCGTGCTCGGCACGAAGGCGTCGAAGTCCACGCGTTCCGCGGTTCGGGGAAGCAGCTCGCGGTCATGGAACTGGGTGGCCGGTATGACCGAGGCCCCTCGCAGCGCCCAGGGCACCAGCTCGTCGCTGCCGAGGAAGACGACGCGCTTGCCCTCGACCTCGTCGCGGAATTCGGCGAGCTGTGTCGTGTGGTCGTCGTTGTCGAGGCGCGCGCCGCTGAGCACGAGGTAGCTGGAGCCCAGCGCGATCGCCACGAACGCGATCATCAGCGTGCCCCGGACGAGGGCGTGGCGGGAGCCAGTGCAGCGACCCTGCGGAGCGATCCCGACGATCGCGGTGAGCATGACCAGCGGGGCCGCGATCACGAGCGCCTTCGAGGCGACGTACGGGCCCAGCGAGTAGTGGGCGACCAGATAGGCGGCGGCGGCGGCGACGAGCGCCGAGATCAGCACGAGCTCCCTCCTCGCCGCCAGCCTCAGAACCCCGAGCCCGGCCGCGGCCACGCCCAGCGCGCCGAGCAGCCACGTGTAGATCCCGCCGTGGCCCAGGAAGCTGACGTCGACGATCCTGTAGTCGCTCGACAGCCACAGCCCCAGACCCTCGCTGGGGGGCAGGGGGTCGAAGAGGTTGGCGAGCGCCCCGGACCCGACGACGGCGCGTCCGCCGATGAAGTCCGCCGAGCGGTCCCAGGCGACGAAGCCGAAGGCGGCGGCGAGCGCCGCGAGCGCCAGCGCGGCGGGCGCCACCCAGCGCCGGCCGCGGAGCGCGGCCCACGCAGCGGCGGGTCCGCGCGAGAAGCCGTAGGAGACCGCCGCCCAGAGACCCAGCGTCCCGAGTGACCAGGCGAGGCCGGGGGCGCTGTAGGTGGCCGCGGCGGCGGCGGCGAACACCGCCGGGGCGACGGCGGCCGCAAGCAAGCGTCGGGCGGTTGGGCGGGTCGCCCACCCCTGCGTGGCTCGCGCCTCTCCAGCCGCTTCGCGCAATGCAAGCGTGAAGCCGAGCACGAACAGGGCCATCAAGGTTTCCTTGAACGCCGACTGGACGTAGAACGAGGCGCCGAGGTAGGAGAGCCCCACCAGCACCGCGCCGAGCGTTCGCAGCGTGGGCCGAAGCTCCCCGATCACGCTCAAAGAGGCGAGCGCCGTCACGACCGCGATCGCGATCAGCAGCCCCGTCCACGCCTCCGGAAGCTCGATCCCGGTCAGGGTCGAGACAGCGACGACGAGACCGTGCGGCCCGATCGGGTAGCCGTCCGCGATCTGCTCCGGTTCGACCCCTTCGTGGCTACCGAGCCAGTTGGCGTTGGAGAGGTGGAAGGCCAGGTCGTTGTTGACGTAGGTCCCCATGATGTGAAACCCGCCGCCGGTAGCGAACGGAATCGATGCCGCGAGCACGGTGACGAGCACGACGGGCAGGGCGGTGCTCGCGACCGTCCGCAGGTCCGGCCCGGTCCGCGCCACGAGGGCAACCGAGGCCGCGATCGCCGCCGCCGTCAGCACCGCGACCGTCACGGCGCGGCCCGGGAGGACCGAGAAGCCGAGCACGACGAGCACGGCCAGACCGAGCGCCGGGGCGAGCCACGACCACTCGCGACGGCCCGTCACGGCGAGCAGGCCCCAGCCCACGGCGGCGGAGGCGAGCAGTATCAGCGCCATGGCGCCGTAAAGGCCCGCGGGAGACATGGCGGGCGGTTTTAGCACTTCCGCCGCCGTCTCCCGCCCGGGTCTATCGTTCCGCCACCATGCGGGGCGGTCGCGACCTCACTGTGTCCGAGATCTTCCCTTCGATCGAGCGCGAGCTCGGTCCCTACCGCCACCTCTTCAAGGGCAAGGTGCTCAACGCCGGCGCGGGGCGGCGCGACATCAGCGCGCTGGTCGAGGGAAAGCTCTACAGCCAGGACATCCAGCCCGCGCCGCACATCGACATCGAGGGCCCCCTGCACGAGATCCCGGTCGAGGACGGGTTCTTCGACACGATCATCTGCAACGCGGTCCTCGAGCACGTTGAGAACCCCGAGGAGGTTCTTTCCGAGTTCCACCGAGTCTGTCGGCCGGGCGGCGTGCTTTATCTGACGGTGCCCTTTATCCAGCCAGAGCATCTCGACCCGACCGACTACCAGCGCTACACGCTTCCCGGCCTCGAGCGGCTGGTGTCCCGGCACGGCTTCGAGGTCACCGACAGCGGCGGGGTCCACTCCGTGTGGGTCACCGTGGCGTGGATCGCGCGCGAGTGGCTTGCCCACAAGCGCAGCTTCGCCGGCGCCGCCCTGCGGCGCGTCCTCTATCCCTACCTGCGCCGCAAGTGCCGCAGCTCCGACGAGTACGTGCACTCACTGTCATCGGCGTACCGTGTGATCGGTGTCAAGTCCTGAGGACTCAGACCTCTCGCTGCTCGCCCGAGATCTGGCGCGACAGCTCGAAAGCCGGACCGTGGTCGCGCTCGGCTGCCCGCGTCCGCGGCGCATCGCAGCCGCCGCCCGGGGCCTCGAGCTGGTGGCGCTCGACCGCGCCGACCGGCTCGAGGTCCTGCGGCGCGAGCTGCCCGATTCGGACTGCCGCCAGTGGGACCCCGCCGCCGGCGAGCCGCTGCCCATCCCGCCGGACCGCCTGAGCGGCGCGATCGTCGTCTGCGACGGGGTGCTGGAGATGCTTGACGACCCGGCGCCGCTTCTGCGCCGCCTCTCGGACGCGCTCGCGGGCGCGGCCTGCGCGATCCTGGTGACCGGCGACCGCGACCTGATGGCCGAGGCGCGCTTCACCGCCGCGGAGCTGCGCGACCGGCTCGAGTCGGAGGGCCTGGAGGTGAGCTGGATCGGGATCGCACGCTCGCCCCACACCCGGCTCGAGCGCTCCAGCTCCATGGTCGTCCTCGGGGGGACTCGCGCCGCCGAGCTGCCGGACCTGCTGGCGACCGGATCGCGCAACCTGCGCTTCGATCCTGGGGCCGCGCTGCCCCCCGCAGCCGGCAGGGACGAGCCGCTGCGCGTCTGCATCGCGAGCTACGAGTTCGTGGGGCCGACGAAGACCGGCGGGATCGGGACCGCCTACACCTCGCTTGCCGAGGCGCTCGCGGAGGCGGGTCACGAGGTCACCGTGCTCTACCTGGGGCTTCGCGACCCCGAGGCTGACACTCCGTTCTCGCACTGGGTCGACCACTACGCCGGCAAGGGAATCCGGTTCATCGAGCTCCCCGAGGCCGAGCTGCCCCGCGTCTATTACGGGCACTTCGAGGCCAAGCGCTCCTATCTCGCCTACATGTGGCTCTCCGAGACCGACCGCGAGCGCGCCTTCGACGTGATCCACTTCCCCGAGACCCTCGGTCACGGCTACTACAGCCTGCTGGCCAAGCGCCAGGGCTGGGCCTTCGCGAGAGCCACGATCGCCGTCGGGGTCCACAGCTCGACCTACTGGGTGATGGAGATCAACCGCGTCCCGTTCCTGACCGGTCAGGAATTCGCGGCCGACTTCCTCGAACGGGCCAGCGTCGCGCTCGCCGACGTCGTGATCAGCCCCAGCGCCTACATGGTGGACTGGATGCAGAGCTGGGGATGGAAGCTCCCCGAGCGCGTCTTCGTGCAGCAGTACGTGCGATCCCGGGTCGTCGCCGACGGCGTCGAGCCGCGGGCCGACGCGGCGGGCGGGATCGACGAGATCGTCTTCTTCGGCAGGCTCGAGACCCGCAAGGGGGTCGAGCTGTTCTGCGATGCCCTCGACCTGCTCGCCGCCGAGGGCGCGCTTCCCGGGATCTCGATCGCGTTCATGGGCAAGCAGACGGTGATCGACGGCCGCTGGGCCAAGGAGTACCTCGCCAGGCGGGGGCGGGACTGGCCGTGGCGCTGGCGGGTCCTCGACGGGTTCGGGCAGCCCGAGGCAGTCGCGTACCTGCGCGGCGACGGGATACGGCGGCTGGCGGTGATGCCATCGCTCGCGGACAACACCCCGAACACGGTGATGGAGGCCCTGGCGCTTCGGATCCCGTTCATCGCCTCGCGCGTCGGCGGCACTGCCGAGCTGATCCATCCGCTCGACCTTGGGCGCGCGACGTTCGATCCCGGCGGGCGGGAGGGGGCCGCCGACCTCGCCGCGGCGCTGCGCGAGGCGGTCGAGGGGGGCGAGGTCCGGCCGCCCGAGCCGGCCGTCGATCCGGGCGCAAACGAGCAGGTCCACCTGCGCTGGCACGAGGGGGTGGCCGCGGCGACCCGGGCGGCGACGGAGGCCGAGCCGGAGGCGGTCGAGCGGCCGCCGGCCAGCGTCAGCGTCTGCCTGCGGGCCGGCACGGGGCGGGTCGGTGATGCGATCGCGTCGATCGAGGCCCAGGAGCACCCCGAGATCGAGGTGGTAATGGTGGCTGACGGGGCCGGTCGCTCCGAGCTCGCCGCCGAGCTCGAACGAGCCGAGCGCAAGTTCGCCGAACATGGCTGGAAGCTGCTGCGCCAGCGCGCCGAGCGCGCCGACGCGCTCAACCACGGCGCCCGCGCGGCCACCGGGACCTACCTGCTGTTTCTGGCCGATGACGCCGTCGCCGAGCCGGGCGGGATCTCGACGCTGGTCCGGGTCGCCGAGCAGACGGGTGCCGACGTCGTCACCGCCGCCGCGACCTGGAGCGCCGAATCCGGGACCGGAATTCGGCCCCCCGAGGGAGGGCCCCCCGTGGCGGGACTGTTCTATCGCTGCTTCGGGGACACGGGGTACCTGATCCGCAGGGAGGCCTTCGAGGCGCTTGGGGGCTTCGACCCCGATGCGGACCCGGGATCGGAGGACCACGAGCTGCTGTGCCGCGCCGCGCTCGAGGGCCTGCGCATCGAGATCGTGCCGGAGCCGCTGATCCGCGAGCGGCTGGGCGAGGGGGTGACCCCCGCCGACGCGATTCACGCCAAGTCGGGCGCCGTGCTGCGCGCCTACGAGCAGCGCGCCACCGACGGGCTCGTGCAGCTGCCCCAGATCGCCAAGGCGCAGTGGGCCCTGGCCGGCAGCAAGGACGCCCAGATCAAGGGCATCCTCGAAAGCCGCAGCTGGAGGGTCACCACGCCGCTGCGCTGGGTGACGGGCAAGCTCGGGCGCAGGCCCAAGCACGCCGCGCCGCCGAGCTAGCCGCGTCGTTCCGGTTCAACGGGGCGCGAACAGGGCGGGGTGGCGTTCGGCGAGCGCCGCCTGCGCGCCCTCGAGCGAGAGGTTGGTGAGGCTCAGCATCGAGCCGGCGGCGACCCGGTAGCGCGCCACGATCTCCTTGACGTGGGCGCCGCGCAGCCCGCGCGCC
>DASPWW010000002.1:0-30585 GCA_035637595.1 Solirubrobacterales bacterium | reverse complement strand
TCGCTCGCGCTGCGCTTCAAGACCCAGTCCGCGGCGCCGCTGATGCAGGCCGGGATGCTTACGCTGATCCTGACGACGACGGCCTACGCGCCGCTCGATCTGCTGACCGGCTGGCTCCAGGAGGTCGCGCGCTACAACCCCGTAACGCAGGTCGTCGAGGCGGCCCGCCAGGGATTCATCGGCGGCGTGACGTGGGACGACACATGGCCCGGGCTGCTGGTGCTCGTCGGGCTCGCCACGCTGTTGAGCGCCGTCGCCCTGCGCGGCATGCGGCGCGTCACGTATTGAGCGACGAGGCGCGGGCGCTCGACGCGCTCGCGGCCGAGGTCCTGCACCGCAACTGGACGCTCGGCGAGCGCGACGGAGCCCCCTACGCGTACACGCGTCCCAGCCCGGTTCGCTACCCGTGGCAGTGGTACTGGGACTCGTGCTTCGCGGCGATCGCGTGGCGCCACTTCGACCCGGCGCGATCGCGGGCCGAGCTCGAGTCGCTGCTGCGCGCCCAGCGCCCCGACGGCTTCATCGGCCACACGATCTTCTGGCATCGGCCGGTGTCGGGCTGGCGACGGCTGTTCTACAACGTCCGCGACCGCGGCGCCCACACCACGGAAACGATCCAGCCGCCGCTGCTCGCGTGGGCATGGCGCATAGCGGTCGGCGACCCCGTCGCCGAGCCGCGGATCGCGGGGCATGCCGACTGGCTCGCTTCCCACCGCGATCTCGAGGGCGACGGGCTGCTGTGGATCGTCCAGCCCGACGAGTCGGGTCTTGACTCGTCGCCCAAGTTCGATCCCGTGTGGGGGCGTCGCGCTCACGGCCGTTTCGGCTTTCCGTCGCTCGTCCGCCACAACCGCTCCCTGGACTGGGACGCCCGGGCCGTCCTCGCGGCCGGCGGCCCCGTGCTGTGCGAGGTCGTCGTCAACGTGCTGTGGTGCATGTCGCTGCTCGCGCTCGGGCGTCCCTCCATCACCCCGGCGATCGTCGAGCGCCTGTTCGACGAGCGCACCGGGCTGTTCCTCGACCAGGCACGCCCGTCGGGACTGCGTCCGGCGGTCGAGACGTGGGCGGCACTCGCGCCGCTGGCGCTGCCCGACCTTCCCGAGGCGATCGGCCGCCGCCTTGTCGAGGAGCATCTGCTCGACCCCGAGCGCTTCTGGCTCGAGTTCCCGCCCCCGTCCGTCGCCGCGGCCGAGCCGTCGTTCGAGCCCGGCGCGCGGCGCGGTCTCGTGCGGCGCTACTGGCGCGGGCCGACCTGGGTCAACACCGCGTGGCTGCTGTGGCTGGGGCTGGTACGCCTGGGCTACGGCGAGCCCGCACAGGAGCTGGCGGCGCGCGTCCGCGGCATGGTCGAGCGCGAGGGCCTGCGCGA
This sequence comes from Solirubrobacterales bacterium, assembly GCA_035637595.1. Lineage (GTDB taxonomy): Bacteria > Actinomycetota > Thermoleophilia > Solirubrobacterales > 70-9 > DASPWW01. Next base: position 29,216 of record DASPWW010000002.1, on the reverse strand, counting down.
GTACTACCACCCTCGCACCGGCGCCGGGCTCGGCGCGCGCGACTTCACATGGACGAGCCTCGCGGTCGAGATGAGCGATCCGCGGCGGGCCGCGGAGGTGATGCCGCTCTAACTACTTATAGCGGTAGGTGATCCGGCCGCGGTCGAGATCGTAAGGCGACAGCTCGATCTTGACGCGATCGCCGGGGAGGATCCGGATGTAGTGGCGGCGCATCTTTCCCGAGATGTGGCCGAGGACGACGTGCTCGTTGTCGAGCTTGACCTTGAACATCGTGTTCGGCAGGGCCTCGACGACCTCGCCCTCCATCTCGATCTTCTCTTCCTTGCCCATCGGCGCCGCGCAGGGTAGCAGCGCGATCCGCCGCCCAATTGGCTGTTTGGGGCCGTTTATGGGGGTCCAGGGCGGTTTGCGCCCTGCGCGGCTAGCGGCCCTCGAAGGTGGCTTTGCCGGGGCCCTGCTCGAGAAACGACTTCACCGCGTTGTGGAGGTCCTCTGTCTCGAACAGCGAACCCGCCGCCTCGGCCGTCTCGCGGTCGGCCTCCTCGACCCCGCCGCGCAGGAACGCGCGCACGATCCGCTTCGTCGCCCCGTGCGCCTTCGTGGGACCCGACGCGAGGCGCTGGGCGAAGCGCATCCCCTTTTCGAGCAGCTCATCGTCGCCGACGACGCGGTTGACGACGTGCCAGCGCTCCAGCGTGGCGGCGTCGTAGAGGCCACCCGTCATCACGAACTCGCGCGCCCGTGCGGGCCCGGCGCGCTCCGCCATCCGCTGGGTGCCGCCGGCGCCGGGGGTCAGCCCGACGACCGCCTCGACGAGCCCGAATTGCGCCGACTCGGTCGCCCAGATCATGTCGCAGGCAAGCGAGACCTCGAGCCCGGCCGTCAGGCAGAGGCCGTGGACCAGCGTCAGGGTCGGGATCGGCAGCGCCTCGATGCGCTGCACCGCGCCGAGCAGCGGCCGGAAGATCTCGGCGGCCTGCGCGGGATCGGCCTGGGCGAAGACGTTGACGTCCGCGCCACCGGTGAATACCTCGCCCTCGGCCCGCCAAACGACGGCGCGGGCATCCGAGCCCTCGATCTCGTCGAGGCAGTCGTTGAGCGACGAGAACGCCTCGGCGCCGAACAGGTTGAGCGGCGGGTCGCTGAGGACCATCGCGGCGACCGCGCCGTCGCGCTCCAGGGTCACCGGCCGTTTCTCAGCCACTTGACGCGCCGCCCGTCACTCGCCGCGGATGCGCTCGGCGATCGCCGCGATCTCCTGCTCGTCCCCGCCGCGCGGGATCCACGGCAGCTTGAGGGGGTCGTCCTCGTAGCGCGGCACGATGTGGAGGTGGTAGTGAAAGACCGTCTGCCAGGCGGCCGGCCGGCACGAGTTGAGGATGTTGAAGCCGTCGGGATCGAGCACCTCGTCGATGCGCCGGGCGAGGCGCCGCGCCGCGGCCATCGTCCGCGCCAGGTCGTCGTCGGAGATCTCCATCAGGTCGGCGGTGTGCTCGCGCGGCACCACCAGCGCGTGGCCCCTGGTCGCGGGGCTGATGTCCATGAACGCGACGGTGTGCTCGTCGGAGTCGACGATCTGCGCCGGCACGTCGCCCGCGACGATGCCGCAGAAGAGGCAGTCGCTCGCCATCGGGGCGGGAGCCTATAGCGGTAGGCTCAACAGGATGGCCGCAGGCGGCGACACCAGCGGCTCCGGAACCGGGCCGGGACCCGGGGGCCGGCCGAAGCCCCGCGTCGTCGTGCTCGGGGGTGGATTCGGTGGGCTGGAGTCGGCGTTCTCCCTGCGGGCGAAGGTCGGCGAGCGCGCGGCAATCACGCTGGTGTCGGACTCCGACCACTTCTATTTCAAGCCGAACTCGATCTACGTGCCCTTCGGGCTCGATCCGGCGAAGCTGCGGATCCCGCTCGAGCGGCCCGCGCGGCACCGGGACATCGAGCTCGTCCAGGGGAGGGCGACCGAGATCGATCCCGACTCCCGAAGCGTGACCGTCGACGGCGATGAGCTGAGCTACGACTTCCTCGTCGTCGCCACCGGGGCCGGGATGCGCGCGTCGGAGATCGCGGGGCTCGCGGACCACGGGCTGCGAACCTGGACCGCCGAGGACATGGTCGCGCTGCGCGAAGCGTTCGACGGCCTGCTGGCCGCCGTGCGCCGCGGCGATCGCCGCCGCGTCGTCTTCCTCGTCCCGCCCCAGAACAAGTGCTCGGGCCCGCTGTACGAGATCGTCCTGATGCTCGACACCTGGCTTCGCAAGCACAACCCCGCGACGATGCCCGAGATCTCGTGGACCACCTACGAGGCCGGCTTCATCCAGGCGTTCGGCCCGCGCCTGCACGACGTCGTGACCGAGGAGTTCGAGCGCCGCGGGATCAGCGGGCACACCGAGTACGTCGTCGAGGAGGTGACCGCCGAGGACGTCAGATACGCGAACGGAGAGAGCTTGGGCTACGACCTGCTCGTCTCCTTTCCGCCCTACGTCGCCGCGAACGCCTTCCCGGGCCTCCCGGCCGACGAGCGCGGCTTCCTGCGCACCGAGCTGGCTACGCGCCAGGTCGCCGGCCACCCCGAGATCTATGCCGTCGGCGACGCCGGCGACTTCCCCGTCAAGCAGGCGTTCCTCGCCTTTCTCCAGGCCGACGCCGCGGCCGCCCAGATCGCGTCGCGCGCCCTCGACGAGAAAGCTTCGGAGCGCTTCGACCCGATCAGCATGTGCGTGATGGAGCAGTTCGACAAGGCCACGTTCGCCAAGGTGCCGCTCCGGCTGACCGGCGACCCCGAGCGGCCGGTCGAGGTCCGGCCCGGTGCCGAGGCCGACTACCAGGTCGGCAGCTCGAGGACCTGGCGCATGGGAAAGAAGATGCTCGGCCTGTCGGTGCCCTGGCGGTTTCGAAACGGGCGGCCGTTCCACAGCGGCCCCTTCTGGAGCGCGATGGAGGTCGGCCTCGGCGGGATGGCGCGCCTGTTCGCCACGTCGGGCGGCCCCGCAGCGAAGACGGGCGCCTGAGCGGCGGGCTCATCTATGCCGAAGACCTCGGCGCTGATCGCCTCGGGTTCGAGATCCGCGTATTCCAGGTCGGGCAGGACCCGCTGCATGATGTCGAGCCCGCCGTACTTCGTGATCAGGACCCAGCTTCCGCCGGCCTCCAGCGCCTCGGCGTCGGGGTGGACGACCTCCTCGGATTCGAACTCCTCGGTTCCCGATATGCGGTAATCCAAGGCCTCGAGCACGGTCGCGAGTCGCGCCAGGTTCTCGCGATCCGGCGCAGGCACGATGTCAATGTCCTTGGTGCCTCTGGGGCGCCCACCGCGAGGCCGCCGATGATGATGAATTCCACGCCGCCGTCGACCAGGGCAACGAGGAGAGGACGACCGTCAAGCGGCGTGAGTGCTTCAGCCACGCGCGCGCTTGAGGCCGCGCGCGGCGAGCGCGGTCAGCTCGCGGCTCAGCTCGATCGTCTCTTCGACTCGCCGGCCGGGCGTCGTGCGCAGGTACTCCTCGCGCGCCCGCGCGATGCTCGCCCGCTCCATCTGGTCCCAGTCGGGCATCTGCGGCTTGCTCCTCACGGAGCTCACGGTACACGGCTCTCCGGCCGCGCAGGCGTCCCCGTCAACGGGCCACCAACTCGCCCGCTAGCGCGATCGCATCGTCGCGGGTCGCCACCTCGCCCGCGAACACGGCGGCCTCGATCTCGGCGATCAGGCGCCCCAGCTCGGGGCCATGCTCGATGCCGAGCTCGGACGCCAGCTCGTCGCCGCGGATCGGCGATGCCGGCGGGCCGGTGCGGCGCCAGGCGAGCGCCTCGGCGATCATCTCGCGGGCGAGATCGAGGTGGGCGTCGATCGCCTCCCGCCGGGTGCGCTCGCCCTGCGTGGCCAGCCGGTCGGCCACGGTGAGCAGGGTGACGTCGACCGACTCGGGGTCGGTTGCCCGCAGGTAGTCGTAGACCTCGCGGCGCGACAGCGGGCTGGCGTGGACGAGGAACCCGAGCCGCAGGTGGTTGAGGGTCAGCGACTCGAGGTATGCGGAAAGCCGCCGCGACGTGCGCAGCCGGCGGCAGACCGCGCGCACGATCTCGACTCCCTCTCGGTCGTGGCCCATGAACAGGATGCGGCCGTCGTCGTTGACCCTGCGCACGGCGGGCTTTCCGAGATCGTGGAACAGGGCGGCGAAGCGAACGCCTCCGCGCCGGGTCAGCTCGTCGGCGAGGGGCTCGTCGAGCAACGACCCGACCTCGTCCGCGAGATCGGGGCCGACGATCGCGGCGAGGTCGCGCTCGATTTCCAGCCAGCGGCTCAGCACCTCGATTGTGTGGCCGTGCACGTCGAGGTGGTGGTAGGGGTTCTGCTCGACGCCGCGCAGGGCGTCCAGCTCCGGCAGCACGACTGGCGTGGCGCCGAGCTCGTCGAGCAGGCGCAGCCCACGCATTGGATCCGATCCCACGACGATCGCGCGCAGCTCCGCGAGCTGCCGCTCCCCCGCCGGCTCGGCGGCGAGCTCGCTCGCGCCACGCGCCAGCTCGGCGGTGTGCTGATCGATCTCCAACTCGAGCGCGGCGGCGAGCCGCGCCGCGCGCAGGATGCGGATCGGATCGTCGGAGAACGCCGCGTCTGAGGCTGCGCGCAAGATCCGGGCCGCGACGTCGCGTATCCCGCCATGAGGGTCGAGCGGCTCGCCGCCGGCGAGCGGCAGCGCGATCGCGTTGACCGTGAAGTCGCGCGCCCCGAGGTCCTGCTCGATCCCCTCGCCGCGCAGCGAGGTCACGTCGACGTGCCAGTCGCGGCCCGCCGATTGCGCCCGCCACGTGTCGAAGTGCTCCGAGAGCGGGAACGCGGGGCCGCCCGCGGCCCGGGCGATCTGCCGCGCCGCGCCCTCCTCGCCGCCCGCCACGGCGAGATCGACGTCGACCACCGGGCGGCCGAGCAGCGCGTCGCGCAGCGCCCCGCCGACGATCCACACGTCCTCGCGGTCCCCGAGGGCCTGGCGCGCGGCTCTCACCGCCGGCGCCCCGGCGAGCCCGTCGAGCGCCTCGCTCATGGTCACGATGAAACCAGCGCCTCCCGGCGGTCGGAGGCACCTGAAGCTGCCACAGGGAGTGGCGCACCCAGGCGCCGATCTACGAGCATCCGCAACGGTACCTCCCGGCCGGCGCAAGTCCAGCCGATCAAAGCAGGTAGCCGATGGAGACGTTCGCCGGCATCGATCGGGCGGGCGAGGAACACGCGCTTTGCGTCGTCGACGAGCGCGGCGGCGCGACGACGAAGATCGGTCGCTCGAGCGGGTCCGAGGCTACTTCTTCTTCTTCTTCTTGACCTTCCAGTCGTCGCTGGCGGGCGTGGGATCGACGTTTCCGGCCTGATCCTTGGCGCGGACCTCGAAGCTGTGCTTGCCCTTCTTTACCTTGACGTCCTGGGGTGACGTGCACGGCTGGAAGGGGCCGTCGTCGAGCTTGCACTCGAACGTCGAGCCGGCCTCGGTCGAGGTGAACTCGAAGGTCGCGGTCTTCTTCTTGGTCTTGTCCTTGGGGCGCTTTGTGATCTGGGTGTCGGGCGCGGAGGTGTCCGCGGGCGGCTGCTCGCCGCCGGGGCCCGGCTCGCCGCCGCCGCCCGGCGGCGGCGGCTGGGCGATCTCGAACGCCTTCCACAGCTCATTCCCAGTCGTGCCGTCGTTGGCGCGGAAGAAAAGCGTGCCGTTGACGTCCGTGAGAAAAGCGGGGTTGCTGTCGGTCGCGCCGCTCCGGATGTCCTTGACGAGCGTCGTGCCCGCGGTGGTGCCGTCGGACTTCCACAGCTCACCGCCGGTCGCGCCGTCGTTGGCGTTGAAGAACAGGGTGCCGTTGACGTCGGTGAGGTAGCTCGGATCGCTGCTGCCCGCTCCGCTCTGGATGTCCTTGACCAGGGTCGTCCCCGCGGTGGTCCCGTCGGACTTCCACAGCTCGTGGCCGGTCGCGCCGTCGTTGGCGCCGAAGAACAGCGTGCCGTTGACGTCGGTGAGGTAGACCGGATAGCTGCCGGTCGCGCCGCTCTGGATGTCCTTGACGAGCGTCGTGCCCGCGGTGGTGCCGTCGGACTTCCACAGCTCATGGCCGGTCGCGCCGTCATTGGCGCGGAAGAACAGGGTGCCGTTGACGTCGGTGAGGTCGAAGGGAAAGCTGCCGCTCGCGCCGCTCTGGATGTCCTTTACGAGCGTCGTGCCCGCGGTCGTGCCGTCGGACTTCCACAGCTCGTGGCCGGTCGCGCCGTCGTTGGCGCGGAAGAACAGGGTTCCGTTGATGTCGGTGAGGTAGCGCGGATAGCTGCCGGTCGCGCCGCTGTTTACGTCCTTGACCAGGACCGTCCCCGCGGTGGTGCCGTCGGACTTCCACAGCTCATAGCCGTTGGTGCCGTCGTTGGCCCGGAAAAACAGGGTGCCGTTGTCGTCGGTGAGGTAGCTCGGATAGCTGCTGTCCGCCCCGCTCTTTATGTCCTTGACGAGCGCCGTGCCCGCGGTGGTGCCGTCGGACTTCCACAGCTCACGGCCGCTCGTGCCGTCGTTGGCGGAGAAGAACAGGGTGCCGTTGACGTCGGTGAGGTAGTAGGGATAGCTGCCGGTCGCGCCGCTCTGGATGTCCTTGACGAGCGTCGTGCTCGCGGTAGTGCCGTCGGACTTCCACAGCTCGATGCCGTTGGTGCCGTCGTTGGCGGAGAAGAACAGGGTGCCGTTGACGTCGGTGAGGTAGCGCGGATCGCTGCCTCGCGCCGCCGCGTATGTCCTTGACCAGGGTCGTCCCCGCGGTGGTCCCGTCTGACTTCCACAGCTCGAAGCCGTTCGCGCCGTCGTTGGCGCGGAAGAACAGGGTGCCGTTGACGTTGGCGAGGTAGCTGGGAGAGCTGCCGCCGGCGCCGCTCTGTATGTCGGCGACCTGGGCGGCGTCGAAGGTCGCGGCGCTCGCGCCCTCGGCCCCGGCGACGAGCCCGACCGCGGCGGTGGCGGCGAGGCCACCTGAGAGCGTCGCAGCTCCGATCCGCGCCGTGGTGGGCCGCGGTCGCCCGCCCGCCGGCTGCGCGTGCCGCCGCCGCTTTGCCCTGGCCCTGCGCTGCCTTTGGCTCATCGCGAGCCCCGCCCGGGAGCTACCTCGCCCCGATCACCCTCGCTGCCGTACCTCATAGACCCCCGTAGGTCCTGCGTTGAGCCGGCATCGTACCGTGTCTTGCGCGCCCGCTGATCCCGATCGGCGGCGCCAGCGCGTCGCTCATCGCTCGTGGGCGCGGGGCACGCGCGCCGAGACGCCGCAGGTGACCTCGTAGTTGATCGTGTCGAGGCGGCGCGCGACCTCCTCGGCGAGGATGCGCTCAGAGCCCTGAGGACCGATCAGGACGGCCGGCGCCCCGGGCTCGACGTCGGTCTCCGGGCCGAGGTCGATCGTGATGTTGTCCATCGACACCGTCCCGACCAGCGGGTAGCGCCGCCCGCCGACGAGAACGTCGGCGTTGTTGGTCAGCCCGCGCCGGACGCCGTCGCCGTAGCCGATCGGCAGCACGCCGACCCAGGTGTCGAGGGGCGCGCACCAGCGCTGGCCGTAGCCCGCGCTGTCCCCCTGCCGGAAGCGCTTGACATCGGCGACGTAGGAGTGCAGCTCGAGCGCCGGCTCGAGATCGCGCGCCTCCGGGTCCTGGTGAAAGGGATCGAGCCCGTAGATGGCGATGCCGCAGCGCACCATGTCGAAGTGGGACTCCGGGTCGCGAAGCATCGCGGCGCTGTTGGCGGCGTGCAGCAGAAGCTCCGGGTGCGTGCGCTTCAGAGGCTCCGCCATCTCGCGAAAGCGACGAAGCTGGACCTCGAAGTAATCCGAGTCGGGCTCGTCGGCGGTCGCGAAGTGGGTCCACAACCCGGTCAGCTCGAGCCGCTCGTCGGCGGCGCTCGCCTTGACGAGGGCCGCGACCGCTTCGGGGTAGGGGTCGCCGAGCCGACCCATCCCGGAGTCGTACTTGACGTGCACCCGGGCCGGGGCTCCGAGCGCGGCGGACCGCTCCGCGACCAGCTCCAGGAACTCCCCGCGCCACAGCGTCACGTCGGAGTCGGCTTGCAGCGTGACCTCGAGCTCTTCGGGGGTCAGCGCCCCCATCGTCAGGATGCGCGCGTCCGGCAGCGCTTCGCGCAGCTCGCGGGCCTCGGTGGCCGCTGCCACCCCGAGCCACGAGGCGCCGCCGGCGAGCGCGGCGCGAGCGCACTCGACCGCGCCGTGCCCGTAGCCGTCGGCCTTGACGACCGCGCACAGGGCGGCTCCGCCGCTCAGCTCGCTCGCCAGGCGGGCGCAGTTGCGCTCCACTGCGCCGAGGTCGACGCGGGCGAGCGCTCGCTGCACGGAATCGGCGGCCACGGGCCAGCTAACTATGGCGACAGCCCGGCGGGCAGGGCCTCGATGACGTCGGTGGCGATCACCGACTCGGCGCCGACCTCGCCGGCGGCATGCAGCCCCGCCCGCGCGTGGGCGAGAACGCCGCCGCACGCCGCCTCGAACGGCTCCATCCCGCGCGCGAGAAGGGCGCCGATCGTGCCCGAGAGCACGTCCCCGGTGCCGGCCGTGGCGAGCGGCGGAGCCGAGAGCGGATTGACCGCGACGCGATCGGACTCGACGACGAGGGTGTCGTCGCCCTTCAGCACCACGATCGCGCCGCTCGCGGCGGCCGCCTCGCGGGCCGCGGCGAGGCGATGGTCGGAGACCTCGTCGGAGTCGCGCTCGAGCAGGCGGGCGAGCTCGCCCGCGTGCGGCGTCAGCACGGTGGGCCGGTCGCGCCGGGCCACGTCGTCGAGGCGCCCGGCGAGCGCGTTCAGCCCGTCGGCGTCTACCAGCAGCGGCGCCTCGACGCGCGCCACCAGCTCGCGCGCGAGGGCGAAGGCGTCGTCGGAGCGGCCGAGCCCCGGCCCGAGGACGACCGCGGCGGCGCGCTCCGCCGCCTCGAGGATCCCCGCCGCGTCCGCGGGGCCGAGCCCGTCGCCGGAGCCCTCGAATCCGCGCGACATCACCTCGGTCAGCTTGACCTCGAAGATCTGCTCCAGCGCCGCGGGGACGGCCACCGTCGCGTAGCCCGCCCCGGCGCGGACCGCCGCCGCCGCCGCCATGCAGACCGCGCCTGTCAGGCCCCGCGATCCGCCGACGACCAGGACCTGTCCGGAGCTGAACTTGGTCGAGCGCGGGCCGCGGCGCGGCGCCAGCTCCAGGACGGAGGACTCGATAAGGCCGGCTGCCGGCTCGGCCGGGGCATCGGGCGGGATCCCGATCTCGGCGACCCTGAGCTCGCCGGTGTGCCACTTGCCGGGAGCGATCCAGTGGCCGAGCTTCGCGGCGTGAAAGCTGACCGTGAGATCGGCCTCGACCGCGACCCCCGCGACCTCCCCCGTCGCGGCGTCGACTCCCGAGGCGATGTCGGCCGCGACCACGGGCGCGCCGCACGAGTTGATCGCCTCGACCGCCGCGTCGGCGGGCGCGCGCGGCGCACCGGAGAACCCCGTCCCGAAGATCGCGTCGACGACGACTCCGGATCCCGCCAGCGCGGCCGCGATCCGATCGGGCTCGACGTGGCGAGCGTGCGCCTGGATCCGTTCCAGGTTGGACTTCGCGTCGTCCGAAAGCTCCCCGGGCGGCCACAGCAGCAGCGCCTCGGCCTCGTAGCCCGTCTCGGCGAGGGCCCTGGTCGCCACCAGCCCGTCGCCGCTGTTGTTTCCCTTCCCGCATACGACCCGCGCCGGGGCCGACGCCGAACCGGCGCGCTGTGCGAGCTCGGCCGCGGCGCGCGCCACGGCGGCGCCGGCCGCCTCCATGAGCTGCAGTGACGGGATGCCGCGCTCCTCGATCGCCCAGCGGTCGGCGGCGCGCATGCTGTCGGCGTCGTGGACGCCCTCGAGCCAGGGCTCGGGTCGCATGCGGGTGAGGGTAACCCCGCGCTCAGCGTGGGCGCGCGGCCGCGACGACGACCGCAACCGCCATCTCGCGCGAGTGGCTGAGCGAGACCTCGAGCTCGACCCCGCCGGCGTCGCGGGCCTCGGCCGCCCTGCCGGCGAGCCGCAGCCGCGGCGGCGGCCCTGGCACGACCTCGACGTCGCGCAGCCCGAGCGGCCCGACGCCGAGCGCCTTGACGGCGGCCTCCTTGGCGGCGAACCGCGCCGCGAGATGACGCCCCGGCCGCCGCCGCCGCCGCGCGTAATCGAGCTCGCCGGCGGTGAAGACCCGCTCTGCGAGCCGGGGACGGCGCTCCAGCGCCCGCTCGACGCGGGCGATCTCGATCAGGTCGACGCCGACCGCGGTGCCCACTTGACTACTCGACCGTGACCGTCTTCGCGAGGTTGCGCGGCTGGTCGACGTTGAGGCCGCGCGCCCTGGCGATGTAGTAGGCGAGCAGCTGGAGCGGCACGATCGCGAGGATCGGCTGGAGCACCCAGTCGGTCGGCGGAACGTAGATCGTCTGGTCGGCGACCTCCTCGACCTGCTCGGAGCCCTCGGTCGCGACCGCGACGACGTCGGCGCCGCGCGCGCGGACCTCGGCGATGTTCGACAGCACCTTGTCGAGCACGGGGCTCTGCGTGGCGACGCAGACCACCGTGGTCGACTCGTCGAGCAACGCGATCGGCCCGTGCTTCATCTCGCCCGCCGCGTAAGCGTCGGTCGGGATGTAGGAGATCTCCTTCATCTTCAGCGCCCCTTCGAGGCAGACCGGGAGCCCGATCGTCCGGCCGAGATAGAGGAAGAAGCGCTGGTCACGGTGGCTCCTTGCGACAGCCCTGACGCGCTCGTCGACCGACTCGATCGTGTCGGCGATCAGCGACGGGATGCGCTTGAGCTCGGCGATCAGCGTCGTCATCACGTCGGGCGACAGCGATCCTCGGATCTGGGCGAGCCAGATGCCGAGCAGGTACATCGCCGCGACCTGGCTGGTGAATGTCTTCGTCGCCGCGACCCCGATCTCGATCCCGGCCCGCGTATAGAGGACGAGGTCGGCGTCGCGCGTCGCCTGGGTGCCCATCAGGTTGGTGAGCGCCATGACCGTGGCGCCGCTGGAGCGCGCGAGCCGCATCGCCGCCAGCGTGTCCGCCGTCTCGCCCGACTGGGTGATCCCGATCACGAGGTCGTCGGGACCGACCACCGGTTCGCGATAGCGGTACTCGGAGGCGATGTCCATCTCGACCGGCACGCGGGCCCACTGCTCGATCGCGTAGCGGCCGACGAGCCCCGCGTGGTAGGAGGTCCCGCAGGCGACGATCACGATGCGGCGCAGGTTGCGGGCGAACTCCTCGTCGAGCCCGACGTCGTCGAGGTCCACCCTGTCGCCCTCGGCGAGACGGTCGGCGATCGTCTCGGCGACCGCGTCGGGCTGCTCGTGGATCTCCTTCATCATGAACGTCGGGTGGCCGCCCTTCTCGGCGGCGTCCTCGTCCCAGGTGACCTCCTCCGAGTCGCGGCCGACCGGGTTGCCCTCGGCGTCGGTCAGCTTCACCTCGCCCGCGTCGACGGTCACGATCTCGCCGCTCTCGATGAGCAGCACCCGGCGGGTCTCGGCCAGAAAGGCGGGTATCGCCGAGGCGAGGAAGACCTCGTGGTCGCCGAGGCCGACGATCAGGGGGCACTCCTGGCGCGCCCCGACGAGCACGTCGTGATGGTCGGCGTGCATGGCGACGAACGCGTAGTGGCCCCGCAGGTCCGCGAAAGCGGCCCGCACCGCCGCGGTGAGGTCGCCCTCGTAGTGGCGCTCGATCAGGTGAGCGACGATCTCGGCGTCGGTCTCGGAGCTGAAGCGATGGCCCTCGGACTCGAGCTCGCGCCGCAGCTCCGCGTGGTTCTCGACGATCCCGTTGAGGACTATGTGGACGCGGTCCTCGCAGTCGCCGTGTGGATGCGCGTTCTGCTCGGTGACCCGCCCGTGCGTCGCCCAGCGGGTGTGCGCAAGGCCGATCGTCGCCGGCGGCGCGGCCACGGCGACGCCGCCGTCGCCGGCTTCCTCGAGGGCGCGACGCAGGTTGGCGAGATTGCCGACCGCGCGCACGGCCTCGATGTGGCCGTTCGCGAGCATCGAGATTCCCGCGGAGTCATAGCCACGGTATTCGAGCTTCTCCAATCCCGCGATCAGGAGATCGCGGCATGGGCGCCCGCCGACGTATCCGACGATGCCGCACATTCCGGGGAGAGGAAGGGTAGAGCCCGCAAGCGGGATCGGGGAGAAATTCCTACCGGGCGGCGAGCTCGCGCCGCGCCACCGCGACCAGGCGTCCCAGCACCGCCTCGCATTCCTCGTCGCTCGGCGCCTCGACCATGATCCGCAGCAAGGGCTCGGTCCCCGACTCTCGCACGAGCACGCGGCCCCTGCCCTCGAGCGCCGCCGACTCCCCGTCGACCGCATCCCAAAGCCCCGCCGCACCGTCAATCGCTGCGCGGTCGGCGATCTCGAGGTTCTCGAGCCGCTGCGGGAGCGCCTCGAAGGGCTCCGCCTCGGAGAGGTCGGCCCCGTCGAGGGCCCGGAGGGCGAGCAGCGCGGCGGCGATCCCGTCCCCCGTCGGCGCGAAGTCGGTCCAGATCACGTGGCCCGACTGCTCCCCGCCGAGCGACCAGCCACGATCGAGCAGCGTCTCGATCACGTAGCGATCGCCGACCTGGGTCGTCGCGACGTCGATCCCGGCACCCGACATCGCGACGTGAAAGCCGTAGTTCGTCATCACCGTCACCACCACGCCGCCGTCGAGCTCCCCCGAGGCGCTGAGATGCCCGGCGGCCAGCGCGATCAGCTCGTCGCCGTCGCGCACGCGGCCGGCGCGATCGACGGCCAGCACACGGTCGCCGTCGCCGTCGAAGGCGAACCCGACGTCGGCGCCGGAGGCCTCGATTCCCCCCGCCAGCGACTCGATGTGCGTGGAGCCGCAGCCCGCGTTGATGTTTCGGCCGTCGGGCTCGTCGGCCAGGGTCTCGACCGTGGCTCCGAGCCGCTCGAACGCGGCGGGAGCGGCGCGATGGGTGGCGCCGTTCGCGCAGTCGAGCAACACGCGGACCCCCGAGAGATCGAGCCGGAAAGCCGTCGTCAACTCGCGCAGGTAGTCGTCGAGCGCGCCGTCGAGGGTCCGGATCGCGCCGACGCGCTCGGCGTCGACGGGCGTCTCGAGGCACGCCTCGATCGCCGCCTCGGCCCCATCCGCGAGCTTGCGCCCATCGGGCCCGAAGAACTTGATGCCGTTGTCGTGCCACGGGTTGTGCGAGGCCGAGACCACCGCGGCGAGGTCGAGCCCGTGCCTGCGGACCAGGATCGAGGCGGCCGGCGTCGGGAGCACGCCGGCAAGGTAGGCGTCGCCGCCCGCCGCGGCGATCCCGGCCGCGAGCGCCGCCTCGAGCATTGGCCCCGACTCGCGCGTGTCGCGCACGATCACGACCTGGGGGCGCTCGGCGTCGGCGGCGGTGACGGCGGCGCGCCCCAGCGACAGCGCGAGCTCGGGTGTGATCTGCTCGCCGACCCGCCCCCGCACTCCGTCGGTTCCGAAAAGGCGGCGCTCGGCGACAGCGAGGCTCGCCGGCTCGGTGCGATCCGCCGCCACTAGCGCTTGCTGAACTGCGGCCGCTTGCGGGCTTTCTTGAGACCGGCCTTGCGGCGCTCCTTGCGGCGCGCGTCGCGGGTCAGAAAGCCGCGCCGCTTGAGCTCACCACGCAGCTCGGGATCGACCTCGACGAGCGCGCGGGCGATCCCGTGGCGCACGGCGCCGGCCTGACCGGAGATCCCCCCGCCGTGGACGCGGACCTGAACGTCGACGTTGCCGTCGTAGCCGGTCGCGACGAGCGGCTGGGTGGCGATCGTCTGATGAAGCGAGCGTGGGAAGTAGACGTCGAGCTCGCGCTTGTTGACCTGGACGCGGCCCTTGCCGGGCAGCAGGATGACGCGCGCGATCGAGCTCTTGCGCTTCCCGGTGGCCGTGAAGCGGGCATCGCCCTCGAGCTTCACCGCCGCCTTGGCGGCGGGCTCCTCGGCGCTGACCTCCGCGGTCGCCTCGGCTTCGCGCCGGGCGCGCTCCTCGGCTTCAGCCTCCAGGCGGGCGCGCTCCTCGGTGCTCAGCTCGCGCTCGGACTCGATCGCGATCGGCTCGAGCTCGGCGCCCGGTGGCTGGTCCGGCTTGCCGGCCTTTTCGTCCTCGGCGCTCTCGGGCGCGCCGGCCTCCTCGGGCGCAGGCTCGGGCGTGGCGCCCTCCTCGGCCGGCTCCTCGGGCGGGCCCCCCTCCTCGGTGACCTCGGGAGCGCCCTCCTCGGGCGTCGCCTCGGCCTCGCCGGCGGGGGTATCGGCGCCTTCCTCGGGAGCTTGGTCGTTGCGCTCGTCCTCGGCCATCACGCGACCTCCATCTCGCGCGGCTGCTGTGCCTGGTGGGGGTGCTCGGGGCCAGCGTAGATCTTGAGCTTGGTGAGCTGCTTTCGGGCCAACCTGTTGCGCGGCAGCATCCCGCGCACGGCTCGCCGGATGACCTCCTCCGGCCGGCGGTCGAGCATCTCGCCCAGCGTCCGCGAGCGAATCCCGCCCGGATAGCCGCTGTGGCGCCAGTAGCGCTTGTCGGCGAGCTTGTCCCCGGTCACCACGATCTTCTCGGCGTTGACTACGACCACGAAGTCGCCGGTGTCGCAGTGCGGCGTGTAATCCGGCTTGCGCTTGCCGCGCAGCGCATCGGCGATCTGGGTCGCGAGCCGGCCGAGCGTCTTGCCCTCGGCGTCGACCACGTACCAGTCGCGCTGGCGGGTCTCGGGGGTTGCGACGTAGGTCTTCATCGGGTCGATCGGTCAGAAAAACCGCGCCCTGGGCTGGGAGGCCCGGCGCGGTCCCGTGATGTTAGAGGCTGTCTCGAAACCTCGCGCGTGCGGCTGGCGAGAGCCAGGGTGCGGCTGGCAAGGACGCAGCCGGCGAAGCGTGGCAGCGCCACGCGAGCCGGCGAGGACGCCGCCAGGCGCGCTCCGGCGCCGCCAGGCGCGCGTGGGGGGTTTCGAGCCAGCCTCTCAGTGGGGGAAGCGCTGCGCGGGCGTCGAAGCCCTCGTCCCAGGACTGCTTATGTTGACCTGCCCGACCCCGCGGATATACTCTCGCCTCGCAATTGGACCTGCCGAATCCCTGCGTGGCCTGGCCACCAGGGAGCGGGGGAACCGAAGGGCACCAGGGACACCTGGGGTCCGGGGGCGAATCGGAACAGCACCATTCCGTAGCGCCGCTCTTTCAGCGCGAGCCCGACAGCTAACCCCGCAGGCACTGGAAAGAGAGGGCTGGAAGTTGACCCCTGCGGGGGCCCCGCGAACCCGAACCCGGCGCATGAGCCGAGCGATCGCGATCAGCTTGGCCTCGTTTGCGTGCGCCGGGGGCGCTGCGTCGGCGAGCGACGGTGGAGGCGCCATGGCCGGCGGCGGCACCGGCGCATCGCTTCCCAACCCGCCGCAGGTGATCAACGTCTCCTGCCTCGAGAAGTGCGCCGCGGAGCACACCGTGATCGCCGGAGCGACCGTCGCGTTCACCGGCAAGGCGCTCGGCGGCGTCGCGAAGATCAACTTCAAGGGCCAGGGCGCGGCCCTCGGCGTCAAGCCCGGCGAGGTCACCAAGAACCGCGTCGTCGCCCAGGTCCCGCAGGGCGCCGTCAGCGGCAAGCCCAAGGTCGCCGACCGCTACGGCCAGAGCGCCAAGTCCCCGGTCGCGCTCAAGGTCGTCGACGAGTCCCAGATTCCCGCCCAGGACACGCCCGGCGCCGGCGACATCACGGTGACGCCCCAGAAGGCGTTCTTCGACTCCCAGACCCCGATCACGGTCACCTACCTGTTCAAGGGCAGCATGGCCGGCGACGTGCGGCTCGAGCTGATCGACCGTGACACGGGCGCAGTGATCGGCAGCTGGGTCCAGCAGGGCATCCAGCCGGGCACCTACTCCACCTTCGAATGGGACGGCACGATCGCCGAGGACCAGGCCGCGCCGAGTGGCAACTACAAGTGGCGGGTGGGCCCCAACGGCGGCCAGCTCGAGGACGGCGGAACCGACAGCTACTTCAGCCTCTATGACCACACCTTCCCGGTGCGTGGCAAGCACACCTACGGCGACGGCGTCGGCGCCCCCCGCAAGGGCCACACCCACCAGGGCCAGGACGTGATGGCGGATTGCGGCACCCCGCTCGTCGCGGCGCGCGGCGGCAGGGTGCAGTACTCGGGCTATCAGGGCGCCGCGGGCAACTACCTCGTGATCGACGGCAAGGGCACGGGGCGCGACTACGCCTACATGCACCTCAGAGACAAGGTCACGTTCAAGGAGGGAGACCGCGTCTACACGGGGCAACAGATCGGCGCCGTCGGTCAGACCGGCGACGCGACCGCCTGCCATCTGCACTTCGAGCTCTGGTCCGCGCCGGGCTGGTACGAGGGCGGCACGTTCCTCAAGTCGGTGACCAGGGAGCTCAAGAACTGGGATACCTGGAGCTGAGCGCTCTCAGCCCCGCGCCCGACTGACAGGTATCACTCCGCCCATCGACCCGGTCTCGAAGCTCGCACGGCGGCTTGTGCTCCCGCTCGTTCTAGCTGGGGGCGCCGTGGCGCTCGCGTGGCCCGGGGCGGCGCTGCCGCAGGAGCCCCTGCCTCCGCCGACCGAGCCGCCACCGCCGGCCTTCGAGCTGACCCACGCGTCGGTCAAGCCGCACGAGGCATTCTTCGACGCCCGCCGACTGCCCCGCGTCCGCTACGCGTTCAGTGCGCCGGCGCCGCTCGACATCCGGATCGAGCTGGTGCGGGCGGGCGACGTCGTCGCGAGCTGGAAGCAGCCGGCCCAGGCGCCGTCCGTGTCGCAATCGTTTGCCTGGGACCCGGCGCAGGGGAAGGGACCGCAGCGCGGCAGGCTGAGCTTTCGGATCGGCCCCGAAGGCGGCGTGACGCGGCCCGCGGGCAGCTTCCACCTGCGCGACTACGAGTTCCCCGTTCGCGGCGCCCACAGCTACGGCGACCGCTTCGGGGTGCCGCGCAGCGGCGGGCGCACCCACGAGGGCCAGGACGTCTGGGCGAGCTGCGGCACGCCGCTCGTCGCCGCGCGTGGCGGGACGGTGCAGGCAAAGGGCTACTCGGCGGCGCTTTACGGCTACTACGTGACGATCGACGCCACGGGGACCGAGCGCGACCTGTTCTACGCCCACCTGGCCGGTCCGACGCCGCTCGGCGATGGCCAACGCGTGCGCACCGGACAGCGGATCGGCTCGGTCGGCAAGACCGGCAACGCGCAGAGCGAGGGCTGCCAGCTCCACTTCGAGTTGTGGCCGAGCGGCTGGCACGACGGCAAGCCCGTCGATCCGCTGCACGACCTGCGCGCCTGGGACGGCTGGAGCTAGCGAGACCTGCGCGGTTCTGCGGAACCGCGTTGACCTAGGCCGCTCAAGCGCCAGCGCCGTTTCCCTCGAGGCGATCAAGGAGCTTCAGGACGGCCTTCGTATTCGCCCGGATAGCGTCTGCCATGTCCCTCAGGCTCTCCCCCATCCCGCCGAGGCTCTCCCGCATCCCGCCGAGGCTCTCCCGCACCCCGCCGAGGCTCTCCCGCATCCCGCCGAGGTCCTCCCGGATGGCCCTACGGGTGTCGGCGAGACCCGCCACGACCTCACGCCAGACTTTCTCGTTGCGCAGGGTAATCTCGCGGGTGAACGCCCTCAGGTCCTCGTGGGTCTCCCGAGAGAGCGCCATCTCCTCACGCACCGCCTCCGTCAAATCGTTGCCACGGGCGATGTGGGCGTCAAGTCGCTCGAGTAGCTCGGCCTCGGTCACGTCTGAATTCTCGCATGCCGAACGTTGGCGATCGCGCGGCGATTGTCACGAGGCCATGTCAGCGGTGTGCCCTATTCCCACTCGATCGTCGCCGGAGGCTTCGAGGAGATGTCGAGGGTGACGCGGTTGACGTGGCGGATCTCGCCGATGATCCGGCTCGATACGCGCTCCAGCAGGTCGTAGGGCAGCCGGGCCCAATCGGCGGTCATCGCGTCGTCGGAGGTCACGGCGCGAATCACGATCGGGTAGGCGTAGGAGCGCTCGTCGCCCTGCACTCCGACCGAGCGCACCACCGGCAGGACGCAGAACGACTGCCACAGCTCGCGGTACAGCCCCGCGGCGCGGATCTCCTGCTGGAGGATCGCATCGGCATCGCGCAGGATCTCGAGCCGTTCACGCGTCACCTCGCCGCCGACGATCCGGATAGCGAGCCCCGGGCCGGGGAACGGCTGGCGCCACACGATGCGCTCCGGGAGGTCCAGCTCGGAGGCCACCGCGCGCACCTCGTCCTTGAACAGCATCCGCAGCGGCTCGACGAGATCGAGCCCGAGGTCGTCGGGCAGGCCGCCCACGTTGTGGTGTGACTTGATCGTCGCCGCCCCGGCCCCGCCGCCGGACTCGATCACGTCCGAGTAGAGCGTCCCCTGGACGAGGAATCGGGCGTCGGAGAGCTTCTCCGCCTCCTCTTCGAAGACGCGGATGAACTCCTCGCCGATGATCATGCGCTTGCGCTCGGGATCGGTGACGCCCGCGAGCCGGGCGAGGAAGCGGCCGGATGCGTCGACGTGCAAGAGCGGGATGCCGAGCCCCTCGCGGAACGCCTCGACGACCTGGGTCGCCTCGTCCTTGCGCAGCAGGCCGTGGTCGACGAGCACGCAGGTGAGCTGATCGCCGACCGCGCGGTGCACGAGCGCCGCGGCGGTCGCCGAGTCGACGCCGCCCGACAGCCCGCAGATCACTCCCCCCTCCCCCACCTGGGCGCGAACCCGCTCGACCTGCTGCTCGATCACCGATGACGGCGACCATCGCTCGCGGCACTCGGAGATCTCGCGCAGGAAGCGGTCGAGGATCTCGGTCCCGTGCGGGGTGTGGACGACCTCGGGATGGAACTGGATCCCGTAGAGGCCGCGGTCCGGGCTCTCGCAAGCCGCCACCGGCGAGCGCGGGCTCGAGGCGAGCGCGGCGAAGCCCGGCGGCGGCTCATAGACGGTGTCGCGGTGGCTCATCCAGCACTGCTGGGCGGCCGGCAGGCCGGCGAGCAGCCGCCCGCCTTCGTCGACGAGCGTCAGCCCGGTGCGGCCGAACTCGCCCTGGGGGGCGGCCTCGACGCGCCCCCCGAGCGACTGGACCATGACCTGCATCCCGTAGCAGATGCCGAGTACCGGGACGCCGAGGTCGAGCAGCTCGGGGCGAAGCTCGGGCGCGCCCTCGGCGTAGACCGACGCCGGCCCGCCCGAGAGCACGAGCGCGCGCGGGGCGCGATCGCGGATGCGCTCGAGATCGGTGTCGTGGGGCAGAAGCTCCGCGTAGACGCCGCACTCGCGGATCCGGCGCGCGATCAGCTGCGAGTACTGGCCCCCGAAGTCGAGCACCAGGACCTCCTCGGTCGCGGCGGGGCGCTCGACCGTGATCGTCTCGGGGCTCGCGGCCTCGAGCCCGGTGATCTCGCGCGCCGCCGCCTCGGTCGCCGGCTGGCCCGACCCGCCACCGTCGCACGCCTCATCGGTCGCGGCGGCGGAAAGAGGGTCAATCATCCGAGACGGCTACTCCCGCGGAGATCGCCGCACGGCCATTCGATCCCATCCCGACCGCCTGCTCGCGCTGCAGCTGCTTGCCCTCGGTCTGAAGCGCCGGCGCAACCATCACCTCGGCGCGATGGAACGACGGGATGTCCTCGTAGCCGCACGTCGCCATCGAGGTGCGCAGCGCGCCCATCAGGTTGAACGTCCCGTCGTTCTCGCGCGCCGGGCCCAGCACGATCTGCTCGAGCGTCCCGTTCTGCTCGGTCGCGACGCGAGTGCCGCGCGGTAGCGACGGGTGGAAGGTCGCCATGCCCCAGTGATATCCGCGCCCGGGAGCCTCCTTGGCGCGAGCCAGCGGCGAGCCGATCATCACCGCGTCGGCGCCGCATGCGATCGCCTTCGAGACGTCGCCGCCGGTCCGCATGCCGCCATCTGCGACCACGTTGCAGTACTGCCCGGTCTCGAGCATGTGCTGGGTGCGCGCCGCAGCCACGTCGGCGATCGCGGTCGCCTGGGGCACGCCGATTCCAAGTACCCCGCGCGTCGTGCAGGCGGCGCCCGGCCCGACGCCGACCAGCACGCCGACCGCGCCGGTGCGCATCAGGTGCAGGCCGGTCGAATACGAGGCGCAGCCGCCGACGATGCACGGCACCCCCAGCTCGCCGATGAACTCCTTGAGGTTGAGAGGCTCGACCGACTCCGAGACGTGCTCGGCCGAGATCACCGTGCCCTGGATGACGAGGATGTCGAGCCCCGCCTCGAGCGCGACCTCGTAGTAGTCGCGCACGCGCTG
This sequence comes from Solirubrobacterales bacterium, assembly GCA_035637595.1. Classification (GTDB taxonomy): domain Bacteria; phylum Actinomycetota; class Thermoleophilia; order Solirubrobacterales; family 70-9; genus DASPWW01. Next base: position 8,920 of record DASPWW010000002.1, on the reverse strand, counting down.
CGGGGTCAGCGACCCGCACGCGACGGCGCCCTTGGCCTTGATCTCATCGACGCGCTGGGCGACCAGCTCCGACTTGATCGGCTCGGCGTAGATCTCCTGCATGAGCCGCGTCGCGTCCTGCGGCGGTGCGGCGGCGAGTCGCTCGAGCTGCGCCGAGGCGTCCTCGTAGCGCGTCCAGATCCCCTCCAGGTTGAGCACCGCCAGCCCCCCCAGATCGCCCATCGCGGCGGCGGTGTCCGGGCTCACGACGCCGTCCATCGCCGCGCCGAGCAGCGGCAGCTCGAAGCGGTAGGGGCCGAGGGTCCAGGTGATGTCGATGTCGTCGGGGTCGCGGGTGCGCCGCGAGGGCACGATCGCGATGTCGTCGAAGCCGTAGCCCCGTCTGCCCTTCTTTCCTCGACCGATCTCGATCTCCATCAGCGCCTCCGCTCCGAAGCATCCAGGCTATGGCTGGACGCAGACGAGAAAACCCCGCCGCGGCGGGGCTCAAAACGACGAATTTGCGGCGTTTGGTGACCCAAGTCCAACGCCCTGTCGATCATAGCCAACGGGCGCGTCGCCATCGCCCGGCGATCCACCGTGCGCGAGGTCGACGGCGTTGCGATCACCGCCGACCGTGCGTGGACCGAGTCTGAGATAGGAGTCGAGGTCGAGCTGATCCGCTGACGCCCGGGCACCCCGGAGCAGGGTCGGATCGCTGAGGCGATCGGCACCAGTCGTGGGCGTGGGCGTACTACTTCCTCTTCCTCTTCCTCTTGACCTTCCAGTCGTCTGACGCCGGCGAGGCGTCGACGTTGCCAGCTTGGTCGGTCGCGCGGACCGCGAATGTGTGCTTGCCCTTCTTGACCTTGATGGTGTCGGGCGAGGCGCAGGGCGCGAAGGCGCCGCCGTCGAGGCTGCACTCGAAGCTGGAGCCAGGCTCCGACGACGTGAACTCGAAGGTCGCCTTCTTCGTCTTCTTCTTCGCCTTGAGCTTGTCCTTCGGCGCCCTGGTGATCGTGGTTTCCGGCGGCATGCACTCGGCCTGGGTCGACGCGTCGGTCGGACACTCGTCCTGGGTTTCGTCGCCGAATCCGTCTCCGTCCGCGTCGGGTTCGAGATCGGCGTTGTAGAGGCCGACGAAGCCGCCGCCAGAGCCAGTCGTCGCCCTGCCCGGACTCTCGCCGTCTATCAGCGGTGGGTTCCAGCGGCCGAACGTACCACCAGCCAGGGAACGATAGGCGAGCGGTGCGGTAGCGCTGGGCGGACCGTCGACGCCGATAAGGTCGCCGGCGCTGATCGGGAGCCGGGTCGAGAAGGTACGCTCGGCCCCCGGCATGACGGTCTCGGCGGCGCCGGTTCCGGCGGCGGTGAAGAGCGCCGGCCCGGAGCTCACTTGCCGCACGACGCGAAGCCGCCACGTCGCCGTGGCCGTCGCTGTCTGGATGCGCCATCGGACGAGCACGCCGTCGAAGGGCGCGGCGATCGTCAGACCCGGTCCAGCGCGATTGGCGAACGTGCAGTCAGATGCGCCGCAGCCGGTAAGCCCGCTCGGAGGGGCCGCCGTATCAGTGGGGCCGAGGGTCACCGCGGCCATGCCAGGGCTCGCTGTCGCAAGCGACGCGACCGCGGTCGCCATTGCGCTCGCCGCCCCCAATCTCAGCGCACGCCCACGACGGGACCCCAAGGGCCCCGAACCCTGCGCTCTGCCGGCCACAGCCCCGATCATTCGCTCCCCTCTGTCCTTGCCGATAGCGCGATCCTACGCCCCCGCCGCCCGCCGCGAGCACCGCTGGCGTGACGCGAGGTGGCTAATTCCTCTTCCTCTTCCTCTTGACCTTCCAGTTATCGCTCGCGGGCGAGCCGTCGACGTAGCCGGCCTGGTCCTTCGCCCGGACCTCGAAGCTGTGCTTTCCCCTCTTGACCTTGACTGTCTCGGGCGAGCTGCACGGGGCGAAGGCTTCACCGTCGAGGCTGCACTCGAAGCTCGCGCCGGGCACGTTCGAGCTGAACGCGAACCTCGCCTTCTTCTTTGCGGTTGTCTTCTTGGGGGCGTTGTTGATCGTCGTCTCGGGCGGGCAGCCGTGGGTCGCTCCCGGCTGACCGGGGCAGGTGTCCTGGGTCTCGTCGCCGAAGCCGTCCGTGTCGGCATCGGGCTCGAGCACCGCCGAGACATCGAGCTCGTATCCAGACTGGGGCGTGAATGCGGCCGTCGTTCCGGCGGGCTGGTCCCCCGCGAGGAAGTGATCCTCGTATCCGGGCCTTACCCGCGCACACGCGACGTACCCCGCCGGTGCGAAGTAGAACCCGATCACGTCGCCGGCCCGAACCGCGATCCGTGTCGGAAAGGTATTGACGACGCCCGGACCCAGCGTCTCCAACGCGCTCTCGCCGACGATCGTGAAGTCGTCGCCTCCGCCCGGACGCGCGACCTTGAGCCGCGCGGCAGGCGGGGATCCCACGGCCTGATGACTCCAAGCGGTGATCACGCCTGCCGACGGCGCCGCGAACTGCTGATCCAGCGAGTCCGACTGAACGATCGTGCTGCCGGAGTCGCAGACGTAGTCGGGCGGGAAGGTCTCCCCGATCCGGGTCGCGGCGCCGGCCTGCCCCGGGCCGGCGACCGCCAGAGCTCCGATCGCTGCCGCCAGCGCGATCGTCGGGTACCTCATGCCGCCCTACCTTGACTACTTCCGCCGCTTCTTCTTGACCTTCCAGCTGTCGACGGCCTCCGTCGGGTCGACGTTGCCGGCGGCGTCCCGCGCCCGAACCTGGAAGTTGTGTTTGCCCTTCTTGACCTTGAGCGTGTCGGGCGAGGTGCAGGGCGCGAATGCCGCGCCGTCGAGCGAGCACGCGAACGTGGCGCCGGCCTCGTTTGCCGTGAACTCGAACGTCGCCTGCTTCTTCTTCGTCTTGTCCTTGGGGCGCTTGGTGATCGTCGTGTCTGGAGCGGTGGTGTCAGGGGGAGGTGGAGAGCATCCGTCGACCGACGGATCTTGGGTCTCGTCGCCGAAGCCGTCGGAGTCGCAGTCGGGCTCGACATCGGCGTTGAAAAGGTCCTCCCTGTCGGCGGTCGAGTTTCCCGTGGCGGGGGGCGCGCCGTCCTGAAGAGGCGGTTGCCAAGAAAATTCGCTCGCCCCGACTGTGGACGCCAGCGAGGTCAGGCTGCCCATCGTGCCGTTGAAATCAACGCCTATTCCGTCGCCCGCCCGGACGGGAAGGCGGGTCGGGAACACCGAGACCTGACTAACCGCCGGGACGACGGTCTCGCCCGTTCCCCCGCCGGTCGCGCTCTGGGATGCTCCCGGCCGCACGACCCTTGGGGTCACCGCGATGGTCAGGGCTCCCATCTTGATCCTCCAGCGAACGATGACCCCGTCGATCGGAGACGTCACACCGCCCGGTTCCTGGTTCAACACGGGAAGTGAGCCGATGGTCGCTGTCTCGGCGGCGCCGGTGACCGAGGCGTTCGCCGTCGAGTTGAGGTTGCTCCCGAAGGTCACGACCGCACCCGCCTGAGTCGGGCTGAGAAGCAGAGCCGCAACGGCGGCGGCGGCGACGATCGCAGCGGGACGACGTCGAGACGCCCCAAACGTTGCTCTCCCCCTCATGCCGCCCGGGAGTCTACGCCCAGACGGCGAACCCGCACCGCCCTTGTCCTGTTTGTCTACGCCACGCCCGCTGGCGGGTCGGGTTCGCGAGCCGTTTCCGGCGTCAACTCCCCGCCACCACGGCCGCGATCACCCCGACGAGGCCGGCCATGGTCCCGCCCCCGACTCTGATCATCGTGATTCTGAGCGCGGCGATCTCGCCCCGGAGCTCGCCGCCCAGCGTCCCCATCTCACCGCGCAGTTCGGCGCCCATCTCACGGATCTCCGCCCGGAGGTCGCGGATGTCCGCGTCCACGCGCTCAAACCCGGCGTCCATTCGCTGCGCGAGATCGTCGAGGCGCTCGTCGGTCCAGGCGGCTCGCTCCATCAATCGGCAGGGTAGCCCCTAGGGCGTCGCAATCAAGGGCACAATCGCACCAATTCGAGCGCATGACTACGACGAAGCGCGCCTGTGCGCGGGACGGACTCAGGCCACGCCAGCCGGCACGTCGAGCTCGCGCACATCGACGCGCGGAAGCAGGCGCTCGACCTCGCGCGCGTCGATCGTCCCGGCGCCGAAGTGCTGTGTGGACTCGGCTCCGCAGGCGACGCCGAAGGCGAGGCAGTCGCGCGGCGAGCTGCCGCGGTAGCGCGCCGCCGCGTAGCCGGCGAGAAAGGCATCGCCCGAGCCGACCGCGGCGATCGGCTCCAGGGGCTCGATCTCGACCTCGTAGCGGGTGCGCGCCGCGGGCTCGCCGACGATCGCGACGCACCCGGCCTCGCGGGTGATGATCGCCTCGCCGGCTCCCATCTCGATCAGCTCGCGCAGCCCCAGCACGAGGTCGTCGGGCTCGTTGAACTCGTGGCCCACGGCCTCCTCGGCCTCGGCCACGTTCGGTGCGACCACCGCGGGGCCGGCGCGCAGCCCGGCACGCATCGGCTCGCCGTCGCTGTCGAGCAGCACCGGAAGCTCGAGCCGTCGCAGCTCGGTGATCAGCCAGCCGTAGATCTCGAGGTCCACCCCGGGCGGAACGCTGCCCGCGATGACGCAGAAGTCGGCCCCCTGGGCGAGGTAGAGCAGCTTCTCCGCGAACTGCTCGACCTCCTCGGCGCTGACCGTCGGGCCGCGCTCGTTGATCTCGGTCTGCTCGCCCGAGGTCGGGTCGATTACCGCGAGGTTGGTGCGCGACTCGTCGCCGATTCGCGTGAAGTCGTTGAGTACCCCCTCTCCGGTGAGCTCCTGGGTGATGCGCTCTCCGGTCGGCCCACCGGCGAAGCCCGTCGCGATCACCGGCTCGCCCAGCAGGCGCAGCGCCCGCGCCACGTTGAGACCCTTGCCGCCCGCGACCGAGCGCTGCTCGACCGACCTGTGGCGCCGGCCGAGCCGGAAGTTCGGCACTGCCACCGTGCGGTCCATCGCGGCGTTGAGAGTCACGGTGAGGATCACGGGCGCTCCCCCCCGCGCCGCCGCTTCCGCTCCTCGCGACTTCTCATCCGCTCCTCCGGTGTCCGCAGCGCGCTCTCGGTCCGTCGACGCGCCAACAGCACGACTATCAGTATCACGACCGCAGCAAGCGCGGCGACAGCCACGATCTCGGCAACTCGGGAGCGCAGCTTCTCGAACAACGTCGCGGCGTCGGCGGAGTGCGCCGCGACGAGCGGCGAGGAGCCCGCCTCGCGCCCATCGACGGTGACCGTGACGGTGCCGAGGCGCTCGCCCTTGTCGATCGGGCCGGTGACCTCGTCCGGGACTTCGATCTCGGTGGCGAGCTGCTGGCCGCGGCGCAGCGAGACCTCGAGCGTGCGCGCGGCGCTGACCGCGAGGGTCTCGTCCTGGTCGGTGAGGTCGAGGTCGGCGAGCGCCTCGCCCTGGCGCACGGGCGTGCGCTGGTCATAGAGCGAGAACCCGTAATTGAGCAGGTCGAGCGACTCGGAGTCGCGCGCGGCCTCGTTGGGCGCCCCCAGCACGACCGAGACCAGGTCGACGCCGTGGCGCGTCGCCGACCCGACCAGGACGTAGCCGGCCCCGAGCGTGTGACCCGTCTTGATCCCGGTCGCCGTCGGGTCGCGCAGCAGCAGGGTGTTGCGGGTCGTGATCTCGATCTCGCGCTGATCGGTCTGGATCGTCGTCTCGGTCGTGTCGGCAATCCGCCGGAAGAGCGGGTCGTCCATCAGCCGCTCGGCGAGCGTGACCAGGTCGCGCGCGCTCGATCGGTTGGCGGGATCGTCGAGGCCGATCGGGTTGGTGTAGGTGGTGTCGTTGAGGCCCAGCTCATCGGCGGTGTCGTTCATCTCGGCGACGAAGTCGGGAACCGATCCCGAGACGCCCTCGGCGAGGGTGACCGCGGAGTCGTTGGCGCTCGCCAGGATCAGCGAGTAGAGAAGCTCGCGCACGCTGATGCGCTCGCCCTCGCGCAGGCCGAGGATCGACTCGGCGGGAAGCGGTTGATAGGCGGGCGCCGTCAGCTTGCGGCGCAGCGGCAGCTCCTCGAGCGCCAGATAGGCGGTCATCAGCTTGGTCGTGCTGGCGATCTCGAGCGGCTTCGAGGGATCGAACGCGGCGAGGCGCTCGCCGTCGTCGGCGTCGATCAGCAGCCACGCGGCCGCGTCGAGCTTGGGCGGCCCGGCGGGTGCCGTGGGCTCGAACGGCTTCGCAAGCGCGGGCGAGGCCGATGCCGCCGCGAGCGCGACCGCCGCGGCGGCGGCGCACAGCGTCCTGGCGCCGGTCACCTAGCGCAGCCTCACCTGCTGGCCCGGGTTCAGCGTCTGCGGGTCGAGGTCGGGGTTCAGCTGCTCCAGGTGCTCCTCGGTGGTCCCTTCCTTTTCGGCGATGACCGAGAACGAGTCACCAGGCTGCACGATGTAGAACTTGTCGCCGGAGCCCTTGGTGCTCTTCTCCTGCTTCGCGCCGTGCTTGGCCTCCTCCCCACCGCCCGACAGCGAGCTGGTCACGACCACGATCACGACGACCGCCACGAGGGCGAGGGCGATCGGGGCGACGAAGCGTGCCGGGGAGTTTCGCTTCGATTCCATTGCGCTCGGACCGGCGAGATCGTAGCCGCGCAATCAGCCTCCGGTCAGGCCCCAGACCTGCGCTCGCAGCGACTCGGCCGCCGCGGCGGGATCGTCCGCGCCCGCGATCGAGCGCGACGCGGCGACGATCGCCGAGGCCGGATGGTCGCCGTATGCGGGGGCGAGGTCCTCCGGCCGGCCTCCCTGAGCACCGACCCCGGGAAGCAGGAAGATCGCGCGCGGCATCAGCTCGCGCAGCCGCGGCAGGAAGGCGGGCTCGGTCGCGCCGACGACCGCGCCCAGCCCGCTGAGCCCCGAGGCCGTGCCGGCGAGGCGATCGGCGCGCTCGGCGACGATCTCCGCGAGGCGCTCGTGCAGCGGCCGGTCGGGAGCCGGGAGGTCGAGGATGTCGGCGGCGCCGGGATTCGACGTGCGCACGAGCAGGAAGATCCCGGCGCCGGCCTGCGCCGCCGCGTCGATCAGCGGCTCGAGGGCGTCGGCACCGAGCAGGGGGTTCGCCGTGAAGGCGTCGGCACCGAGGCCCTCGACCGGCCCCCAGGGCGTCGGCGTCTCGCCCACGAGCGCCTGGCCGTAAGCCGCGGCGGTGACCGGCACGTCGCCGCGCTTGCCGTCGGCGATCGCGAGCAGCCCGGCGTCGTGCGCGGCAGCGACGCTGCTCCGCGCCGCCTCCCACCCCGGCGCGCCGAGGCGCTCGAAGCAGGCGAGCTGGAGCTTGACCGCGACGCAGGCCGGCCCGGCGCGCTCGATCAGCTCGGCGCAGTGCGCCGCGACGGCGCCGGCAGCGTGTTCCGCGGGCGGATAGTCGGGGCCGTCGCCGCCGCCCGCGCCGAGCTCGGACGGATCGGGGTCGAGCCCGAGGACGACCTGGCTGCGGCGGTCCTCGACCGTCGCCGCGAGCCGGTCGGCAAAGGGCTCGCTCAGATCAGCCCTTGACCTTCGACTTGAGGCCCGCCCCTGCGGAGAACTTCGGCACCTTGCCGCCGGGGATCGTGATCCGCTCGCCGGTTCGGGGGTTGACGCCCTGGCGCGGCCCGCGCTCGGAGACGTGGAACTTGCCGAACCCGGTGAAGTTGACGTCCTCGCCGCGGCCCAGGGCGTCGGCAATCCCGTCGAGCACGGCCTCGACCGCCTCGCTGGCCTCCTTCTTGCTGCCGAGCTTGCCCGCCATCTGATCAACGAAGTCTGACTTGGTCACTGGCCACTGCCTCCTTGTCTTGGATTGGGGGCGGCAATCTACACGGGTCCCAAGACGCGAGCCGGGGCGCCTACTCGGCCGCCGAGCGCTCGTGCGGCAGGACGTCGGGCACGGTCTCCTGGCGCTGCGCGACCGGCGGCGCGACCGGATAGGTGACCGCCTGGGGGGCGACCGGTCCCTTCGCGAGCAGCTCGAGGTCGGCGTCGACCATCAGCCGGATCAGCTCCTCGAAGCTGGTGCGGGGGCGCCAATCCAGCTCGCGCTCGGCCTTCGAGTAGTCGGCGACGAGGCGCTCGACCTCGGCCGGGCGTCTTAGCGCAGGGTCCGTGTTGACGTGGTCGGTGGGGTCGAGATCGAGGTGGCCGAACGCGGTGTCGACGAGATCGCGCACGGAATGGTCCACGCCAGTGCCGATCACGTAGTCGGACGGCTCGTCGCGCTGCATCATCAGCCACATCGCCTCGACGTACTCGGGGGCGTAGCCCCAGTCGCGACGCGCGTCGAGGTTTCCGAGCAGCAGCGTGTCCTCGAGCCCGAGCTTGATCGCGGCGGCGCCGTGGGTGACCTTGCGGGTTACGAACTCGAGCCCGCGGCGTGGACTCTCGTGGTTGAAACTAATCCCCGAGCACGCGTGGAGGCCGTAGCTCTCGCGGTAGTTGACCGTGATGAAGTGGCCGTAGGCCTTCGCTACGCCGTAGGGGCTGCGCGGGTAGAACGGCGTCGACTCGTTCTGGGGCGTCTCGCGAACCTTGCCGAACATCTCGCTCGACGACGCCTGGTAGAAGCGAGCCGACGGGCAGACCTGGCGAATGGCGTCGAGCAGGCGAGTGACGCCGACGGCGGTAAACTCGGCGGTCAGCACCGGTTGCGCCCAACTGGTCGGCACGAACGACATGGCGGCGAGGTTGTAGATTTCGTCGGGCCGCACTTTTTCGAGCACCTGGGCAATCGACGTCTGGTCGAGCAGGTCGGCCTGGTACAGTTCAAGGCGGTCGCGCAGGTGCTCGATGCGCTGGAAGTTCTCGGTGCTGGAGCGGCGCACCATGCCGCAGACGGAGTAGCCCTTGTCGAGCAGCAACTCGGCCAGGTAACTGCCGTCCTGACCGGTGATGCCCGTGATCAG
>DASPWW010000001.1:0-6963 GCA_035637595.1 Solirubrobacterales bacterium | reverse complement strand
ATGGGCGGCATCGCGGGCGGACTCGGCGGCCTGGGCGGGCCGGGCGGCCTGGGCCCCGGCGGACCCGGCGCCGGCGGGCTTGGCCTGGCCGGCAGCTGACTAGCACCGGCGACGCCGGCGTAAGCGGGGCTGGGTAGGGGGCGTATCTGGCTATCGAGCTCCCCATTGTGGGCTCTGGCGCGGCGGCAGCACGGCGTCGTCGCGCGGCGCCAGCTGCTCGAGCTGGGCTTGTTCTTCTGGCCAGAACTCGGCCTCGTCGTCGAGACCGACGGGCTTCGATATCACCGCACGCCGGCACAGCAGGCGCGGGATCGCATCCGCGACCAGACGCATGCCGCAGCCGGCCTCACGCCGCTGCGCTTCACGAATGCCCAGGTCGCGTACGAACCCGATCACGTCGAGGCGACGCTGATCGCGGTCGCGCGTCGCCTCTCCCGACGCAGCGCGTAGCCGCCTTACCTAACCCCGTGCCGTCCACTTCGCGGATCTCACCGGCCGACCCGCTACGGTCAGCGGCCCATGCAGCCCGGCCCGATCAACAGGCTGATCACCGAGCTCTCCCGGCTGCCCGGGATCGGTCAGCGCAGCGCGCAGCGGCTCGCCTTCCACATCCTGCGCGCCGACTCCGACCAGGCGATGGCGCTCGCCGACTCGATCCGCGAGGTCAAGGAGAAGGTCGTGCTGTGCGAGATCTGCTTCAACCTCGCCGAGGGCCCGCGGTGCGCGATCTGCGCCGACGAGCGGCGCGACCGCAACGTGATCTGCGTGGTCGAGGAGCCCGCCGACGTGATTCCGATCGAGCGCACCCACGAGTACCGTGGGCTCTATCACGTGCTCGGCGGCGCGCTGTCGCCGATCGACGGAATCGACCCAGAGGACCTCAAGATCGACGAGCTCGTCGCGCGCGTCGCCGGCGGCGACGTCAGCGAGGTCGTCCTGGCGACCAATCCGACCACGACGGGGGAGGCGACCGCACATCACATCGGCGAGCGCCTGCGCGGCGAGGTGACGATCACGCGACTCGCGAGCGGGCTGCCGGTCGGTGCTGATCTCGAGCACGCAGACGAGGTCACGCTGGGCCGCGCGCTCGCCGGGCGCCGCTCGCTCGACGGCTAGAGGGCGCTCAGCGCAGACGCCGCGTGCGGTCGTCGGGCGCCGGGGGCGGCGGCGGCTGCTCGTAGTAGGCCTGCTCGGCGCGGCGGTGGCGATCGCTCCAGATCATCGTGTAGAGGATCGACATCGCGAGCCCGACGGCGCCGGCGATCATCAGGATCAGTCCAAGCGCCTCACGATCCACGCCCTCGATCTCGAACGTGAACGCGTAGCGCACGATCGCGCCGACCGCGATCAAGAATATGGAGGCTCCTATCGACATGCGGTTGCCGTCAAGGGCGGCCCAGGATAGCTACCCCATCGGGGTTGCGAGTAAGCCCGGCGAGCGCGGCAGACCGCTTGCGCGCCGCCGCCGCCGGACCCGGGTTGTCGCGGCCGTCAGGCTTCGCTGAGCCCGATGCGGGCGTGGAGGCGCGCCAGTGGTCGCGGCGCCCACCAGTTCCAGTTCCCCAGCAGCTCCATCAGCGAAGGGACGAGCAGCGCCCGGATGATCGTCGCGTCGATCAGCACCGCGGCCGCGGTTCCGAGCCCGTTCTCCTTGATGAAGATGATCTGCGAGGTCACGAACGCCCCGATCGCGATCGCGAACAGAATTGCCGCAGCCGTGACGATCCTGCCGGTGCGCTCGAGCCCGATCGCGACGGCCTCGGAGTTCGACGCGCCGCGGTCGTGCGCCTCCTTGATCCGCGACAGCAGGAAGACGCCGTAATCGGTCGACAGGCCGAACACGACAGCGAACAGCAAGACCGGCATCGTCGACTCGAGGCCGCCCTGGCTCGTGTAGCCGAGCAGGCCCTCGAAGCGCCCGTCCTGGAAGATCAGCACCAGGATCCCGAACGTCGCACTGACGCCGAGCAGGTTCATGAGCAGCTGCTTGAGCGGCAGCACGACCGAGCCGGTCATCAGGAAGAGGACGACGAAGGTGACCGCGGCGACGATCGCGAGCACGAGCGGCAGATGCTCGACGAGGCTGTCCTGGAGGTCCATGTAGCTGGCCGTGAACCCGGTCACCAGGGCGTCGCCGCGAAGGGCGCGAAGCCCGTCGACGAGATCCTGGCTGCTGTTGGTGAGCGGGGCGTCGTTCGAGATCACCTCCACCGCGTAGGTGTCGCGGTCGAGCCGCTCCGGCGGCTGGACCGCGGCCACGCCCGAGAGCTTCCCGGCGCGATCGGCGACCCGCTCCGCCTCCCGCCTGTCGCCCGCGACCGCGATCTGGATCGGCGTGTCGCGGAACGGCGGGAAGTCGGCTCGCAGCGCGTCGTCGACCTGGCGTGCGCTCGCCGAGCTCGGCAGCACCTGTGCGTCGACGAACGTGAACTCGATCCCGAAGAACGGGATCCCGAGCGCGATCAGCAGCGCCGCGCTGGCGACCGCGACGCGGCCGGGAGCGCGCATCACGAAGCGCGACAGCCGGTACCAGAAGCCGCGTCTCGCGGGCTGCGCGTCACGCTCCGCGCGGCTTTGCAGGAAGGCGGGCGCGAGCGAGTTGACGCGGTTGCCGAGCAGCGCCAGGACGGCCGGCAGGATGAGCAGCGCGATCGAGCCGGCGATCAGCGCGACGAGCGATCCCCCGAGCCCCATCGAGTACAGGAAGCGCTGCGGGAAGACGAGCAGCGAGGCGAGCGCCCCGGCGACGGTCAGCGAAGAGAAGAACACCGTGCGCCCCGCCGTGGCGAGCGTCCGCCGCATCGCCTCGAGGCCGGGCCCCGAGCGCGCGATCTCCTCGCGGTATCGCGAGACGACGAACAGGCTGTAGTCGATCGCGAGCCCGAGCCCGAGCCCGGTGACGAGGTTGAGCGCGAATATCGAGATCGAGGTCAGCTCGCTGGCCACGCGCAGCATCAGGAACGTGCTTACGATCGCCAGCCCGCCGACGAGCAGCGGCAGCGCGGCGGCGACGAGGCTGCGGAAGAAAAGCAGCGAGAGCAGGAACAGAAGCGGGAAGGCGAGCAGCTCCGCGTGGCGCAGGTCGTGCTCCACCTGCTCGTTGACCTGCTGGTTGGCGAGGGCCGTGCCGCCGACGCTGACTCCGGGTTCGCCGGCGAGCTCCTCGTGGATCCGTTCGCCGGCGTCCTGGAGCTCGCGATCCTCGGTCGGCATCAGCCGCACTGCGAGATAGGTGGCGTCGCCGTCCTCGGAGACGAAATCGCGTGAGCCTGTGTCGAGGTACCCGGTGACCTGCTGGACCGCGTCGTCCTTGGCCACCTGGTCCGCGATCTCTTCGACGCGCTCGCGGCCCGCCGCCGAGGTGACGTCCCCCTTGATCAGGACGACGACGCCGGTGCCGCGGTACCCGGCGGCCTCGAGGCGGTCCTGGGCCTGCACGCTCTCGGTATCGGGGTCGTCGGCCCCGTAGGGATCGAGCCGGTCGGCGACCCCGGCGCCGAGCGCGCCGGCCATCGCGAAGAAGGCGATGCTGATCAGCACCACGCGGCGTCCACGTCGCTCGGCGAGGCCGGCGAGCCGGTCGAGCATCGCTACGCGGCCCTCCGCTGCGACTTGCGGGCGAGCTGGCGCTCGGCGCGCTCGCACCACTCGATCGTCCACTCGCTGAGCTCGATCCCGTGGCTCAGCACCATGTGGGGATAGGGGTCATCCGATCCCTCGACAAGCGGCTCGATTGCGCGCAGCGCCGCCAGCTTGTCCTCGTGGTAGCGGCGCTTGGCGGCGACCGCGCCGGCCGCGGCGGAGGGGGACGACGCGGCCGAGAAGAACAGCTTCAGCAGACCCTCGTCACGCAGCTCGAAGGCCTCGGGCTCCCGCTCGAGCCAGCGGCGCAGCTCGTCGCGGCCCTCCGGCGTCAGCCTGTAGACGGTGCGCTTGCGAGCACCGTGCGGCTCGGACTCTCCCCTTACGAGTCCCCGCTTGGCGAGCTCCTTCAGCTCGGGATAGATCTGGCCATAGCTCGCCGCCCAAAAGAAGCGCGTCGAGTTGTCCACGACTTGCTTGATCTCGTACCCCGTGCGCGCGTTCTCACGCAACATCCCGAGGACGACGTATGCGGTGCTGCTGAGCTCCATCTATCGGGCAGATATATCACCGTGCAAGGTCGCGCAATGTGGGGTTGATCACACACGGCATCGCCGCGTCAGCGCTCGATCAGCCCGAGCTGCTGCTTGAGCACGAGCACCCGACCCACCGCCTCGTCGAGGCGATCTTCCGAGATGTCGCCGGTGCCGACCGCCTCGATCAGCGCGTCGGTCACGCCGGCCTGGTCCTCGGGCGCCGAGATCATCAGCAGGTCGGCGCCGGCCTGGAGCGCGGCGATCGCCGCCGCCGTCACCGCCGAGCCGCCGCGCGGGGACTTTCCGCCGACCTCGGACGCCGCCCCCCGGGCCTTTATGGCCCCGGCGCCGAGATCGTCCGTGATTGCGACTCCCTCGAAGCCGAGGTCGTCGCGCAGCAGGTCGTGGGTGACGAGGCTCGACAGCGACGCCGGCGTGACGGCGTCGAATGCGGCATAGAAGGCGTGGGACAGCACCACGGCCGGGGCACCCGCCCTGAACGCCGTCTCGAAGGGGGTGAGGTCGCGCGCCGCAAGCCCCGCGATGTCGAGGCTCACGGTCGCGGGCCCTTCCTCGGTGCTCTGCGAGGCGGCGCCGAGCCCCGGGAAGTGACTCGGAGCGCAGGCGATCTCGGCGGCGCGGCACCCCCGGATCGCCGCGGCCGTCATCGCCGCGGCGACCGCCGGGTCGTCGGAGTAGGCGCGATCGGCGATCGGGCTGTCGAGCGTCGCGACGTCGGCGACCGGGAAGAGGTCGAGGTCGAAGCCGATGCCCCGAAGCGCGATCCCGGCCTCGCGCGCCGACTTCTCCGCCAGCTCGGGATCGCCCGAGTCGCCGACGTCGAGCGGGCGCTGGGACGGCGGGAGGTCCGGAAAGGCGCGGAAGGGGCCGCCCTCCTGGGGCGCGGCGATCAGCGGCGGGATCCTTCCACCGGAGCGCGCGGCCGCGCGAAGCTCGGCCACCAGCGCCTCGAGCTGCGAGGAATCGACCCAATTGCGATCGGTAACCAGAACGGCGCCGAGCTGGCGCTCTCGCAGCTCGGCGACGATCTCCGCACCGGCGTCCGTGCCCTCGAAGCCCAGCAGCAGCACCTGGTCGATCTTCTCCTCCGGGCTGAGCTCGTCGACCAGATCGCGCACCGAGGCCGGCACCTCGCCGGCCGGTGCCGCGCCCCCGCCTCCACCCTCACCCCCGCCGCCGCGGATGAACACGAGCCAGACGAGCGCCGTCGCGGCGACGGCGACGGCGATCGCGACCGCCCGCCGGCCAGCGACCTGGGACTTGGTGGGTCGAGCCATGCGGCGCCAGTATCGCCGCGCGGCGCACCGCAATCCAGAGGGCGGCCCGCGGCGGCCCACACGGCGCGCGCCGCTTTGCTCCTATCCTGGGTCGCTCCCATGGCCAGCGAGAAGCGAGACATCGTCGTGATGAAGTTCGGCGGCACGTCTGTCGCGGCGGCCGAGGACATCAGGCGCGCCGCGGCGCGCATCGTCGTCGCCCGCGAGCAGGGCCAGCGCGTCGTCGCCGTGCTCTCGGCGCGCGGCAAGACGACCGACGAGCTGTGGGCGATGGCTCACGAGGTCTCGCAGCGTCCCACCGCGCGCGAGATGGACATGCTGCTGTCGACCGGCGAGCGGATCTCGTGCGCGCTGTGTGCGATGGCGATCGGCGACATGGGCCACGAGGCGCTGTCGCTGACCGGTTCCCAGGCGGGGATCGTCACCGACTCCTCGCACACCAAGGCCCGAATCCTCGACGTTCGCGCCGACCGGATTCGCGACGCGCTCGAGGCCGACCGGATCGTCCTCGTGGCCGGCTTCCAGGGGGTCTCGGGCGACAGCCGCGATGTGACCACGCTCGGCCGCGGCGGGTCGGACACCACAGCGATCGCGCTCGCCGCGGCACTGGACGCCGACCTGTGCGAGATCTACACGGACGTCGCCGGCGTGTTCAGCGCCGACCCGCGCATCGTCTCCGACGCCCGCAAGCTCCCCGTCGTCTCGTACGACGAGATGCTCGAGATGGCCGCCTCGGGAGCCAAGGTGCTGCAGCTGCGTGCCGTCGAGTACGCACGCAACTATGGGGTGCGAATTCACTGCCGCAGCTCGTTCGACGGGGCCCCCGGTACCCTCGTGCTCGGAGAGCAGGAGACAATGGAACGCCCGCTCGTCACCGCCGTGACGCACTCCGAGCAGGAGTCGCGCGTCACCCTGACCGGGGTCCCGGACGAGCCCGGGATCGCGGGGCGCATCTTCACCGCGCTCGCCGACGCGAACGTCAACGTCGACATGATCATCCAGAACGAGCCCGTCGAGCCCGCGCACGGCGCCGACCTCTCGTTCACGGTCCCGCGCGACGACCTGGCGACCGCAACCGACACCCTGGCCGAGCTCGAGCTGGGGACCGGCGTGCTGACCGACGAGTCGATCGGCAAGGTCTCGATCGTCGGGGCCGGCATGCGCAGCCATCCCGGCGTCGCGGCGAAGGTCTTTCGCACGCTCGGCGAGGGCAAGATCAACATCGAGATGATCTCCACCTCCCCGATCAAGATCTCGTGCGTGATCTCCGCCGATCAGGTGCCCGACGCCGTGAGGGCGCTGCACGAGGCCTTCGGGCTCGGCGAGGACGCCGTCCGCGAGGAGGACCCGACCGGCGAGCATCGCCCGCGGGTCCGCCCCGAAGGGGACGGCAGCCCAGAGGAGGAGGCGGCATGAGACTCCCTGTGTCAACCCTCCACCGTTTCGAGACGGCGCAAATTGCCGTGTTTGGAGGGGTCGTAGGGGACTCCGTCCTGCCAGCAGCGCCAGAGCACCCGCAGCCAGGCCCTGCCGAGGACCCTGATCGC